>CAZFPQ010000036.1:0-36854 GCA_964521065.1 uncultured Bacteroidia bacterium | reverse complement strand
CAAACTGCATTTTACCGTCCAATGGATGGGGCACCAAAGGTGGCCGGGCCCTATAGGAATCGTATGCCGGGGACTTCGTATCAGCGAAGGATGGACTCAACCCATCCCTGAGTCAGAGTTACCTTACATCTGCATAAACCAACATATTCCACAACGAATCCATGACCGGGAGTACATGAAGGTCAGGCAATTCCTTCCTCCAAGCACTGAAGAGCAAATCAAGCACCCCTACCAAAGAAGCGCGGTGCTATCCGTCTCTAGTCTACGTCCTTATGGCTCAGCCCCCCTTGATGCAGTAGAGATTACCGTGGTCGAGTTTGGGTATAAGTTTTCCGGCATTAGCCGAATTAGCCGCGATACAATTCCCGTCCTGGCGTCGCATAATTGGCGTTTAACCTACATCGAGACTGATCCCTGCTACGAGCCCCCGAAGCGATACTTCATGGAGCGGTACCGAGGGAAAGTTTACGTGGATTAGGGACTGAAAGGGCTATTCTAAGGTGCTACAAACGATGCAAAGAAGCAGGATGTCGAGCGCTTAATAAGCCCCATATCTATATTGCCTTTCGGTGAGTTGGCATCTAGGAAAGCCTCAGAAATATGGCGCATGCTGAGGGTTAAAAATCAACAAATAGGCACACGCGATCTATTCATTACCACTACTGCTTTGAGACATGAACTTTCTATGTACCTTAAACCGCAGGCACTTTGAGCGAGTTCCTGACTTAAATGTTATTAACGGATGACTAATGCCAATTTCTTGTGTGTAGCTATGATCCTTCTCAAATCTTACAGCCTGAAAGAACACAAGGCGATCTAACAACAAAGCGATCTGGCCTTCGATTTCTCTTTTATACCTCTTCCCTCCAGTTTTCGCATTCAATCCGTCTAAATCTTCAACTAGGGCAACTTTGAGACGTGTTAGGTATCTACTCTCTGTGTAGTCCTGGTTTTAGCAGCGGGAAAAGGATTTTCCCTATAATTCTGTAGGGCGATTGCATCAAAAAGTCGTAGTATTTTTTCGGCTATTACAGGCTCTAAAGGCCATTTCTAATTTCGAAGTTTGACAAGAATTACGTCTATCCTGAGATAGAAAAAGTGAACCTGTTGTACAATAGTGCCTCAAAGAAGCAGGAAACGGGTATTTCTGTTTTGGAATTCTGATATTACGAATGTGTGATACAATCGCCCTAATAATTCTGGGCACACTTTGGCCACAGCTTACCAAAATTCGTATCTTAAATATTCAACTTTCCATCCATGAGTGATCAGCAAATATTAGCCCTATACCATCGCTTATCTTACACGCATCAGCAAGAGGTACAGAATTTTCTTGAATTTCTGCTGAGCAAACAGACAGTTTCAGAGCCACCAAACTATGTCTCCTCCGAGCGTCGAGGTGCATTAGGTAGCCTCCAGGGAAAGGTATGGATGGCTCCTGATTTTGATGCGCCATTAGATGATTTTAGGGAATACATGTAATGAAGCGCTTTTTACTCGATACGCATACCCTAATTTGGTATTTGAGCGACGCACCTCAGCTACCTTCTTCCATAGCCGACTTACTCGAACGCCCGGAAGAAATTTTATGGATTTCCGTCGCTAGCTACTGGGAAATGGCTATCAAGCTCAACCTTGGTAAATTGGACCTACCAGTATCACTTGAAACCTTCATATCTATTGCTAAGAGTAAAGGGATCAAGCTACTTCCGATTGATCAGATTGCTTTGTTAAAAATTAGTAACCTTCCTCTACATCACCGAGATCCTTTTGACAGGATGATTATTGCGCAAGCATAGGCAAATGATCTTACGATAGTCAGTGCTGATGCCGCTTTCGATTTATATGAGGTTGATCGTATTTGGTAATGGATGTTTCCTGGATTTAACGAACTTCTACGGTAGGATCTACTGTTCCCTCAGACGGGTACCAATTCGGCATTGATCAGACAGAGAGTTAGCAGATAGCCGCAAAAAATGGTTCAAGCTTGCAAAAGCTACTTTTCTTTGGCGAAATTGCCCTCTACCTCTGACAGCCTTGCGGTCTAACAGGAAAACGATCTGACCTCTGACTTCCCTCTTATGTCTCCCTCCGGCTTTCGCCTCCAATCCATCGAAATCTACAACTGGGGCACCTTCGACCAGCATATATGGTTGATGGAGCCGGGCGGTAAAAGTTCGCTGCTTACTGGGGCCAATGGATCAGGTAAAACCACCCTGGTGGATGCCATATTGACCTTGCTGGTACCACCCCAAGTGCGCTTTTACAATCAATCATCGGGAGCCGAGAGCCGGCGCGACCGCAGCGAGGAAAGCTACACGTTGGGAGCCTATTCAACCCGACAAAGCGATACCGGACTGAGTGCCCACACAACCTATCTCCGCAGCCGCGAAAATGCCTACTCCATCTTGGTTGGCTGCTTTTACAATGCCCATAGCGGCGAACACGTCTCGCTGGCACAAGTCCGCTGGTTTGCCAACCAAGGGCTGAAACGGGCCTATTTTGTGGCTACCCAACCCCTAGACATCGACAGCCACTTTACCCCCATGGATCCTTCAGGGGCTTGGCGCAAACGGCTGCGACGCGAAACGGATGCACAGGCTTTTGACTCCTTTTCACGATACACCCAGGCCTTCAGTCAATTGCTCGGCTTTGCCTCGGATAAGGCTCTTTCGCTCTTCGCACAAACAGTAGGAATCAAGGTGCTGGGCAACCTCAACGACTTCATCCGCACCCATATGCTGGAAGAAGGCGATGTGGAAGACATCTTTGTGAAGCTGCGAGGGCATTACGAAAACCTCTTACAGGCCTATCAATCCATTGAGCGAGCGCGGCAGCAGATCGAGCTGCTAACGCCGATCGTGGAGCAACACGCCGCCCATGACGAGGCCCAGCAGAATTTTGAGCGATTGAGTGACCAAGAACAGGCTTTGATGCCCTTTTTCGCCCAGCAAAAAGTAGCCCTCTACACCACGGCCTTGCAAAGCCTAGAAGTAGACCGCAAGCGGAAGACCCATCAAATTGACGAGCTGCAGCAACGGCTAAAGCTACTATCCGAAGAACAAACTCAAATCAAGGTTGCCATCCGCAGCGACGAAGCCCATATTCAACTGCTGCAACTTGACCGCAACCGCGAGGCAGCCGAAAAAGACCTCGGTCAGCGCCGGCTGCAAGCCCAACGCTACCAGCAACTCGCCAAGGAACTAGACTTACCTGAAGCACCTTCCGAAAAGCAGTTTTACCGCAGTTTAGAGCTATGTACCAAACAGCTCATGGAGCTAGAGGAGGCCCGTGAAAACAATGAGGCGCAACTCACTCAACTGGCCATTACTCAAAATCAACAAGAGCAGGAAAAGCAGGAGCAACAGGAACTCCTCACTTCCCTTCAACAGCGTCAAAATCGTCTGCCGCTAGAGCAAATTCGCATCCGCAAGCGGCTGACTGAAGCCCTAGACGTACCTGAAAAAGCCATTCCTTTCGCCGCAGAACTCATACAGGTCAAAGACACCGCCAAAGACGAATGGGGCATTCCCATCGAACAATTGCTACGGCCCATCGGGCTGTCAATGCTGGTCCCGGAGGAACTACACACCCCAGCTTTGGCTTCGCTCCATCGGCTCAAGCTCGGAGGGCGTGCCCGCTTGATTCAGATTCAGGAGAACCTGATGAGTCCTCCGCTTGCCAAGGACAGCCTCTTGGAACTGATTGACATCAAGCCAGGCCATATCCATAGCGATTGGCTCTCAGGCTACCTACGTCAGCAAATCGGACACGTACGCGTTTCAGGCTTTGGCCACCTACCTCGTTACCGCGAGGCCATCAACGAAAAGGGGCTACGCAAGCAGCACAGCGTGTATGAGCGAGACGACCATCCCAAACGCTGGCAGGAGGCTACACATATCCTTGGTTGGGATAATCAAGAGACCATCAGGCTGGTGCAGCAGCGCATCCGAGCCCTAAGCGAGTCACTTACCGAACTAGACCGAGACATCCGTCAGCGCAAGCAGAAAAGCCGCCAGCTTCAGCAGCAGCGGGAAGCGACGTTGCGCCTGCGTGAATTTGAGACATATAGCGAGATCGATGTGCGCTCGATAGAAAAGCGCATCAAAACCTTGGAGAAGACACGCAAGCAACTTCTCCAAAGCTCAGATCACTTGCGAGACTTACAGGTACGGCTGGACCAAGTAGAAGCGGATTTTCAGCAAGTATCGGTCAAGCGAGATCGTCAGGTAGAGCAGCGTGGACGGCTGGAAAGTAAAATTGAAGGCTATCAGGAGCAGCGAGAGGGGGCATCGGAGTTATTGGAGCAAACTGATCCTACTAGTTGGCAGCCACATCAGGATGCGATTGGGGCCATGATCATGGGGGAGGAGTTGCGGGTAACGACCCTTTCGCAGGTGGAGCGTAGCCTACGCAAAGCTTTGGGGCAAGAGCGAGAGTCCGTTGGGCGCAAAGCACGCAGGTTTGAGCAGCAGCTCCTGCTGAGCATGCAGCGATTCATTCAGCCTGCTCCCGAAATATTGGAAGCGCACCCCACGTGGACGGCTGAGACCCTAGACCTGCAGGCGCAGGTAAGTTATTTCCCAGAGTTTGAGCGACTCTTTGTTCGGATCAAAGAAGAAGAACTGCCCCGTTACCAGGGTCGCTTCAAAGAATGGCTCAACGAACGCTTGATCTACGACATCGCCAACTTCAAAACTGCCCTCGATAACCGAGAGACGCAGATTGAGGAGAGCATAGCGACCATCAACGGCTCTTTGCGAGGGATCCGTTTCAACGATACCCCTGAGACCTTCATTCAGCTAACCTACGCCCGTACCCGCGACACGGCCATTCGGGATTTCAAGCAAATGTTACGTGAGGCCATGCCGGACCCTGGCAAACTGGCACAGGGCGACGAGACAGAGTTAGAGGCCAGTTTTTTACGTATTCGCCGCATCATAGAGGAGTTATCAGCACATGAGGGTTGGCGGCGCAAAGTTACCGACGTACGCAATTGGCTGGAATTTGCGGCAAGTGAGCGCTATCGGGCCGATGATCAGGAGCGCCAATACTATGAGGACAGTCAAAGTCTATCCGGCGGAGAAAAGGCCAAGCTCGCTTATACCATCTTGGCTTCGGCTATAGCCTATCAATTTGGGATACAGACGCAAAGGCACCGCAGCCGTTCATTCCGTTTTGCGGTGGTGGATGAGGCCTTTAGCAAGGTGGACCCCGCCAACGCCATCTATGCCATGGAGCTCTTTAAGCAGCTAGACCTGCAACTGATGGTCGTCACCCCCCTAGACAAAATCCAATTGGCTGAGCCCTACATTCATACTGTCCACTACGTGCAGAATCGAGAGAAGCGTAATTCGGAAGTGTTTGATGTAGAGATTTCGGTGTTGCGGGAGGGGGGAGATGGAGCATTGGAACCTTAACTTCTCATTGATTTTTGCACGATGAAAACTATTGAGATCGGGCATGGATTGGGAGTCAAGCCACTCCTAACCCCGTAAATCGACGGGCATCAGGGGGGTGAAACCCGAGTACAATATCTTCGGAAGCAACCCCTTTCTCAAGGAATACGTCCACGACCTCCCGTTCTGTATTATTGCGATGAATCCAAATCTTGCCTTCTCTGATTTCAAAGTGGAAAATAACCGCAAACACAAAGCGGCTTCCCTGCCAACCCAATCGCAAAAACTGAAAATGGTTCGTCTCCCGATCTACGATGACATGGGCCTTGACATCTGGGATGTTGGTAGGCCGGGAGTTAGCTGCATAGGTATTCAGATATTCAATAACGATGTCTTGGTACATTTTCAGTTTATCCATTGGACAATGCTTTTCTCCTGTGGGTTATATACAATAATTCTTGCTCCTATCCGTGAGAGAGACTTTTGGATCACAGGTCTTTTGAAAAAGGAATTGTAAGTCGCCTATGGAACAGCCAAATATAAGATCCTGTCAGGTTCAAACTCTTCTAAAGCAACATAGTAGTCGTTAAATTGACCCACCATACGGTGAAACTCACTAATAATAGAGCGGCCTACAAAACTTTTGATTTCTACCGCAATCTTCTGTCCCACTTTGGATGCGCCAATTAAGCCCTTTGCTCCTAAATCAACCTCATAATCCACAAAATCTACCGTCATCTCAAAGGGATCGTGGGTGATCTTCCAGCCATCTCTTCTCAGTGCATCAACCATATGATATATGGTAAAAACCCCTTGCCATATAGGTCTGTTTTACTTAAAAATAAATCATTTGGTTGATATTTCTATGAGGAGGAAGGGACTAGCTCTTTTCTAGCGCACGAAGGCTGAGGGTTGCGCAAATCGGGAATTCGGGCCAGTAGGAAGAAAAATACCAACCTAAAAACCTTGGCTAAGCCTTTATTATCTTGTTCTTATTAACCTAACTCTCAATCTTCCTGCTTCTTACAGCCCAGCGACCCTCTCCAGCTCCCCATGCTTTCCCCCCAAGACATCCACAAAAAGGCCCTGCGCCGCTATCCTGACTACCTGAAGGCTGTCATCGCGCAGGCTGAGGAATCCTTTTTTCCGCTAGACATTCCCGGCAACAAAGGCCACGCTCGGCAACCCCTAGCAGAGCTATATCCCGCGCTACAAGCGCTTTTGTCACAATCCCAAAGCACGACGGGTAAAGGTTATACGGTCGAAACCCACACCCGCTCAACCCGACATGCCGGAGAGATGACCTTGCCCAAGCGCATTTTTTTCGCAGCGGAGTCGGACTACCTCGATTTTCTAGGCAAAACGCGGGAGGTCCATCAATTCCGCGAGGCACTTCAATCGACCCGCAACCAAGCCCCGGAACTACTCCCTTGGCTAGCGAACAAGCCCCAAAAGCTACTCTCACATCTCAAGGTGTGGACAGACATCCTGAAAGTGTTCACCTACTTCCGGGCCCATCCCTTTCCGGGGGAATATCTGAGGGCCTTGCCCATCCTAGTTCACACCAAGTTCATCGAGCAGCATAAAGGGCTACTCAACGAGGCAATGAGCGCGGCCTTGCCCGCTACGCATATTCGGGAGGATGACCGCCACTTTGAAACGCGCTTTGGCTTACGCTACGACGAGCCCTTGATTCGCATGCGGACCTTATCAAGTGGCATATGGCCCGACCTGCCCGCAGGCTTGACTGACCTTTCTCTCCCACTCTCACAAGCAAAATTACTCCGGGTGAAGGCTGAGCGCGTCTTCATCATGGAAAACAAGCAGACCTTTCTCGCCTTTCCAGATATGCCAGATGCATTGGCGATCTGGGGAAAGGGCTTTGCCATCGAATTACTCAAGCATTTGCCTTGGCTCAAAGATACAGAGATTTGGTTTTGGGGCGACCTAGACGCCCAGGGCTTCCAGATGCTGCACCAATTGCGGAGTTCCTTTTCTAAGGCATATTCCCTCCTAATGGATGAGGCTACCTACGAGGCTTTTTTGCCTTTTGCCACTTCGGTAGCCGCGCCTTCTGCCATGGACTTACATCGCCTCACTCCGGCCGAACAATCCTTGTATCAGCGGTTGCTAGCTTCCCCCCAAGCCAATCGCCTGGAACAGGAACATATCAGTCATTCCCATGTTCTAGGCGTGTTGAGGGAAATGCTTGATACCCACCGAAGTTGACCGACTAAAAAATTTCAAATCAACAGAGGAAGTTATTTGTACACCCCATTAATGGTACAATAGCTTCCTCTGTGATTCTAAGGGTGATTAAACCAATTGGGGGTCGTCGATTTTGTTGCCTTTTTTCTAATTTCTGCCCATGACTTTTTTTCCCATCCATATCGGAAAGTTTAAGGAATCTATCTGGAAGGAACGAAACCTGTTTATTTGGGCAGTTTTATTAAGTCTTTGGGGGTGTATGGGGGAGGCCGAGGATCAATTTGATATAAATTACCAGACATGTTCAGGGGAATTGGAGGATAGACACGATTCTCTACCTCAAATCCGTGGGGCCCTAGTGACAACTCGTTTCGATTCCTATAAAGCCCTTGAAGAGGTAATTCAAATTAGATATGGTTCAACCTACACAGATAGAGATGGGCAACAAAAAGCTTCGTGGGTTGAGCTGACTCATTGCAGCGGAAGGAGTGAGGTCCGAGCCATGTTAGGTGAAGGCGTAAGTGAACAAGATTTTTCGGATGCAAGGGATAAAGGACTTTCTGAAAAGCTTAGCTTATTGGTTCTCTCCCCTTTTTCGGTACGCAATAGGCAAGACCTCCAACGAGTTTCCTTATTAGCCAGAAGAAAACCAGACTTATTCGGAGAAGGAGATGCCGCGTTTTATGATCTCTCAGAAGCAATTATGTGTCATATCCCTGAAGAGGAAAAAGTACGACATTCAGAACTGGATTTGCTTTCAGAAAAGGGCTATTTTAATACCGTGAACCATATCATTGCCCAAGCTTTTATGACTACCCTTTTTTCAGAAAAAGTAGCAGATCTCGTGGGTGATGCCCACGAACGCAAAACTCTCCCAGCTTTGATCCATGGAAATTTTACAGAAGCACAATTAAATGACATGGCCAATGGCCCCGTCGACAACTATATTGACATGTTAAATAACCAGTGGGGCCAGGAGTTAGGAAAGGAACTGAAAAGGTATTTCGGAATAAATCGGGAAACGGTCTGGACAGCTAACCTGCTCGCTAACTACTTGAATGAGCTTCAAGCCTATTTTAGTTGGGCTTTTCAAATCGGTTTTAGTCCATTTCGTCCTGAAGATGTTATTGTCCAGAAGTTCTCTTTGAAGATGCAAGAAGTACTGCCTGATGCATATTTTAAGGGGAGTATGTAAGCTTATTTTTTTCTTTGAAGCCGATACTGAGATTGAATACTCCTCTTTTCGACTACTTCGTACCATTCCACTAGCTTCTCATTCCCTTCTATATTCCATTCACCAAGTTGTTGGAGCCAATTTTCCAAATGAATAGCTACATGATCCAGTTTCGCCTCACGTAGATTAGCATCTTTGATCTCGGTCCTGCTCAAACTAGCCCAACTCAGATCAGCTCCGGAAAGGTCAGCTTTCATTAATTTTGATCCTAGAAAGTCTACTTTTTCCAGAATAGCGCCACGTAAAATAGCCCCTCGCCAAAAGGACCATTTGCAGAGAGTAGCGGTTAGGTTGGCATCCCGAAGGTTCGCATGAGAAAAATTGGCTCCCCCCAGATTACTTTCCTGGATATTTGCAGATTGAAGTTCTGCCCATTGAGCCTGTGCCCGATGGAGATTGACTCTGTTCAACTGAACCATCTTCATTTTAGCCCCTCTCAGGTTTGCATGGCTTAGATTTGCATAATTCAGGTTGGCCCCATCAAGGGTCGCGTAGCTAAGGTCCGCTCCGGCCAATCGAGAATTTGAAAGCCTAACAAAAGATAAGTTGGCATCTCGTAAGTCTGCCCCTTCGAAATTAGACTGACTGATAATCTTTCCCCAAGAAACCGAATCCATTTTCATGGCCAATAGGGATTGAAGAAGAAAGCCGCGCTCGGGGCTTAGAGTACGAATGGTATCCAGCGATTCTAGTACATTATAAGGTTTCAAAGCCTGACTAAGTAAAATAAGCTGCTCAATCAAGGAAGAGGATAGCTGGCGATTGGGGCTGTTTGCAAGCTCCTGATCTGCTTGTTGTAGGAGCGCATGTAACCGATTAATTTGCTGTTCATTTTGGGAACGTTGCAAGCTGTCATGCTGGAGATCAATGACTTCTTGTTGGGTAAGCAAAGCTTGCTCTAATTGAACCTTTTGTGCCCATAGCCAGGCCAGAGAAACCAACAGGAAAACAAAGGCAATCGTGATAAATAATCGGGAACTGCCAAAAGATATATTTCCTCGCCGTCTTTGACCAGACAGAAATAAAACAAGCATGGAACACACCCCTAGCATGGCCATTGCCCCAAACCAAAATTCCGATCCTATTCCTCCAAATGGAATCCGAAGATAACCCAGGCACCAACCGAGCAGCAGAGCTATCAATAAGACTATAGATTTGGTGAGAGAAGATTTCATATGCAGGTAAGGGGCCAGGAGTTATGCATTTTGTTACTGATGGTACAACATTAGTTCAATTAGGTGGACATTGGTTTTCGGCTTACATATCTATGGGAAAGGGATCAACTTGAAGGAGTACTCTAAAGCTAGGTTCATAATTGAGTAAATTGTTGGTCACTACACCTCTATTCCCTCAAACTATTAGCATTCTAAGTAAAGATACAATCGAACGCGAAATACTTGTTCATCTGAGTCTGCCTAGAAAGGCCCCAAGTTGCCGATGACTCATCTGACTGGGGTTTTCACCAGCTCAAATTATACACCCCATTAATGGTAAAATAGCTTCCTCGTCAAGCCGACTTGATGTACACGCATTGGTTGATCGTCCAGAGGAGTATAGGATTCACTTAAATCTCATTGAAACTGCTGCCGATCAAAGAGGGCAACCTCACTATACCCCCATAGCTGAACTAAGAAAAATGCTGCCTCAGGATTTACCTAAACTGATGTCGATCCATCAATTCTTTTACCCCGAAATCCACGAGTCCAAGCAAAGGCCTAGTCGAAACCAATCTTTCCAAATGATGGCGGAGGTGATGGTCCACTTGGACTCCAGCAGGTGGCAACCAGATCCAAGTTCGTTCAACAATCACTGGTCAGATCGGGAGTATTGATAGGGGTCTCGGTAAGTTACCCCCATACAAATCCCTCTCTATTAATCGCCATGGCATAACTTGAAAGGATATTTGCCATATTGCGTGCATACCATTGCTCTGAATAATCAATTCCATTGACATGCAAACAAACAGATCTCTACCTGTTTTCTTCCTGGTAATCCTTCTAGTGAGTTGTGGCAATCCAGAAAGTAAGCCTAGCCAAGATATCGACGCCAACATCGTAAGTTTTAAAGGCAGGGAAATTGATCTGAGTCCCTTTGTGGAAGGTTTTCCCTATTCCAATTTCAATCCCGTGTATGCTGCAGGAAAACTGTATTACATGAAGCGGGGTAAAACCACCGACTTGCTGCAAATTGATCTAAGCGGCGATGCCGACCTGGAGAAGGGGCAGAAAATCTCAGATATCGACTACAGCACCCGAAATGTATGGTCTATCCGCTACAACAAACATGACCAGCAACTGTATTGGATGGGCGATGAATCCAATGATGAAGTGATCAATTTATCGCGGCTTAATCCCGAAACGCAGGTGCTTGAAAAACTAACAAATGTCCCCTACATCTTTGGCTATCGCTGGAACGAAGGCGGCGATAAGGTGGCCTATGTGGCCCGCCTGGGGGATAAAGCAGATCGGCTGGGTGAGTTGCGTGTATTGGATCTGCAGACGAAAAAAGAAGAGAAGATCACCCAAGATACCGGGGGCATGCGCTTCACCTGGGGATCACCTAGCTGGCAACCCGAAGGCAAGGGAGTAGTCGTCACCACGTTGAAAAATGCAGACCGAACCTGGGGAAACTTGGTCTACATTGATTTTGAAACCAAGACCAAAACCTTGTTGACAAATCCCGATCAGGAGCGCTCGATACCATCAGCATACTCAGACTGGCTAGATGAGCATACCTTTCTGTACACGTCCAATGAAGATGGTTTCAGCAATGTCTATTCCTTCGATTTACAAACCATGGAATCGAAACAACTGACTACGTTTACCACTGATCTAGGTACTTCAGAGATACTGAGCATTGACGACAAAAAGTACCTATTTGCTACCACTTCCTCGCCGATTGAAACCCAGATCCATCTTGTATCATTACCTGATGGAGAGGTAGTTCTACAGCAAAACAGCAATGTGGTGCTGAATGTATACGATCATGAGGGGAGCAAAATGTTGGTTTCAGCTACCTCCAACAGTTCCATGTTCCGCATCGATGAAGTGCAGGTAAGTACAGAGAAACTGGACTTCAGTACGGTGGTGGATGTACCTGAGGAACTCAAAAACAAAGTATACAATGCTACGGTAGAGCGTGTTTCCTACCCAAGTTTCGATATAGATCCGGCAACGGGAAAGCCCCGACAGATTCATGCCTATCTGTACAAACCCAAGAATCCGTTACCTGAAAAAGAACGGATTGTGATGATCCAGTCCTTTTATGGGGGAGGAAATTCATTTAGTACTCGATATCAGGTGTTAGCCAACGCCGGCATCTATGTCCTTAGCCCATCTCCTCGGGGTAGCAGTGGGTTTGGCAAGGAGTTTTCTGCTCTGAATAACAAGGATTTAGGAGGCAATGAGATCATCGATATCTTTTATGCCGCTCAATATATTTCAGAAAAGATGGATATTCCGCCCAGTCGTATCGGTGTATTTGGAGGCAGTCATGGCGGCTATGCGACCATGCGTACCCTTACCTTTCCTGAGCAGGTCAATGGTCACTCCGTTGAGTTTGACTGGGGCTTTGGCATCAGTCACGCAGGCTTTAGCGACATCATCCACTTTTATGAGAATTGTAACATTCCAGATTGGGTCACCCTTGAGGCAGGAGACCCCAAAACAGAAGCGGAAAAACTCAACGACCGTTCTCCCTTATACCACGCGGAAAAGATGAAAGGACACTTGCTGCTCACACATGGCACCAACGATAGTCGGGTACCCATTGCAGGTAGTGAAATGCTCGCTGATAGCCTTGAGGCATATAACAAATCTGTCAAGTTGGTGAAGTTTGAAGGGCAAGGGCATGGCATCAAAGGCTTAGATAACACCATTACTTTTTATCAAACTTGGTTCGACTTTTTGGAAGAGGTGACAGCAGCTTCATCTTAGGCCAAGCTTTAGCCAGGATTGCCCAGAGGCATGGGTTCTCATTTCGGTTCCAGATGGTCTAGGACCTGTTGTGTGGAGCGTGCCTTCAACGGATTTTTAGTTTCTTCACTTTTCTCGCTCATAAATCCAGCCCTCGGGCACATACCAACTCATTGACTCGCAATCGTATCTATGGCCTTGGATGCGATATGCAGATACGGGGGTCTCTAAGAATTTTAGGTTAAAGCGGTAACTAAATAAATTCATGAAACGAGTCTCGGATATGGGGCGGAGAACCAGTTTGGTTCTCCCCTCTCGCTGGTAGTAAAGCAGGCCTTCTTCCATCCAGATCCTACGGCCGCCGGCATAATCGCCTACTAACTTTTGGTAGCGGGCCTGAAGTTCCTCTTCGGGGGTGGCCTTCAGAAATTCCAAGTGCTGTAGGGCCTGCTGAAGGTAGAAATGTTCTGGGTGCTGCTCTAGGGCAGCCTGGTAGGCAACATAGGCGTGATCGTACGTCCCTTGCCTGAGTAATGATTCTGCCTGCCAAATCAGGGAATCCTGTCTCCAAAAGTAATTGAGATTTTCTCCCGGCCCCTCATGGTATTTGAAGGCGTAGATTTGTCCAGCCTCGTTAGAAAGGAACTGGCTCCGCATTCTCCAAGATAATGACCCAGCCACAAATCGATCTGGTCCAAAGGGATAGAAATAGGTTTCGGACTGGTTTTCTGCTTTAGAAGTCAGGAGCTTTCCTCTTAGCCTGAATCGAGCTGTCATGGAGTGGTTATAGATCCTATACACCCCTTCATAATGACTAAGGGCTTCTGGCCGGGAAGAGTTTTGTTCCATATAGTCAAGGGCTTTTAGAATGTATTCCAGCTGAGCTTCTTGATCTGGATCAATGAGAAGGATATTCTCCCATGTTTCCCGTGCTTTGGCGTAGTCCCCCTGATGCAGATAGGCCTGACCGATCTGAAATAAGGTAGCAAGATGTCGAGGGTTTTGGATCAACAGGATGTTCCCGATGCGAAGCACTTCCTTCGTTTTTCCTACCAACAAAGCGGCATCCATGGCGTCCAATCCATTGCTCAAAGTAGGGTCTGCGACGTAGCGGGCTGTGGCATGGGCCATCAGTTTCTCAACTTGTCCGGTAGTAGCATACAAGTTGGAAAGTACATAATGGAGCTCTTTCTGATCAGGCTCAATCTGGATTTGTAGCAACAACAACTTTTCAGCCTTATCCCATTCTTGATAGATCAGGTGCTTTGAGGCCATCACCCTAATTCGGTCTTGAAAAGGTAAGCGTCTTCTAAACCGCATCGCCCGGTCAATGTATTTTTTTGCCACCGAAGTACGAGACTGATCAAACGCACGCAAAGCATAAGCAAGGGAAGCGTACACAAAGGTCGAGTCCAGCTCCGCCACTCGGGCTAAATCAGAATTAAAGTAGGAATCAGAAAAGAAAAGATTGACCGTGTAAGCCTTATAGGCTTCATAGTGGTTGGTAAAGCCTTCTTTTATCCCCACAATGGCGGAGGAAGCCAGTTGCTGAGGCGAAAGCCCCGCGGCTTCTCGAATGAATTCTGTCACAGAATCGGTAATCGCGAATAGGTCGGACCCACTGTAGCGTTTTTCTTTCCTTAGGGTCCCCGTTTGCTTGTCGCGTACTGCTGTGATAAAAGTAAATAGTCCGTCCTCTACCTGGTATTGGCCATCTACATAGAAGTCCGCCCGGTAGTTTTTTGCCCGCTCGAGCTTTTCGGCCTTGCTGTAAAATTCCCGATTTCGGAGTCGGGCAGGACTCGGAAAATTAGGCATCACGGCCAGGTATTTGTCCTGGCCCAAGGTATAGTCCAGCGCATTGGTTGTTCCTGGTCCAAGCCAGGCATTCGCACTGTCCTGTTTGTCTATGGGCTCAAAGGCAAAGAGGGCAAACTCCTTACGTAGCGACTGATCCACTATCTCATACCTCTCTTCCTCCCCCTCAGAATTGAGAAAGGTGATGGTGGTCATCTCAGCCGAGCTCGATTTAGAAGAACGCATCATGAAGAACAGGACCAGTCCCACCAGGATCAGGTTGCTGGGGAAGAGGATGATCTCGGCCCGACTGAACTGCCGCTGATGAATCCGCTCCCGGTTTTTCAAGTAAAGAATCAAAGAGGGGATAAAGCCTATAAAAGCGGCCAACAATAATTGATTCCAGGGTAGGGCTCGACTTACCTGCGGAACAAGTATTTCTAATATTTGTATTCCTAGCCATACTCCAGCTAGGTAGATCAGCAGAGCTTGAATTGTGCCCTTGGTCCATAGCTGCCCAATCAAGCCCGATCTTTGGGGTTTTTCTGCCAACTTCCCCTTCATCTCCCCTTTTTTAGGCACGATGAGGCCTGCATTGGCTAGTGCATAGAGCTCTATAGGAGCGTCCACATTTTTGAAATGGAAGGCGCCCAATGGTTGCAGGGAAAACTCTGCTTTGTTTTTGACTTGGTCCCGGACCGTCTTAGACACCAACACTGATCCTGGCACCCCCATAGACTCTACCCTTGAGGCGATATTGACGCCATCGCCAAAAGCATTGTTACTGCGAAAAATCACCTCGCCCAGGTGCATGCCTATTCGGACAGGGATCTGCTGCTCTATGAAGACCTTTTGCAAAGCCAACACACAGTTCACCCCCTCAGTCGCACTTTCAAAAGTCAGCAGGCAGCCATCGCCAAAGTACTGTACGATTTTGCCCTGGTGGGCAGGAACTATCTTTTCTAGGCCAGCTTGAAACTGGTTTAGGACCCGGAGAGCGTACTGTTCATCTCGTTGCATCATGGCTGTATAGCCTACGATGTCGGCAAAAAGGACCGTGCGGAGTTTTCTGGTTTCTTCCACGTAGAGAGTTTAGAGACTCAATCCACGCTCAAAATAGAAAAAAATGCTGGCTTGGCTGGAGGCTCCTTACCGCTAAGCACCTGGACAGAAGAAATCGGGGTATGGTCTCCGGAGCTTTGGGGTTAACCATGAATAATTGCCAAAACATACCCCCTACATCCATACCCCAATGACCATTTTTCTTATGTCCACCTACCTATAGGGCGAATACCAAGAGGGAAAGCATGATTCTACGGACTCAGGCAAACCAGTCAACTGTGGAAAGTCGGTTGGGCATTTTTCTCTCTCACTTAGACTCAAGATAGGCCAAGCAATGAAAACAGCACCTGCCAATTTTCGTCAACTTTCATGCTTCGCTAGCATATGTCAGGGTAATATGTAATCTTGACCATCAACAGGGAATTTTTGGTCAGATAAACTATTTGAAGCCATGGTATTTGCTACCAAGAACCCCCTCACCCCCGATAGGCAAAAACTAGGAAAACCCTCTTGGATCAAGCGAAATCTTGCAGGGCTACTTTGGGAGCTTTATTTTCTCCCACAAGCCCCCCAGGACCAGGACCTAAACCCAGATACGGCTCCCAATCTGTATGAGCTTTCCCAGAAAACCCATCGTCCAGTTGAAAGGCTCTTGACCGACTTGAGATGGGCCCTAAAACTTGGCTTACTTACCCGGTCCAATGGAGAGTTTTATTCCTTTTTTCAACTCGTTAGAAAAATAAAAAGAGGGGAGCTAGACAGAGCACTGCTAGACAGCAACATTGAAGAGGAATCATCCAAATCGCTCCTTGGTTTTCAATCCAAGCAGCAAGCTAATCCAAAGAAGAAACTCAAGCGAGTCCTCATTTTGGCCAGCCAGGGTGGAGGAGGGCATATTTCTGCTGCTCAGTCTATCATCAAAGCCTTGGGAAGTGAGTATGAGGTCAAAGTCATCTATCCCATTGATGGAGTAACCAAAGTAAACTGGTATGACAGCCTCTTTTCTAAGGAAAAATGGTTTCGGCTCAATCTGCTCATTCTAGCCAAAAAACTGGCCGACTTGATTTTTAGCAATCATCCGGTAGTAAGGCAAACGGTGATGCGAGAAGAGTTTGACCTCTTGATCAGCGTTTTTCCCGTCGCAAACAATCTTTACCGGCACATTGCCCGAAAAAGGAACTTACCTTTTCTCATCATCCCTACAGATTTTGACATCAGTGGCTTCCTTCGTTATCTCGGCAATGAGAAAGATCCTTCCTCATTCACAGTAGGAGTCCCTCTCATGGACAGCTGGAACCAGCAAGTACTGGCCAATAGACAAATCAGTGCCTACCGAAAATGGGGATATCCCATCCAAGGTGAGTTCCAGGCCGTGGCCAATTTGATTCAAGATAGAGACCCAAGTTTCCTTGCCTCTGTCCAGGAATTCAGGCAGGAAATGGGGATGAAAAAAGGTGACAAGCTGCTCTTCATTTCATTTGGTGCCAAAGGCTATGCAAAGCAGGCCACTTTGGCTTATATCGATGCCATCAAAGAAGAGTCCCAACGAAACCCAAGCCGAGTTCTCCACGTGATGGTTGCCTGCGGCAAAAACCAGGAGCTCTTCAAGGAGTTGGAGCAGATGAATCAAGGCCTGCCTCTTAGCATTCGACTCCACCCCCAGACTTGGCTTAACGCCAATCAGATGTCGATACGCATGGCTGCTTTAGACATAGCATTGATCAAACCTGGTGGTTCTACCACCGCTGAGTATTTGACCATGCAACGGCCAGCGATGATACGGTCTGACTCAGCCAGGGTGCTTCCTTGGGAAAAATATAACCTAAAGGTCATGGCCCAGCAAGGATTGGGAACTCCCCTAGCCAGTGTGCCCCAAGGTGGAGACATTGATCGAGATGATTTTGTCCATAAGCTTCGACAGGCCTTAGATTATCCTGCCTCCAGACAAGGTCTTGCTGGCCAATCTACCCCTCCAGATTTCGGAAAGGAGTTTAGGACCTATCTCCACGAACTAGAACTATTCCGGAGTGAGTTTTATGGAGAATAACAGGGTTACCATTGTCTGGAGCGATTGAGTTTTGCTAGTGGCATACTTTCCACTATCTACAAGTCTTTGAGGATATCCCTTCTCAGAAATTGATCATGTCAACGCTGCTTCACGCACCCATTTCCTCAAAATACAAGGCTGGCAAGGGAGTTATTCCTTACCAGCCTTATTCATTAGCCTAAAAGCCTATCCACTTAACCAAATAGGCTAGGCGTGAAGCTCTAGGATTTGTTCCCGATCCGGACCTACGGAAAGATAGGTAACGGGAACTCCCAGATAGTCTTCCATCATTTTCAGATACTGAGTCAGGGCCACTGGCAGTTCTCCTTGTTCACGCAAGTGACTCACATCTTGATTCCAACCTGTTTGCGGGGTGTAAATGGGCTGAGCGTGTTCAAGGTCAAATGGTACTTCATGGGTAGCGCCATCGGGAGTCTCATAAGCCGTACAGACCTGTATTTCTTCCAAAATAGAAAGTACATCAGCTTTCGTGATGATCAAATCAGTTACCCCACTTAGGCGAACTGCGAAGCGGAGCAAAGGAAGATCTAGCCATCCCGTACGCCTAGGCCGGCCAGTGGTGGCACCAAACTCGCTGCCTTCCTTGCGGATTCGCTCGCCCATTTCGTCATGTAATTCGGTGGGGAAAGGCCCACTTCCCACTCGGGTACAGTAGGCTTTGGCAATGCCATACACCCTACCTACTTGATGAGGAGGAACCCCTAGTCCACTACATGCTCCTGAAGTAGTGGTATTTGAACTGGTCACAAAGGGATAGCTACCAAATTCGATATCCAATAAGGTTCCTTGAGCTCCTTCGGCGAGGATTCGCTTACCTTGAGCCAAGGCATCATTGAGCAATGCTTCGGTATTGACCAGTTGTAGGCTACGCATGAATTCGATGGCCTCCATAAACTGCTGCTCGGCCTCCTCGATTTGGTAGTCGAAGCCTTCATACAAAGCATCTAACATGTGGCAGTGCTTGCTTCTCAGCGCCTGATAGCGGTCTGAAAAGTCCTCTAGCAGTAGATCCCCTACGCGCAAGCCATTGCGACCCGTTTTGTCCATGTAGGTCGGGCCAATGCCTCGCAGAGTAGAACCAATCTTTTTGTCACCTTTGGCCTGCTCTGAGGCGGCATCGAGGAGCTTATGAGAGGGAAGAATCAGGTGGGCACGCTGAGAAATGAGCAGCCTTTCTTTCACATCCACTCCAGCCTCAATCAAGGCTTCGATTTCCTTTCGCAGGGTCACAGGGTCTAACACGACCCCGTTGCCGATGACACAAAGGGTTCCCTGATGAAAAATACCCGAAGGGATGAGGTGTAGGACCTTTCGCTGGCCATTGAATACAATGGTGTGTCCAGCGTTTGGCCCGCCTTGAAAGCGGGCCACGATATCGTAATGTGGGGTGAAAACATCGACAACTTTGCCTTTGCCTTCATCTCCCCATTGCAAGCCAAGTAAGACGTCTATGGGCATGAAATGAGTGTGTTTTTAGTAGCAGGTGGCTAGACCTAGGGGTTCAGAGAGGAAACCGCCTCTTCCCGAGTAGGAAAGATCTGGAAGATGGTGTTGAGCTTGGTGATCAACAAGAGATTCCCAATGTAATCCGAAGGGTTAGCCAGTACGACTTCTCCTCCGGTCTTGCGAGCTTTGGTCAAGAGGGTTATCAAGACCCCCAAGCCAGAACTATTGATATGTTGAAGATCTCCCAGATCAATCACAAAATTCTTTATCCCTTCATCTAGCTTTTCGCTGAATGAGTCGGTAATGGGAATCCCATCTTTCTCGCCGATGAGGTTTCCCAGTAGCTGATAAACTCCTATTTGTTGATCAGAAGCAAATGAAAATTCCATGGACTAGGTTATGTTTGTTTGCCTTGGCAGTTTTGATCACGGCACTCACCATACAAGGTGAATGAGTGATGACTTACTTTAAAATCAAGTAGATCACCAATGGTTTTTTCGATTTCCCCTAAGCGAGGATCACAAAACTCCAGCACCTTTCCGCAGGTAGAGCATATCATATGATCGTGTTGTTTATATCCATATGATTTCTCGTATCTGGCTTGCGAACTGCCAAACTGATGTCTTCTAACCAGATCACACTCCACCAATAAGTCTAAGGTATTGTAGACGGTGGCACGGCTGACCCGGTAGTTTTTATTCTTCATTTGAATGTACAGCGATTCCACGTCAAAATGATCATGGCGGCTGTATATTTCCTCCAGGATGGCAAAGCGCTCCGGGGTTTTGCGCTGCCCCTTCTGGTCCAGGTAAGAAGAAAAGATATCTTTTACTTCCTCGATCCGGTCTTGTTGTTTAATAGGGGGCGTGGGCATGATTTGACCTACTTTCTTTATTTGAGAAAGCAAAGATAAAAAATCTCAGGCGATTCTGCTCATCCTCTCTTTTCCTAAAGGCTTGGATTTTCGTTAGCGAAGTGAATAGACCTAGTTGACCTGTTGCTTACTAAATTACTGATTATGAATCGAATGCTGACTACCTCATCACCCATCCCCTATCTCTTCCTGTGTTGGGGACTATTCTTACTCTCTTGTGGTCCTAAGCTTGACTTTCCGGCGGAGTTAGGCTTAGTCAAAAATCTTCGGGCCATGGACAATGGGAATGCGGGAAATGGGGCTGATGTAGAAATTAATTTTGATCAGCAAACCAGCACGGTTGCGATTGAAGCATATCGCATCTTTTTGCTCAAATCGGACCAAGTAGCCAATCAGGGAGCAGATTATTTTAGTCAGTTGCCGACCGATCTATACATCGAAGTACAGGTAGATGAGATATTTCCCCTTCAGGGAAAAGTACTGAGCGATCAGAGCAAGGACGTTGACGGAGATGTACTCCGGGAAGGGCAAAACTATCGCGTGGCCGTAATGACAGTATCCATTGATCCCAGCGAGGTGGCACATACCCTCACCTGGATGGAGGAGGACTTTTCCTTCGGACCTAATTCTTTGATCTCGGACCATAGCATCGAGTTTGAAGCCGGTGCTGGAAGCATGTCTAGGGACCAAGCAGGCAACTTACTTCTGGGAACCTATGATATCCAGAGCCATTTTACCTTGGACTTAGAAGAGCGATTTTTCGTTTACCAAATCAATCCCCAAGGAGCTCTCAATAAAGCCAGTGACGATTACGGCTTGTTGGGAGGAAACTATATAGATGACTTAGGCAAATACTACCAGACCTTGATTTTTGATGGGAGTTTTTTGATCACGGAAAACGGCGATACCCGTAGGGTAAAACCAAGTGGAACCCAACTTAGCCACCCTGATGGCATCTACGTAGACAAACAAGGCAACGTCTTTATCACCAATCAAAGATCAGGAAACCTGATCAAAGTCGATCCTAGTGGTGTGGCTACCATTTTTGCGGCCCTTGGAAATCGTCCCAAAGGCATCACTGCGGATGAGGATGGCAATCTTTACGTGAGTCACAACCATGAGAGTGGCCGAATTAGCAAAATCACTCCTGATGGACAGGTCACAACCCTAGCCTCTATTCCCACCTACAAGGATGAGGCATATATCTTGGAATACCTGATGTGGGTTGGATACCTCACTTATCACGAAGGTTTTCTATACGTAGCTGGCATGAGCACCGATAGAATTTATCAGGTAAGTTTAGCGGGAGAGGTAAAAGTATTTGCCGGTTCAGGGCAAAGGGGCGTACCACGTGGCGACGCCAGCAGAGCCAACCTCAACCGCCCCTTGGGTTTGGCCTTCAGTGAAGATGGTCAGACTCTATATATCAGTGGCTGTACGGACAATACTCCCTCTCACACCCAATACACGACTCCGGGCAAGGTGTGGAAGATGGAACTGGTAGATTGATCTGTCCAAAAGTTCTCCTCAGCGCTTTCGCCGATAGGCTCTTTTCTGGCTGCGGTTTTTGCCCACGTCTTCAGATAGCGTGCGGCGGATGCCCCAATAGGCAAAATAGGCCCCGCCAAGCAGGACCGCTACTAAAAGGATGGCTCCGATGGTACTCATTGTGTTAAGTAGTAGTTAGTCGCAAACATATCAAGTCCCTTGGTAGCTAGGCACTTATTAGAAATAATATAGACTTAATATTGAGCAAAGTCAACCATGTCAGTTTGTGTCATGGACTTTTCTTATGCTTGGAATTCGATGGCTGAGGCTGCTTATTGGCCGCTATGAAAGGGGGGCATCCCAATTGACCAATCCCCTTTCTTACATCAATACCTTAGGAAGGGGAAAAAAATAACATGTAACTTTTGCGCCGATATTTCATGCCAGATCAAGGAGGAAAAATCGAGTTTGGCGGGCCAATCGAGCTTTTTTCTGACGCTGAGATGGGATGGAAGATCAAGCAAAAGTGCATAGTTGTTGTTTGACTTTTCCTTAGACCTAAAAAACCAACAAGTCATGAGTAAGTACCGCACTGAAATCAAATGGGGGCTAATTTTCACCCTTGCAGGCCTGCTGTGGATGATATTTGAAAAAGCCATGGGATGGCATGATGAGAACATCGCTGATCACCCCACCATGACCAATCTTTTCTCCCTGGTAGCCATTGCCATTTATGTTTTTGCTCTCCTAGACAAGCGAAAAAATGATCTAGGAGGTTATATGACCTTCAAGCAAGGCTTTATTAGTGGGTTAATCATCACGGGAGTTGTCACACTTTTGACTCCTCTGAGTCAATGGCTTACCCACGCCATGATTACTCCAGACTACTTCACCAACGCCATTGAATATAGCGTCAGCACAGAACAAGTCACCCGTGCCGAAGCCGAAGACTACTTCACCTTGGGCAACTATATTCTACAAAGCACAATGTTTGCGCCCATAGTTGGGATCGTAACGTCTGCCATTGTAGCTTTGATTTTACAAAAGAAATCACCTCAAGGGGTGAGATCTTAAACCCCGGGACCCCTGGTCCCTTGCTCTGCCTTCCCTATGTCTGCCACAATTAGGGAAGGCGTTTTTACTTTTAGGGAGATGCTGAGACATGGAGAGTATGGGACATTGAGACCAAAATTGAACGGAAGCCGAATAAGGTTCAGCCCCCGCTCACGGGTTCTTTGAGGGCGGTTTCCTTTCTACTTTTTTATAACTCGCAGAGTCTCTGCTTTCCCTTTCCAGTCAAAGCTTAGCAGGTAAATACCTTTGGGCAATTCTTCCCAAGTGTCAAGGACCACCTTGTTGTTCTCAATGGGAGCAGACAGGGTATGTAGCAGGCGTCCCATGTTGTCCAAAAGCTGTACATCAAGCTTCAATTGATTGGAGTGAGGTAATTCCAAGGTGAATCTCTCCTCAAAAGGGTTGGGATAACATGCAAATTCAGGTGCTGCCGGAGCTTCAATCCGGGTAGCATTGCTCTCTTGATAAACCCGTACGTAATCCACTTCCATATCGCTCAGGGTAAAGGTGCTCAAGATACTGGGCAATATCGCTACGTTTAGAATCAAGTACTGGGGCTTATCGAAAGGCCAGGTACTCGCATTCCTTACCGCAGGCTCATATACATAATGCACATTTCCATCTACTGCGAACACCATTCGATCAGGGTACCAATCTAGCGAATACACGTGGTAGGCAGTGGATACCGTTGGGATGTTTTGGGCACCTACATTCACGGTTCCTCCATAGCTAGATGGGGTATGAATGGCGCTTGACACATAGCTTTGATTGGTCCCCCAGTGCTCCATGATGTCGATCTCACCGCAATCTGGCCAGGGAGTGGTCCCAAAACCTTGGGTTTGCCAGTAAGCTCCTATTTCCGAAATGTTTTTACCCAGTAACCAGATAGCCGGCCAAGTTCCAGGTCCAAATGGCATCACTGCCCTTACCTCTACTCGCCCGTAGGTGAAGGCAAATTTTGAGTTGAGGCGAGCCGAAGTGAACTGCTTGGTTTCTCCTTGGTCGGTAAAGGTCTCACGTTTGGCTACCAAGTGCATGATGCCATTATCTTGATAGGAATTTACCACCCGGTCGGTGTAGTGTTGTATTTCACTGTTGAACCAACTTCCATTATTGGGTAGGCGGGTTTGATGAAACCACTTACTGTCATCTAGGGCTCCATTGCCATCAAATTCATCAGACCAGACCAACTGGTCGTACACAGGATCGTCTCCCTGCTGTGCACCACCACCCGAAGGTCCTCCTGATTGAGTAAGTCCATCATAGTTCACATCATCCAAATAAGCCAACACTTGGTGGTTGTTATTTTCTCCATTTACCTGAAAAAGCACCCGATTGAAATCATTGCGCTGGGTTGGAGGCAAAGAACTCGGATTGATGTTGATGTAATTGTCATTCTCAAAGTCGAACGTCAGGGTTTGCCATTGATCTAAGACGATTGGCTTGATGATTTCACTCTGAGTAGTCCAAGGTAGGCTAAGGGTGGAGTTCTGCAACTTTAAAGAAAGCTGGAGAGGGGCGTTTCCTGTTAACCCAGCAGAGGGAACATAAATTTTAACTGAAAAGGCATGGCTTTCACTAAGGTCAAAGGTACCTGAAATATCAAAGCGAATATTGGCGTATTGCCCGCCGACATCGTGGTACTCCAACACCTTAGAGGACGGGTTATATGCCCCGGAGAAAGGGTTGGGTAGACCCAAGTTCAGCCGGCAGTTATCCTCTGCCCACGTAGAAATGTTTCCATTGCCTTCGAAATCGTCACGTATAGAGGCTTCTTGGGCATGGAGACAGAAAGCAAATCCTAGCAGGAGATTAGAGAGTAGTAAAGTTCTTAACATGGCAAGTGATGATGAATGTGAAACAGGTCTCATTGTCAAAACGAGTGACTTAGTCCAAATTCCTCATAGTGACCAAGTCTCGTGTTGCTTCCGCGTGCTATGGTATTGAGGCCCTTCGCTACTTAGCAAACGAGGCTTTAATAAATGAGTTGGCACATCCTATAAGATACTTTTTATCAAGAGCCATAAGCAAAATAAACGAAATAAATGATTCAGGATCAGTACCTTTTCCCTAACGCTACGGCTGTGGCGGGAAGTTCTTTATTGGGCCATCCTCTTCATCATATAGACCAATGCGGATTTAGGTCCTTCCAAAGACAGCTCTTCAAAAACTTCGAATCCTTTTCGTTGATACATCTCAGCATTACTGCTTGTTGACGTTTCTAAGTACACTGGTAGTCGCTCTTCATCAGCTCGCTGCAGCATTGGCTTGATCAGCTGTGAGCTTAATCCTAGCCCTTGGTACCCTGGCCTTACTCCTATGATCCACAGATACCAAAACTCCTGGTCTTTGGGATAGTGTCGCGTTATGCGGTTTTTCATTGCCATGCTACGCTTCACACCATGCCATTTTAGATACCAGATATAGTGTAGGTAGGCTTTAAATAAGCCCCAAGAAAATTTGGGTAGAACCTGTGGGGGAAGCCAAATCGCAACCGCTTGGCGGTCCTTGCTCAGATAGACTTCTTGGTGTAAAATACTCTTCTCAAAAGCAAAATTCATCATTGCCCTGATGCGCTTTGACTGGTTGACATCAGCCGGCTCAGCCAGCCAAATCGTTTGGGGATCCTGAGAAAATGCCAGGGTTAAGATTTCCAGGATATGGGCTTTGTCTTTTGGAGTGGCTTTGATCATAGGACTTAGGCATTAACTAATCATGACTCACACCAAAGTTGCCCTCTTCAAGGCTAGCTCGAATTGATTAATGTCACTAAATCAAAGAAAAGGGATTGAGTCCCCTCTATCGTACTTTCTAAAATATTCACCCCGTAATCAGACCAAGAGTCGAAAAAAATTCGTTGCTGTACTTAGAGACTATTCCCCTCATTCTCCGTCCCAAAAAGACACGGTTTTTGCTAGCTACCCGACAATTCCCCATTTTGTACGAATCTTCGACATATCTTAAGCGTACAGTGTATCCAACATTTATATAAAAAAGGAGTTAGCGGATCATTATCGGTCTGTAAATTCTACTGCCTAATACCTATCTTCGTCCATTGGTAACCAAAAGACCATCTACCTGTGAGTGACCAAATTAAACATGAGTGCGGAATTGGCCTGATCCGCTTGCTCAAACCTCTCGATTACTATCAGGAAAAATATGGTTCAGCTCTTTGGGGGCTGAACAAAATGTACCTCCTCATGGAGAAACAGCGCAATCGGGGGCAGGATGGAGCTGGCCTCGGCGTTGTGAAACTCAATGTAAAGCCGGGGCGACCGTACTTAAACCGCCTGCGAGACAATAAACCGAACCCTTGGGGCAACATCTTCAAAAAGGTCGATGCCCGACAAAAGGAACTCAAAAGCGCTAATCCCGAAAATTATCAGGAAGCTGAGTGGCTCAAGCAGAACTTCGAATACGCCGGAGAAGTCATGCTGGGCCACTTGCGCTATGGGACCCACGGTGACTATGGCCTTGAAGCTTGTCACCCAGTCATCCGGACCAATGAGTACCAAAACCGAAGCTTAGCGCTAGCGGGGAACTTTAATCTCACCAATGTAGACTACCTTTTCCAGAAGCTGGTTGAGCTGGGTCAACATCCTCGCTACCTCACCGATACCGAAACGGTCATGGAGCGAATCGGCCATTTCTTAGATGTGGCCAATGAGCACCTCTATGCCCGCTTCAAAAAAGAAGGGTATACCCGAGCAGAGATTGTGAGCTTGATCTCAGAAGACCTCAACCTAACCAAGGTCATGAAGAACGCCGCCAAAATTTGGGATGGCGGCTATGTCATTGGCGGTATGGTAGGCAATGGCGATTGCTTCGTGGTACGTGACCCCAATGGGATCCGCCCTTGTTACTTCTACCACAACGATGAGTTTGTGGTAGCGGCTTCGGAACGATCCACCATTAGCACCATTTTTGGCTTGGAGCCCGAGGACATCGAGGAGCTGCCAGCTGGGCATATTTTAAGCGTGAAAGGCCGAACCGGTCAAGTAAAGCTTAAAGCATTTACCAAGGCTGGTCCCAAACTAAGCTGCTCCTTTGAGCGAATCTATTTCTCCCGTGGCAGTGACGTAGATATTTACCAAGAGCGGAAAAACCTGGGTAAGTATGTTGTACCAAAAGTGCTAGAAGCGGTAGATCACGACTTAGAAAACACCGTATTTGGTTATATCCCCAATACGGCAGAATCCTCCTTCTTTGGGATGATGCAGGAACTGGAATCTTATCTTTCCGAACACAAACTGCAACGGATCCAAGCTCTTGGTCCTGATGGTGACCCAAAAGAGCTCAGAAGGATTCTAAATATGCACCCGCGTGCTGATAAGGCGATCATCAAGGACGTAAAGATGCGCACTTTCATCACCGATGACAGTGCCAGAGATGACTTGGTATCTCACGTGTATGACATCACCACTGGAATTGTTAGGTCAGGTGTTGATAATTTGGTCTGCATTGACGATTCCATTGTTCGGGGCACCACTCTTCGCCGGAGTATTTTGACCATGCTGGCTCGATTACAGCCAAAGAAGATCGTCATCGTTTCCTCTGCCCCACAAATTCGCTATCCAGATTGCTACGGCATCGACATGTCCAAAAGTGAGAAACTGGTGGCTTTCCAAGCAGGCATTGCCCTGCTCAAAGAAAGAGGCATGGAGGACCTCATCGACCGAAGCTATCGCAAGATCATCGGCATGCGCAATGAAGGCACCATGCACGAGAGAAACGTGGTACAAGATCTTTTTGCTCCGTTTAGCGAAGAGGAAGTATCAGCGAAGATCACGGAGATCATTAAACCGGAAAACTTTGACATCGACCTAGAGATTGTATATCAGCCGTTAGAGAATCTTTCAAAGGCCATTCCTGATCACTTAGGTGATTGGTACTTTTCTGGGAATTATCCCACACCGGGCGGTAACCGCGTAGTTAACCAAGCCTTCATCAATTTTTATGAAGGCAAAAATGAGCGAGCCTACCAGTTTGTGATGTAGTTCAATAGGCTGTAATAGCTAAATGATACTTTTAGATTTAGACCCTGCTCCGTTGAGTAGGGTCTTTGTTTTTTTAAACCTTTAATTTCTGTCAACTTCCATGATTTGAATCCAAATGCTTCGGACTTACGTAACTTTTAAGGAAGATATTGAGAGCCCGAGGGTTTTAGCCGATTGAGCTAAGTAAAAACTCCCCATCTAACGTGATTTAAGGCACAAGCTTCTTCTCTAACTCAGTTTTGCTTTATCTCCCCACATGAGGCCCGATAAACAGATGAACGAAAGTAAACTTGTGATGAAATCATCAAAGCCGATTTATCCCTGTCTTACTCTCCCAATATCTCTCCTCTCGAAATCTTGGCATCTACATAGATAGATTCTATCAACCTTCTACTTCTTCTCATGAAGCAGCTCCTTATCCTCCTCTCATTGCTCATGGCCTCCCCCATGCTAGCTCAGCAGACCTTCAGCCGAGTTTATGGACAAAACCAACAGACCCATATTAATCAAGTCCTCGCTACCCAAAGCGGTGACTTCGTAATGGCGGGTATTACCTATCCTAAGGATCGAAAATACAGCGACCTCTGGATCGCTAAAACGGATGCCAATGGAGAGCCCATCTGGCAACGATCATTTGCTACCCCAGGCCCTGAGCACGTTTATTCCCTAGTGGAGACCCGAGATGGAAACTACACCTTGGTGTTAGATTCTCGCCATCCTCATACAGGCTATACCATGAGTCTTATCATGCAGTTTGATAGCTACGGAGACCTGATGTGGTCCCAAAGATTTGGGGGAGAAAAAAAGGGAGGAGATCAGCTTAGAGCTTTGGTACAAACCCAAGATGGTGGATTTGCCGCGGCAGGATTTACTGGCAGTCGGGGAAAAGGCAAGCAGGATCTCTGGCTACTGCGTACAGATGCTGTAGGCCAAATGCGATGGGAACAAACCTATGGAACCCGAGGAGGAGAAATGGCTTATGCCTTGATCGAAACCAAAGACGGTGGCTTTGTACTAGGAGGAAAGCTTGAATCTGGTGGGACAGACCAATGGGACGCCATGCTACTCAGAACCGACCGAAACGGTCGAGGTATCTGGCGCAAGGTAGTTAACTCGCCTGGCTTAGACGCAGTCGAACAGGTGGTAGAAACCCTGGATGGTCAATACCTAGCAGCGGGCTGGGGTTACTCAGACCTCACCGAATCGGTAGATGCCCGGCTATGGCGATTTACCCCTACAGGCCAACTGGCAGATACCGAAAGTCATGGCGGAGCTGAAGCGGATGCCTTTTATGATCTATTGGCCCTGCCAGGCGGTGGCTTTACTGCTTTGGGACGTACTGCCTCCTTTGATCAAAGTCCTGATCTCTGGTTGGTGGGACTCAATGAACGAGGAGGCATCCTTTGGCAAGAGCGTACCGAAGGCGAACAGCCTGAATGGGGACACTCCCTTAGCCTGATTCCTGAAGGTGGCTACCTGATCGGTGGTGCTACCCAAAGCTTTACCCAATCTTCTACCATCAATGGCTACCTACTTAAGACCGATACCCGTGGTCGCTTTGGACCTGAGGCAAGTTCAGGTGATGCAGACAATGAACTGATCAGCCATGCCCAGCCAGAACCCATAGCAGAGGAGCAACCCTGGTTTAAACCCAATTTATACGTCCTCTCGGTAGGAATTTCTGAATATGCCCACGAGCCCATCAACCTTAGTTTTGCCCATTCGGATGCACAAGCCATTGCTGACCGATTCGGACAATTGTCCGGCAGTCTATTCAAAAATGTCTACCAGCGTGTCATCACCAATGAGAACGCTACCCTCGGTGAAATCAAAAGTGGCATTGCTTGGCTCGAACAGGAAGCGACTCAGCTAGACATGATTTTGGTTTTCATCTCTGCCCATGGAGCGCTTGACCATAAAGGCAATCTCTACTTACTCCCAAACGATGTTAGGGGAGATCAACTATTTGCGACCGGCTTGGATATCCGTGCCCTTACTGAAGGCATGAACGGGGTACCTTGTAAAAAGCTCATCTTACTAGATGCCTGTCACAGCGGCCAATCAGGGCATAATTTGTTGGCCCAAGCAGCTCCTAAGGCTGCCAATGTCAATCGAGCCATCGAAGAATTGCTTAGCAAAGAGCCGGGTCTGACCGTCATGACCTCCTCTAGTGGAAATGAGTTCAGCTATGAAAACCCTCGCTGGGGACACGGCGCCTTTACCAAGGCACTGCTAGAAGGCTTAGATGGCAGCGCTGACTACAATAGCGATGAGGTCATCAACTTGCTGGAGCTCAACCTATTTGTTACCCAAAGGGTAAAAGACCTGACTGGTGGTCGCCAACATCCCTATACCCCCATCAACCTATTTGGAGATATCCCTTTATTTCTAATTGAATAGAGAGGTGAGATGCGGGATACAAGATGAGGGACAGAAACATGAACGTAGGGGTATATCATATCCACACAAAAACCCTATCCTTCCTCTTGCCAAATCTCCCAAGCCTTCTCTGCCTGAAGTTCTAGCATCCGAAGGCCATTACAAGTTTTGGCCCCTCGGGCGGCTGCTCGTTTCATCAGTTCGGTTTCTTCTGGATTGTAGACGAGGTCATAGACAAAATGGTCCTTCCCTAGATCTTCATAAGGCAAGTCTGGAGCTTGCTCTACCACGGGAAACATCCCTAAAGGAGTAGTATTGATGATTAAAGGAATCAGGGTCAAGTCCAGATCATATACGTCAGCGTAACTTATCTGATTGCTTTCACTGGGGGTTCGGGAAACCATGCGATAATCGATATCCCATTCTTCCAATACATAGATAATGGCTTGAGCTGCCCCACCTGTACCTAATACCAAGGCTCGATCGATGGACTGGCCATCAAGAAATTCACGCAGTGATTCTTCAAAACCATAGCAGTCGGTATTGTATCCCATTAGCCGGGAATTTGATCCCACCTTAATGGTATTCACCGCCCCTATGCTCTTAGCCTCCTGAGACAGCTCATCTAAGAGTGTCAGCACATCCTTTTTAAAGGGGATGGTCACATTTACCCCTTTTACTTGGGGCTGCTGAGCCAATAGGTCAGATAATTGGCTGGCCTGTTCTAGCTCAAATAGTTCATAGGCTGAGGCAATGCCCTCGCGCTGAAACTTTTGGGTGAAATACCTCTTAGAGAAGCTATGGCTAAGCTTTCTGCCAATTAAGCCGTATTCAATTGGGTGATTAGGAAAATCAGTCATGAGCCTGGCTTCATCAGAGTTTTCCCAAGGTCTACCAACAGTTTCCCCAATTCTTGCCGACTAACCTTTTCTTCCGCCTGTAGACCGAGCTCCTTTTCTAGATTGGCCTTGAGCTCTTTAATCTCGCCGTAAATTTCTTCCTGCTGCTTTTGCATCTCCTGATCTAACTCACTGCGATGATCACTAACTAGATCCGCCATTTCTTGGCCTTGCTGGTCTAGCTTCTCCGCCAAGGCGGCTAAGCGGTCATTCAAATCCCGGATGGCCGGGCCTACAATGATGTTTTGTATGGCATTGAGCTGTTCGTCAGGGGAATTTTGAGGGGTATTTGTTTCAGCCATGTCGGGTTGTTTTGTAGACGTTTGGGTATGTAAAAACTGGTCCCTGTGGTCGATGATGCAGGTTCTATTTGCCTGTCTAGGGGTAACACAATCTATGATTTGAGTACGACAGTTGTCTATTTATCTATAAGCAAAGCTAAGCTTTGACGATCAAGTTTCCCACTTGGAAATATGGCCCTATCCGCTTGAAAGGCCTTAATCGTTTCTTCCGTTTCAATGTCAAAAACCCCATCTATTTTTAACTCATATCCATGCTTAGTCAATAATTGCTGTACATGGTGTATCAATGCATTTTCATCCCCCCTTTGAGCCAACACTTCGAAACGCGTCAGCTCTCGCTCTATGATCCGATCTTCAATGGCTCCATCTTTTTCTAGAGAAATGATGGACTCGTTGTCCCAACCTTGCTCCTTCCACTGAGCGGATTGGATAAGCCTGCCTTCCAAATAGCGCAAATTTGCCCTCCGAAGCTCATAAGCATGGAGAATTTCTTTTGCTTCAGGATCGTCCCGGTCAGGATGCAGGACGTCCAGGTCATGCTCACTCCAAGCCCAACGTGCGTAGGTCCCGAGTTCTTCTGCCCGTTCATAATAATCTAGCACGACCCGAGGGTCATGGTAATTGCTGTCAACTTCCGTGGAAATGGGCCAGCTATAATCTGTAGGAGGATGAAAGCGGCGATAACTCTGATATTGAAAATACGCAATCAAAGGCAGCGTAATCACCATGATGAGATAGAAAAGACTTTTCATGTGGGCGGAAGAAAAGGCGGTACGGGTGAAGTCAAAAGTTAAATGTCAGAATCTTGATTTGCAATCTTAGAAGGCCTAGTCGTCGATAGCTAAGCTCAGTAGCTGGTTTAATTTATCGAATAATCATATTTTAGGGGTGTTTTTTGCGAAGCTTAACTTCAAATCCTAGTATGAAACGAATTTTGTTATGGCTATTGGCTTCCTGCCTAATTGGATTTTCCTGGGGGCAAGAGGCGGATAGCCTCATGGAAGAGCAAGCTCCTCCGATTCCCAGCTACGAGCGATCCATGCAAGCAGAGGTTGATTTGTATGGCACCGATCGCCAAATCAACGATGGCTTTGCCAAATTTGGGGATCCCGTAAGTGGGTTCATTTTTTATGCCCCCAAGCTTGGGGAAGACGTTTTGATTAGAGAGCTTGATCAGCTTCGCTCAAAAGGTGATTTTTTCAAAAATCCTCCCATCAAGGTCTCTTATGACAAAACGGGGGACGTGGAGTATGGAAAATCCTATACCGTATATCAAGGTGCTGACGGACAGATGCGCCTACGGTACACGACCAGTCAAGACATCACCCTAGGTCAAACATTTGAGGTAGAAGGACAAGAGATTACCGTTAACTATGATGCCAGTCAAAACGACGAGGTGGGTAGTGCGATGGGGCTCAAGGTCCTGATTGAAGGGGATGAAAGCAAAATTGAAGGGCTAACTTTCAAGACTCCTCAAATGGAGCCTGGCAAAGACCTAGCTCAAGTGCAAACCCTTACTGCTTCCTACCTAAAAACGGTACCCGTTGAGTCCGGTGGAAAGGTCAGCGCCGACGGATTTGCCTTCACCATTGAGCCCAACCCCGACTCACCCTACACCTTCGAAGCTGAAAAAAAATATGCCTTCCGGGTAACGGAGGTCATGTTCTTGCCCATCGTGATTGTCGTGCTGATCTTGGGTGCCCTGATTTTCACCGTATATTTTGGCTTCGTCAATATTCGCCGTTTTGGCTTAGCCATCAACGTAGTGCGTGGAGTCTACTCAGATCCCAACGAAGAAGGCGAAGTTTCTCACTTCCAAGCCCTTACCGCGGCTCTATCTGGTACCGTTGGACTCGGCAACATCGCGGGGGTGGCCATCGCCATCTCCGTGGGGGGGGCAGGTGCCACTTTCTGGATGATTCTGGCCGGCCTGCTCGGGATGTCCTCCAAGTTTGTAGAATGTACTTTGGGGGTAAAATACCGGACCATTGACCGGAAAGGGGAAGTATCTGGCGGTCCCATGTACTACCTCAGTCAAGGTCTGGCCAACCGAGGCCTCAAGCGATTGGGTCAAGTGTTTGCGGCTTTTTTCGCGGTGATGTGTATTGGGGGATCTTTTGGGGGTGGAAACATGTTCCAGGTTAACCAAGCCTTCAAACAGTTCTCTAGCCTATCCTTCATCGAAAATACCTGGATCGCTTCCAATGGCTGGGCTTTCGGGATCATCATGGCAGGTCTCGTGGCCATCGTGATCATCGGTGGTATTCGTAGCATTGCAAGTGTGACTGATAAGATTGTCCCCTTTATGACCGTGATGTACGTCCTAGCGGCCCTGATCATCATCGGTATGTATATCACCGAAGTACCCCGTACGTTTGCTGATATCTTCCAAGGAGCCTTTGCTCCTCAAGCCATCGCAGGGGGATTCATTGGCGTATTGATTCAAGGTTTCCGCCGAGGAGCCTTCTCTAACGAAGCTGGGGTGGGTTCTGCCTCCATCGCGCACTCTGCCGTGAAGACCAACAATCCTGCCTCTGAAGGCATCGTGGCCCTACTGGAGCCATTCATTGATACCGTGGTCGTTTGTACCATGACCGCCTTGGTCATCATCATCACCGGCAACCACCTCGACCCTTCCGCCAGCGACGGGGTTACCTTGACTTCACAAGCTTTCTCTTCGGAGATTCCTTTCTTCAAATACCTATTGGCCCTTGCGGTAATTCTGTTTGCTTTCTCCACCATGATCACCTGGTCCTACTACGGCCTCAAGGCTTGGACCTATTTATTTGGCGGATCTAAAGCTGCAGACATCATTTACAAGGTACTCTTCTGCTGCTTCGTAGTGGTAGGAGCTGCCGCTAGCCTAGGTTCTGTGACCGATTTCAGTGATGCGATGATCTTTGCCATGGCTTTCCCCAACATCATTGGCCTGGTCATCCTAGCTCCTGAAGTAAGGAAAGAATTGCAGAATTACATTGGCAAAATCAAAAGTGGAGAGATTGTGAAGGTGAAATAGCGGCCTGTGTTCTCATAAGCAATTATCCACCCGCTAAACAAAACTTGTGAGCCCCATCCGAGAGATTCGGTAGGGGCTTCATTTTTATCCAGTATCCCACCCCTAACAGGAAAGACTCTTCCTAGCAAAGTCTTTATGCCAATTAAAACCGAGAGGTACCCTCGCTGGTCATTTGTCCCTAGATACAAAAAATGTAATTTCGTCTTTGGTCATCATCTTTTCGTTACCTCCTCATGCGCAACCTACTTCTCTTGGGGGTCTTGTTGATCAGTAGCCCGTTGGCTCAGGGACAAGAATCTCATTCCAAAGCGACCGTCAAAGACGGGTACATTATTCTACGTAGCAATGAAGCGCAACTGGATCATCTGAAACTGATCCACTACCGTCCTGCCTTTCCGTTTGAATGCTTACAAATCATAGGGGACGACACCCTTCGGTACCGTCCTGAAGAATTACTTGGTTACGGGTTTCGTGGACTTCAACAATGGGTTAGTCGTAAAGTCAGCATAGGAGGGAAAGAAGAATGGCTCTTTTTGGCCCTGCACTTCGAAAATGAGGGTGGCATCAAGTTACTTCAAAACCAGGATGCAGGAAGTCGGGGATACTACTTAGAATCATCTTCAGGTGATCTGACACATCTCTCTAAAGAAAACCTGGCTGCAAGTCTATCCGAATTGCTTCCCCCTTGCAAGGGGCATCAGGAGCAAGACTTTAAACGTGTAGACTTGCGGCGAACCGCTATAATTCGATTCATGAAAAGGCACCAAGATTGCCTCAATGCTGCTGACCCTCCATCCGGGAAATGGGTGAGACGTCCTCTTAATGCCGGGCTCAGCCTAAGCTATCTTCAAGGTAGAGCCACCGCAGGACTAGATCTTTCTCGATCAACAGGAAGCAGTTCCTGGCTTATCAATAAACCTTTAATGCCTTCTACTTCTCGGTCTGCTGCCATCACCTTAGAGTTTCCTTTTTTTAGGCAGTTTACCCTAAGGACAGAATTATCTCGGAGCAGCCTTGGATACTTTCATAGCCTCGATGTTGGCTCAATTAGCCTATTCCGTCGCGAAGAATATCAGCGAATCAACGAGCTCAGTTTTTCTTATCGGACCACCCAGATTCCTCTTTCTATTCGGTATTACTTCCCTGGAATAAGGCTGGTCCCCTTCGTAGAAGCAGGCTACTCTTTTCAACATGCTTCTGAGATAAGGGGTTATAGCCGTACGCTTGATATTGAAATACTTAGTTCCTCCGTTGCCCCTACGGTTGCTTATGATCGGATCCCCTTAGACCTTACTAGCCTTGTCTCGGAATGGCACCATGCCATGATCTTTGCTTTTGGGGGAAGATTCTATTTTACTTCCTGGTTAGCCCTGGATCTTGGAGGTCGCTACACCTACCACCTTATTCCCTCTGCCTTGCGCATCAACCAGTTCCAGTTTCAAGCTGCATTGGTTTTCGTTAAGCCATAAGAAAACATGAAAAATTTCCTTACGATTTTGACCTGTCTAATCATTGGAGGCTTACTAATAAATGCCTGCCAGCCTCCTGTAGCTCCTCCAGCACCAGTATTGCCAGAGATTTCGGTGGAATATGATTCCATCAATAAGTCGTTAAAATTCGACTTTATAGACTTAAGTGGCTATGACCTTTTGGGAATAGGATGTGGCTACTATATCTGTGATTTATCGCCCATTTGCTCTAATTCTTCAAACCCAGTTTACGACGAGCCATTAGATAAAATTTTTGTTGCTTCTGATACTGCTACCATCATAGACTTGAGCTCTGAAGACATTTTCTGGCCTAGGCAATACACCAACCTTGAGCCCTATGTTGAACTAGAACCTGATCCAGAAAATAGAGATTTAGTCGGCCAGGGAACCGTTGAGATTTACTTTCCAAAGATCTCTATCTTGAATTGAAGAACATCATGTTCAATGTCGTTTACTTACCCCCTTGGATAAACCGGTCCCAAAAGCTCCCTTTAAAAGCTCTTCCAATAGGCACTTTGCTTCCATCCTGTAAAAAAATCTCGCTGCCCACCACTTTTTCGATTTGAGCAGTGTTAACAAGAAAAGATTTGTGCACCTGGGCAAATTGCTGATCATCCAGCACTTTCAACCAATGGTGAAGGGGTTCGCTAGACAGGAGTCGTCGGTTTAAGAGGTGTATTTCCGTGTAATCTGAATCAGATTTGATGTAGCGGATTTCTTCCACTCTCAAGCGAATGTATTCATAACCAGATTTGATGAAGATTTCCTTTTTCTTCTCTTTAGGGGGAGATCCCGGAGCTTTGCGTTTGATCTGGGCAGCTTTGGTCACGGCTTTGACAAAGCGCTCAAAGGAAAAAGGCTTCAACAAATAATCCGCTACATCTAAATCAAATCCATCCAGGGCGTATTCTGAAAAAGCCGTGGTGAAAATCACCTTGGGTGGATTAGGCAAAGAGCGAAGGAATTCGACCCCTGAGAGTTTCGGTAAATGAATGTCGAGAAAAAGCAGTTCCACCTCCCCCGAGCGTATGAGTTCTAGGGCCTGGGTTGCTTCAGAAAAGCATCCCAACAATTCCAATTCCTCAAGATCCCCCACATACTTTTTTAATAAACGCTGAGCAGGTGGCTGGTCTTCTATGATGATGCATTTCATGCTGTGACGCGGTGTAAATCCAAAGAAAGTGAAACTTCATACATACCTGCTTCC
>CAZFPQ010000035.1:0-36969 GCA_964521065.1 uncultured Bacteroidia bacterium | reverse complement strand
TGGCCTTAATCTGCATGATATTGGCCGCATAGGCCCGACCACTACCAGGACCATATCCTTGCTCACTGGGGTTATGGTGTGGCCCGATCACATCAGAATTGAACCGACCGGCCACATCTTCAGGAAGAAGGTAGCTATGCAGTTCAATCCAATCGCCTACTGAGACACGACTAAGGAAACGTTGAGTGTCACCGTCCCTTGCTGGTAGATTGAGTACTGTATCCCCTCTTTGAGCCGTGAAGTCTTCCAGGATTGTCTTATGGCCAGGTCTACCACCCTCAAATCGGAAAACTGCGGTTGTGCTGGACGCCCCAGCTCTGGTGATGTTGATGATCGTACTCCCTATACCATCTCCACGAATAACAATGTTAGAATTGGTTATCCGAATTCCATCAGAAATAGTATAGGATCCCGCTGGGATACGCACAGCTCCCCCACCTTGGCTGACTGCGTAACTAATTGCATCCAAAATGGCTTGGCGATCATTTCCCGTATTTTGCCGGACAGTAGCAACAACAGGAACATTTGGTATTGGATCTTTACCCGCATGGTATCCCGCAAACGTAAAATCTGGATAAACGACGCCATCAGGACCAATAAAATCAATCCCATTAGGATGATTCTGACCAATCAAAGATGTAGTCAGTGAAAAGAAAAGCAAGGAAAAAATTAAGGATGTGATTCCCCTTAGCTTAATGTTAAGCTTTTTCATGTTGTTATTTTGTTAACCTACCTAAAAATATGTGGAACTCCCGCTTAGCTACCTCCTCTGATGCATTCCCCAATGCATGCCCCACTTAAGGAGAAGAGGATTACCGTTAGTGCGAGATGTTTCCCCAAACACACTGCAATAACGTCAATTGAACCATATTTGCCATGGAAAGAGTAGTTGGGTGTAATATTTTATGCTTAAGTGTTTCATGTGTCAGTATAAGCGCTGATTTGAACCATTCACCCAGAAAAATAGGCTATTTGCGCAAGATTTAGACAAAACAGGCATAGAATATCAAGCTTCATGCCAGTTCTAAGTGAACTTGTTGCGTTTTCGCCAATGGTCATTCATTAGCGTTAGAAACCAATGAGTGGCAATGTGTATTTCTGACTTTGGAAATATCCATACATTGATCATCTTCCCTTTTGATACCATAGTCGCGTTTAGAATTCCGTCTAGTCTCATTTTGAGACTCCATTTTCTAAATATGAGAGGTAAGATTTCTGTCTAAATGTGATAAAACTCTGGATTAAGAAGGTAATAGCTGCTGAATTACCCTTTGGGAAGGATATTTTCGCCTCTCTGGTTACCTTTAAGAACAGTCTTATTCACTTAACCTATTCGCTATGCGTCAAATAATACAGGCATTTCCTCTCATCCTTCTGCTTATTCCTGGAATATTAATAGGCCAAAAGACCAAAGGTAATGGGCAGGTTACGACCCTTACCCATGATATGTCCTATTTTTCAGGGATAGAATTGAATGGTGCTTATGAAGTCGAGGTGATCCAAGGGGAAGATCATCAAGTAATGATAACTACTGATGAAAACCTCCAAGACTTGATTCAGGTCACGGTGCAAGAAGACGTCTTAGTTATTAATACTGAGGATGGACTGCAAGACCCAGAGGTGCTCAAACTTCAAATTACCAGTACTAAATTTGAAAACATGGAACTGAATGGGGCGGTGAGTCTTTACAGCAATGCTCCTTTAGTGGGCAAAACCTTAAAGGTAGAAGTCAACGGCGCCTCCTCAGTCAATCTAGCACTGGCCTATGATGAAATTGCGAGTTCGATCAGTGGGGCCGGAAGCATTGAGATGGCTGGTAATAGTGAGAAAATTGCGTTCGAAGTTAGTGGGGCAGGTAGCATTGAGGCCTTAGAGCTAGAAGCAAAACATGTCTTGGTAGATATCTCGGGCACCGGCTCGGCAAAGATCCATGCGTCGGAATCCTTGATCGCTGGGATATCAGGAATGGGAAGTGTAAATTATCGAGGTAACCCCGCTATTAAAAAGGAGGTTTCAGGCCTAGGAAGCATTAAACCTGCCTCATCACCTGAATAACCATTTGGGGAAATCGGCATGAGTGATTATTACATTCACCCTACTGCGGTGATTGACGACCCTGTAGAAATAGGCCAAGGCGCCAAGATCTGGCACTTTTGTCACGTGATGACCCAGGCTAAGATTGGCGATGCCTCTAGCCTGGGTCAGAATGTATTTGTTGCTGGAGGAGTAAAAATCGGTAATCGCGTTAAGATCCAAAACAATGTGTCTATCTACGCGGGGGTTACGTTAGAAGACGAAGTCTTTGTAGGACCCTCTGTGGTCTTTACGAATGTGAAGAATCCCCGCAGTGCCGTAAACAGACAGGGAGCCTACCTCAGCACCCACTTGGAGAAAGGTGTGACAGTAGGTGCGAATGCGACCATTGTGTGTGGAATCCGATTAGGTGCCTTTTGCTTTGTGGGAGCTGGTGCCGTGGTCACGCGGGATATTCCCCCTTATGCCTTAGTGCTTGGAAACCCAGCCCGCCAGGTGGGGTGGATGAGTGAGTTTGGCCACCGCCTGATCTTTGGTGATTCAAACATAGCTGTTTGCCCTGAGGAGGGAAGTCGCTATCGATTAAATGATGGACGGGTTACGAGGTTATAGCATAACTCAGGAACGGGGAGATGGATGAACCCCCACTACCTGGTCGTTGACTACTACATACACCCGGTCCCCTTCACTCGGTTCCAGACAATATAAGCCCGTAAACTGCCCAAAGGCAGGCAGTACTCCATGGGATGGGGCGAAATAAAAACAGGGCAACCTTAGCTTTTGTCTTCCCGGGCCTTGGAGTCGCACACCCGGGTGCAGGTGGCCAGCTAGCTCATAGCCATGCGTAGTATCTATGCCTGCTTCGCTGGGTTCATGTTGGAGCACAAACCGCCCCAATTTGTATGAGGCTTCCACTACCTGAAGTTGCGCTTTTTGATACCGATCTTCCCCTAATACGTCGTGGTTACCTTGGACCAGGATCTTTTCTAGCTTATACCCATCCATCAGTTGCTGAAAACTCTCCCATTCTTGGTTGTATCGACTGTGAAAAAGATCACCCAAGAAAACTAGTCTCGAAGGCTGGTAATCGTCTATCAGGCCCTTCAAGCGCTGGAGGTCTTGCTTGTGAACTTCTCCGGGAATGGCAATACCATGCTTCCTAAAATGTCCTCCCTTGCCTAAATGAAGGTCGGAAACCAACAGCGTACCATGTGCGGGAAAAAAAATAGCTTTTTCTGGGAGCAACCATAGTTTTTCCTGCTCAAGCTCAATTTCCAGATGCTTTTTTCTCATGGTGAGCAAATTTATCTAAATAGCAGCTCCATCCTAATCCACGATATGGCTTCTATTCTTTTGTTGCTAGGATGCTTGTTAGCGGGTGCAGTCCTCAAACGAATTCCAGGCTTTCCGGCTCAGGCCCATCAAGGCTTGAATGCATTTATCATCTACTTGTCCCTGCCATCTCTTACCCTGCTCTACATCCCAAAGCTTAGCTTAGAAGTCGCTTTGCTCTATCCTGTAGGGATGGCCTGGCTGGTTTTTCTGTTAGGAATGTTCCTTTTTAGGCTCTTAGGGGAGGCATTTAATTGGGATCCAAAAACCCAGGCTTGCCTCATGCTCTGTGCAGGGCTAGGCAATACTTCCTTCATAGGGTTTCCTTTGATTACCCAGTTTTATGGAGAAGATGGCCTGGTATATGCCATCTTGTGTGACCAGCCAGGGTCCTTCCTAGCCTTGTCTACACTGGGTATGGGTATCTTGGCGTTCTACAGTGGAGGTAAGCCCTCGCTGCCACAAATCCTCAAGCAGGTCATTCGCTTTCCTCCTTTTACCGCTTTTCTCATTAGCATCTGCCTAGTTCCCTTTGGTGGGCTGCCAAAGGTTTTTCACCCGATGCTGGAAGCGCTAGGAGGTTGTCTGACCCCTTTGGCCCTGGTGTCTATCGGACTACAGTTGACCTTGCCCCGTCAGAGATTCCCTTGGCAATCCCTTGGTGTAGGATTGGGCTACAAGTTGCTGCTTGCCCCTGCCCTGATTTATGGCTTGTATGCAGGAATACTCAATCAACAAGGTCTTATGATTGACGTGTCTGTACTGGAAGCGGCCATGGGACCTATGATAACCCCGACTATTTTAGTTATGGAAAAAGATTTAAATCGACCTCTGGCAGGGCTCTTGATTGCGGTGGGAATTCCTTTGTCTTTGATAACTGTATATGCTTGGCATGCATTCTTAGCTGCTTAGGGAGCGAGAAGCATTTAGCTTAATGAGGAATTGTCTATTTCCTATATGTCAAAGGAAGAATCTAGTCAGGCCTGCTTAGCCAGGGTGTTTTTTTGTATTTTCGTTTCCCTTTCTCAAGAGGGCTTAAATTTTTATCTCAAGAGTCAAATGAATTATACCGGCAACCTAAAAAAGATGTCCGTTGAGCTGGATGACCCCATCCAATATACCCTAAACATGGGGGAGGACGCCATCAACATGAATGAGCTAATTGGGTCGCCTATTGTCATGGAATATCAGGGGGTAATCAATTGTAAAATCTGTGGCCGCAAAACCAGCAAAGCATTTGGCGAGGGGTTTTGTTATCCACACTTTATGAATCACCCTGCCAACTCCCCCTGTATTGTAAAACCGGAGCTATGTGAAGGACATGAGGGCAAAGGCCGAGACCCAGAATGGGAAAAGGCTAATCATGTACAGCCCCACGTGGTCTATTTGGCTTTGTCAAGCGGCCTCAAGGTTGGAGTCACGCGAGAGACCCAGGTTCCTACCCGCTGGATAGATCAAGGTGCATGGCAAGCAGTTATCTTGGCTGAACTACCTTATCGAAGACTAGCTGGGGAATTAGAGGTGGCACTCAAAGAATACCTCAGTGACAAGACTTCTTGGCAGAAAATGCTCAAAAATGATGTGGATACCTCCATTGATATGTTGGCTGAAAAGGAGAGGGTAAAGGACTTGGTTCCTACAGAGCTCAGAGAATACCTCAGTGAAGAAGATGATGTTTGGGAGTTGACCTACCCCGTGGAGGAGTACCCACAAAAAGTGAAAAGCCTAAATTTTGATAAAGTAACAGAAGTTTCGGGGGTCCTTAAGGGCATCAAAGGACAGTATTTGATGTTTGAAAATGGGCAGGTGTTCAATGTGAGGAGACATACCGGATATCTGGCTACCCTCAAGACAAATGAATAAGAGATGGCTGCTCCACCTGTAAAAGGGAGCATGGAGGGAGCTCTGAAAACGGGAGAGTTCACTTATTTTAGAAAATATCCCTTATCTTGGAGAATAGGCCATCTGATTATGGAGAGTGAATCCATTGATATTCTGGTTCGAGGGGTCCTGATACAAGAAGGAAAGGTTCTCTTGCTAAAACGTCCTGCCAAAAAAGGAGGAGGGTACAACTTAGTGGGAGGGCATGTAGAACCCGGAGAAACACCAGCAGGGGCTTTGGCACGGGAAATATTCGAGGAAATAGGCGTCAAGATCTCTTTAGATTCTAGCGAAATGATGCGGGTTGTTTACCGAGAAAAGCCTACCCGCCCTCCTAAGCTTCATTTAGTTTTTTGGCTACACGATTGGGAAGGAGAAATCACCAATCGCGAACCAGATAAATGTCTAGGATTGGAGTGGTATCCGCTGGATGCCCTGCCCCCAGACCTAGCCACCGTTGCGGGCCGGGTGTTGCGCTTAGAAGATCAAACTCCCTTTTATGTGGAGATGGTTCCTGACTGAGATGGGGATCATCACGCAACTAGCTCATACAGTAAGTAGCCTAGGAGAGAAATACCGCTAACAATACCCATCGTCCAAAATGTACTTTTTGCTTTTGCGCCACGTTGGGCCTCTGCTTGAGCGCGCTCAGCCATCCACGCCGCATCTTCAGAGTCGATAGGCTCTATTACTTGAGGGCGCTCTTCCTTAAGAAGCTCCCAAATTTGGAGGGCTTGACCAAGTTGGGGCTCCCAAACCCTTACTTTGACTCCGCCTATAGCCTGTGTATCAAAGGGTACTACACTTAAAAAATTGTCATCCATGACGTAATATCGAAGGCCAGCTTGATCTAGCCGAGCCTTTAAGGCGACTAACTCCGCATCATGCGGAAAAGGATAAGTCGTTAAGGTTACAAAATCCCCTTCTTGTTTGCCTTGATCCATATGAGAAAATCACATATTTGGTGATCAGTTTGATTCTCAATATGCAAAATTGTGCGCAACTCAGGTAGCCACTTCATTTAGTGACTTGTTGGAGCCCAAAACTTTTGGGTGAAATCGCCGACTTTCCTGATTCTTCTCTACCTTCAGCTGCCAATTAACTCTACCCGCTTATGTCCATTAAAACCGTCATTTTCGACCTAGGAGGTGTTCTAATCGACTGGAATCCCCGTTATGTCTACCGCCGCATTTTTGATACCGAAGAGGAGGTAGAAAGTTTTTTGAGCGAGATCTGTACTGGTGCATGGAACCACCGCCAAGACGAAGGGCGCAGCTTAGCCGAAGGTACCGAAACTTTAGTTGCGAAATTCCCCAATTGGGAAAAAGAAATTCGTGCCTTCTATGGACGATGGTCAGAAATGCTTGGTGGCCCCATCCACGAGACGGTAGAAATTTTGCAGCAACTCCATCTCGGGAAGCAATACCAGTTGGTCGCCTTGACCAATTGGTCCGCTGAGACCTTTCCGATAGCGCTAGACCGCTACGAGTTTTTGCAGTGGTTTGAAGGCATCGTAGTTTCCGGGGATGAAAAACTAGCCAAACCAGATCCAGAGATTTATCAGCGGCTTTTCGAACGTTATCAAGTTGAGCCTAGCCACGCGGTATTTATCGATGATTCTGAGAAAAATATTCTTGCGGCACAGGAACTGGGGCTCTCTACCATTCATTTTAAGTCTCCCATGCAAATGCGAGAAGAGCTGGCAGATCTACTTGCTTAAACATCCCAAGGCAGTTGACCTCTTTCCGGAGGGTTATTCTACTCGAAAGAGAAGGACTACCGCATGAGCAATCATGCTTTCCCCTCTGCCTACGGCATCGGTTGTTTCGTGGGTAGTGGCCTTGATGGAAAGGTTCTCTACTTCCGTGTCGAGCAGTTCAGCCATTACCTGCTGCATAGCTGGAATATGGGGATTGATCTTAGGAGCCTCTGCAATGATGGTGCTATCTAGATTTCCAAGGACATAGCCCTTCTCCTGGACTAACTCATAGGTGCGCTGCAGAAGGATGCGACTATCAATCCCTTTGTAAGCAGGATCTGTATTAGGAAAATGGAATCCAATGTCTCGTAAATTCAAGGCGCCCAATAGGGCGTCACAAATCGCATGTAGCAAAACATCCGCGTCGGAATGGCCAATGAGGCCCTTTTCAAAAGGAATGTTGATACCTCCTAAATATAGATCATAACCAGGTCCTAAGCGATGGGTATCGTAACCGTAGCCAATTCGAATAGATTGCTTCATGGCTGCCAAAGTAACGAAAAAGGGGGCAGTCGGTGAAAAAAATGGATATCAGAGGTGAGAAGAGCCGTTAAATAGCCATCGAGGTCTCCGGAAGATCTTCTTCAACGTTTAACTTGGTCAAGGGAGTTGGCACTCCGGTCCTTAGTGCTATCTGCCGATATCGGATTTTGCTGTTTCTGACGGGGGGCACCCTGATCATCTCTAAATGTTGATTCTATGTTGAGACTTTTGTTGGGGCCTGACCCTATGTCATTGCTGGCATGTAGTCTCTCAAGCTTGATAAAGATCAGAATAGAAGCCGTCAATACCCCAATTGCACCCAATAGGGTAAGGGTTCGTACCAATTTTGTCCAAAAGCCAGTGGTCGCAGTATGGTGGGTGCTGGGATGGGGTCGCATAGTTTGTGGAGAAAATGGATCTAAACCTAAATCTATGAGGAAAGCTTACTTGCCCTCCTTGCAAATACTTGAGAGTATTACACGCGTAAGGTTGATTGGATTCTTGTATGCTGTGTCCACAGGCATCAACAAGACTTTCCCATGAAAAAAGCCGGAACCTAGGGGTAGGTTCCGGCTTGTGGTGTTTGTAAGATATTTTTCTCTTAAAGCTGTATCTCTGTGCTATCGTTGGGTATAGCCACAGGCTCAGCATTTAGCTCATTCTCTTCAAGCTCTTGCTGGGAATCTGTTGCTTCCCCTTCTGGGATCAGAGGTTCCGTTGATAGGATGGAGTCGGCAGGTTGGCTGAGTGAGTCAGTCAACAATTCTTCGGTTTCTGGCAAAGCAATTCTAAAGCGCTGTACCTCAAGTTCTGGAGCCAAAAAGTCGGGCTGTACGGGAATGCGAATCTCGTATACTTTTCCTGTTTTAGCTTGGAGCGAGTTCGCAATCAACCAAGGGTTGAAGGCCTTGAGTTTGTCTGCATCAGTACCATGCTCCTTTGCGAATGCGTCTAGATCAGAGATCGATTCTGTCACTCGAACTGAGCGGTAGGTGATGGGCTCATACATGGACGCCTCCTCCAACTTCAACCCAAATAAATGCGGGTTTTCTAGGAGGACCTTGTAAGTCAAGATTCTATAAAGGTAGCGGCTGGTCTCCGCATTCAATTTTAAATCGAAATAGTCGGCTTTTCCCTGCCGACGAACCTGACGAGCTACACCTGCCTGGCCCATGTTGTATGAAGCAGCAACCAAGGTCCAGTCACCGAACCTTTCATAAGCATCCTTTAAATAATAAGCGGCTGCATGTGCTGCCTTTTCCGGATGATAGCGCTCATCTACAGTGGCATTTACTTCCAGTCCATACTCTCTTGCTGTGGCTGGCATGAACTGCCAAAACCCTTTGGCACCTACAGGAGAAATGGCGTTGGACAGGGCACTTTCAGCCATGGCGAGGTAAAAGAAATCCTCGGGAACACCATGCTGGCGGAGAATACGTCTAAATGTAGCTTGATATCTTGATGCCCGCTTATGCATGAGCATATTTGAGGCATAATAGTATTGGTGGCGCTTTAATTCACGGCGAAGCTTACGCTGCACGTGATCACGATCTAGTGGGATCAATTGACCAGCAAAGCTGAGATCCTGAGGGGCTTGTAGTTCGAGGGTAGAAAGGTGAGTCGAAAGGGTCCGAAGTGAAGCTGCCTCAGTGCTAGCCGCCGTACGGGGGATCTCAGGAGCATACGTAATGCCACTGAAAATCAATCCCATAGGAAGGACCAGTAAACCAAGTTTCTTCATATATAATAGTTGAATTGGGGTAAAGGGCAGCAGTTGGGGTTCAAAAATGATTGCGGCAAAGGTCTGTGATGAAACGTCTACTTTCGCGACAAAAAGCCTCGCAATCTTGCACGCTGCCTTTGGTGTTTGTGGGGGTAAGGTACCTAGCCTGAGTGGATGGACGGGGCTATGCGCTGCTTAATGGCTTGCTTCGCTGCCCGTTTGGCTGACCTTTTTGCGTGTTTGGTAAACATGCCCTAGAAGTTGGGCTTGAGTAAATGCTTTTGATAAAACTGAGAAATGTAGTCTACAACTTCTTCGGCTGTGTCTACAACCTTGAAGAGGAACATGTCATCGGGAGAAATATTTCCAGCTTTCTTTAATAAGACAGATTCGATCCAGTCAATCAAGCCGCTCCAAAACTCGGAGCCCACGAGTACCACGGGAAACTTATCGATCTTGGACGTCTGAATGAGGGTCAAGGCTTCAAATAGTTCATCCAAGGTGCCAAAACCACCAGGAAGCACCACGAAGCCTTGCGCATATTTGACAAACATCACCTTGCGTACAAAGAAATAGTTGAAGTTGATGTTTTTGTCCTTGTCTATATAAGGATTGTCGTGTTGTTCAAAAGGAAGGTCTATGTTCAATCCTACGGAAGCTCCTCCTGTTTCATAGGCACCCTTGTTCCCTGCTTCCATGATACCTGGTCCACCTCCGGTAATGATGCCAAAACCAGCCTGCGTGAGCTTGGCGGCAACCTCTGTGCCTAATTCATAATAGTGGGATCCGGGTTTGGTACGAGCCGAACCAAAAACAGAAACGCAAGGTCCAATTTCCGCCATCTTCTCAAAACCCTCCACAAATTCGGCCATAATCTTGAAAACCAGCCAAGACTCGTTTTCGGTATTTGACTTCCATTCGCGGTGTCGCTCTGAGAAATATGAACTTACGTGCTTATCCATAAGCGTAATTATCAAGCGGGCGGCAAAAGTAGTAAACTGAATGATGATTCCAAGTTTTGCCTTGCCTTTTTGATCAATGTAAGTCTTTACGCAGAGGCAAGGCCTTTGTTTGATTTAATTGGTATCTTGGCCAAAAATAAATGTGGATATGTATCGTAATGTATTGATTTTTAGCTTTTTAATCGGTGGGTTTCTTTTTGCCCAAAAAACCGGAGTTGAAGAAATTTACGAACAAAGGTTATATCAAAATTCTGGGCAAGATACCTTGCTCTATCGTTGGCTGGCTCCTCTCGAATTGAAAGAAGGGGAACAATACCCCCTGGTCCTATTTCTCCATGGTTCGGGAGAAAGGGGCAACGACAATACGGCCCAACTGGTGCACGTCATGCCACGCTTCTCAGACCCCGAACGGCGGAATAAATACCCTGCCTACGTATTCGCTCCCCAATGTCCGCGAGATGATTACTGGCCGAATGGGGCTTTTTCAGATAATGGACAGGCTTACCGACTCAATGAAACCATGAATCCAACCCTAAGCCTCACCATGGAGGCACTTACCTATATGATCTCGATCTATCCCATAGACACCAGCCGAATCTATGTGGTAGGCCTGAGTATGGGAGGGGCAGGGGCATGGGAATTGGCTCTGCGCTACGCCAATATTTTTGCCGCAGCCGTGCCTATCTGTGGCTTTACAGATACCCGCTACGCTGCTCAATTGATTGATTTGCCTATTTGGGCCTTTCACGGGATAGATGATAACGTGGTATCAGTCGAATTGAGCCGGCAGATGGTCAAAGCTGTGAATCAAGCTGGAGGAAAAGCCATCTACACCGAATTCCCAGGCGTAGGACATGACAGTTGGGTACCTGCCTTTCCAGATGAACCCTTTATCTATGATTGGTTGTTTTCCCAGAAAAAATGAATCCGGTAAACATTGAATTTGTCTCAGCATTTCCTCTGCCTTTATCCTAGCATCTCTTTTTAACCCAACACCGATGAAGCTCACTTATCTCGCCTATCTGTTAGTCCTATTGATTTTACTGCCCTCTTGCGTCGCCAAAAAGAAATATCTGGCTTTACAAGATGAACTGAACACCCAAACCGAGTTAAGGAAGAGCGGCGATGCCAGCATTGAAGACCTGGAGACCCAGGCTGGAAAGCTCAAGGCGGAACTAGACTTAGTCACCCAAGAACTAAAAGCCTCCCAGGATCAATATCAAAACTTGCTTGATCAAAGCTTAGACAATACCCAAGTCCTCAATCAAGAACTCTCTCGCAAGACGGCTGAGGTAGAAAATCAACGCCGCCTCCTAGAGGCCTTTCAGCAGGAGCTAGAAGAACGCGAAGCCAAGGTCAAAGAACTCAACGCCATCATCAGCCGCCAAGATAGCCTGAGCCAGGCCCTACTAGCCAAAGTGGAAAGTGCCCTGGTCAGCTTCGAGGAAGATGAGCTCACGGTTACCATGCGGGACGGCAAGGTTTATGTTTCCCTGTCCGACCAGTTGCTTTTCCAATCGGGCAGTGCCAATGTCAACAGCAAGGGCCGTGATGCCCTGATCAAGGTTGCGGAAGTACTTAACAAAAACCCGGAGATCCAGGTCACCATCGAGGGCCACACCGACAATGTGCCCATCAAAACCAGCCGCTTTTCTGACAACTGGGACCTCAGTGTTCTGAGGGCTACCGAAGTAGTGCGCATCTTGATTTGGAGTGGAAAAGTAGATCCTACCCGGCTCAAAGCCGCTGGAAGAGGGCAACATCAGCCCGTCGCTAGCAATGAGGACCGCGAAGCCCGCGCCAAGAACCGCCGCACGGAGATCATTTTGGAGCCAGATTTGGGGGAGCTATACTCAATTTTGCAGCGGTAGTAATAGAGGAGTCGAGCGATCTAGAGTTTCTTATGCCGATAGAACTTCCAAGGATCAATACCTATAAATCTGGGTTTTATTAGGTAAATGGAGATCAAAAGATAAAAGACCTTTTTGGGGCCATATAAATTTGCCTTTGGGACTTATTCGATACACATTACTTATTTGAGTAGATAAGGAAATGGCGGTATCGCTTAGGTTGTGCACCACGACTAAGGTGTCGCTTTCTGTATATCGAAAATATCCCAGCAACCCTTCTGGAAGCCCTGGAATAGGAGATATAAGTCCTTTTGTTAAAAGCGGCTCAGATTTTCTCAAGACAATAAGTTCTCGGTAATTCTGGTAAAAACTACTTGAGAATGGGCTAGAATCGATTCGCTGGTCCTCCCCATTGGCAACACTATGGGCTAGGGAATACCGAGGCTCAATCCAACTCGTCTGGGCGGGATCTCCCTCTCCCCATAAAAAAGGTTCCCTTATGTACTCATCAGGCTTCTGGCCCAACATCCCGATTTCTTCTCCATAGTAAATGTAAGGGGTGCCAGGCAGGGTAAATAAGATACTAGCTGCCAAACGGGCTTTTGCTTGACTTCCTCCTAAGGCAGACCGAATGCGATTTTGGTCGTGATTGCTTAGCAAAGTCGCATCAATGAAATCGGGATTAACTGCCCGATAGGCTTCTTGAATCGCTTGGTGATAGGCCACCAGTCCACTGTCTCGACCCTGGTTGATGGTTTGAATAATGGCTTCGGCCAAGCCGAAGTTAAAGAGGGCCGGTAGGCCTTTCAGATAAGGGGTGACGATCTCTGGTTTCTCATATACTTCCCCTACTAGGTAAACATCCGGCTTGATCTTCATCATTTCTCCACGGAATTCCTCCCAGAATTGGTGGCTTTTCTCAGCCTGGTCATCGGGATAAATGTGGCGGGCTGCGTCTAAGCGAAAACCGTCTACTCCGATTTCTTCTAGCCAAAATCTACCGATCTCATAGATCTCCTTCCGGAGTTCGGGTGAATCAAAATTGAAATCAGGCATACCACCCCAAAAGAAGCCATAGTAGGCTTGGGCTTGCCCCCGAAGTAGGTGCCATTGAGTCAAGTTGTCCGAATCCAAGCTCACACTTTTTTTTTCCAACTCATGCTTAATCGAATCATAATCAGCCCACACGTAGTAGTCTCGGTAGGGACTCTCAGCACCGGCCAGAGCGGCCTGGAACCAGGGATGCTGGTCTGAACTGTGGTTGATAACTAGATCTAGCATGATCTTTAGGCCCATTTGATGGGCGCTATCCAACAGCACCTTGAAATCATCCATGGTCCCATAGTCTGGATGAATGGCTCGGTAATCGACCACATCATATTTGTGGTAGGAAGGGGAGGGGTGGATGGGCATCAACCAGATGGCATCGGCTCCTAAATCTCTGATATAGGAGAGTTTTTGGGTTAAACCAGTCAGGTCGCCAATTCCATCGCCGTCACCATCTGCAAAGGCCTGAACAAATACCTCGTATACCACAGCGGGAGAATCATCGGGAGAGGAAATGGAAGAATCCTCGGGATGACTTTGGCAAGCAAGTAAGACCAGCAATAGAAGAATTATGGGGCGTGGCATAGGAATAGCAATTTGCCAAACAATATAAGGCAATATATAGGCTGCGAAAGGGTTAAATGGATAGGTAAGGGGTATTCTACAGGTGAGGCTATTGGCTTTACAATGATCCATGAAAGAAACCCTCCCGAAATCTTCCCGGTAAAAATGTAATCCTTGGCAGTTCCTCGTCTAGGTAGGTAACTATGCGGTCATAAACTGCAAAGAGGGGCTCTCGTGGAATCACGGCCGGGAAAAAATATTTTCGCTAATTTAGGCGGAAGTCAAAAATAGCCCATGATGTGGATTTTCCTGGCCTTAGCCATACCCCCTAGTGCGGATAAGTATGATCGATTGAGCGACGCAGATCTGGTGCGAGAGTTCCAGAAAAGCCATGACGCCCAGTTGGTACTGGTGCTATTGAGGAGGTATCAGGCAGGATTGGTGGCCAGGTATCGCCGATATGCCCACGACGACTTGGGTACCCAGGAGACAGTCAATGAACTGCTTCTCCTGCTATACGAGCGATTGAAACGGGTAAAAGATCCACGTAGCGTGCGGGGTTTGTTGTTTACCATTGTTCAAAACCATCTGATTGACCTGGATCGCCGACACAAACTCCATCGTTCTTGGGAGGACAGAGAGGTTCAGCAAGACCAGGAACGAGTGAAGTCGGTGGCTTGGACCAAAGATTGGCTATCCCGGCAGATGGACTTGAACCGATTCAGAGATTTGGCCATGGCCAAACTGAACGAAAGTGAAAAGTTGGTGCTGCTGCCCTATCTGAATGGAAAGAGCTATCGTGAAATCATGGATGAGCAAGGATTGTCCTTCAATCAAGTAAGAGGGGGCATCAACCGAGCCATCAAACGATTGAGAGAGGACCCGGAAATCGAGGGATTTTTTGACTAAAACAAAACAAGCGATAACTCATGAATCCAATACACGCTTCCGCAGATTGGTATCAAATGGATAAAATGTTGGCTTACCTTAAAGGGGAATTAAGCCTCGAAGAGGAAAAGCAAGTGGAGGAGCTGATTAGAGAAGATGAAGGCTATGCTGAAAGCCTGCAGTTGCTGGATGAGCAGCTTCGGGAGGAGGGGGAAGAAGCCATTGTAGAACGAGCCAGCTTGTTCAAACATGCCTTGGCCGAAGCTCATTTGGCCGAAACTTCTGCTCCAGTAAGCAAGGTGGTGCCATTTTATCAAAAGCCCTGGGTGATGGCCGCAGCTGCGGTGGTAGCTATCCTGATTGCCGTCTTTCTTTGGCCAGAAGGAAAATTGCAGAAAAATGATTTAGATAACCTGGCCCAGGCATACTTGGAAGAGAGTTACGTCCCTCAGGTCACCACCATGGGGCAGACCGAAGAAGACCTCAGTCGAGTGGCTCAAGCTTTCGCCGAAGGGCGGGGAGACGAAGAAGTTGGGACCTTGATTCAATTGGTAGAAGACGACTCGCTCAACCTTCCTCCAGCGAAGAAAACGGAACTCATCTTGGCCCTAGCACATTATAACCTTCGTCAAGGCCACCCTGACTTAGCTCGTACCCGATTAGCCGCCTTGCCCAAAGGCGCTACCAAACGCCAGCAGGCCCAAGCGGATTGGTTTATTGCCTTGTCCCACCTTTATCAAAAGAATGCGGCCGCCGCCCAGCCTTATCTAGAAAAGCTTGCTGAAGATGGGCCGAAGTCTTTGCGTCAGGAAAGTGAAGGGATTCTGAAGCGACTGGATCTGTGATGTGGGGTTGAGGTGTTATGACTATGGGGCCAGGATGCTCAATCCGAGTATTGCTAGGTGGAATGGCGTCGATGCGTTGGCGGAGGGATATTTACCTATCTCTCCTTTTGTTTATGTGGCGAATAATCCGCTTAAATTTATTGACCCCAATGGCGAATATATTTTGCTTCACCTCAATCGAGATGAAAGAGATGCGGATCCGATTTATGGTTATTACTTTGAAGGAAAAATTTATCGTTATGATGGGACCCACGACTTTGAAAACGCTGAAGAGATAGATATCAGTGATAATTCTTTTTTACAGGATGTTGTGGCAGCATTTGACTACCTAGTGGAAAATGGAGGAGAGGAGGCAGGTGATCTTATCTCAGAGTTTTCTACTAGTCTAGAAAAGAATGCATACCTGCTTGAGGGAGAGGGGCTTACAGATTTTGCTGCATCTGGGAATTATATAAACTGGCATTCGACATCCGGCCTTTTAGTTGAAAATGAAAATGGCGAAATAATAGGCGCCCAGACTCCTGCTTTGGGTTTACTCCATGAGCTTGGACACGTAAATATAAGATTTCAAGAGCGAGCTAATGGTGGGGCGATCTACCCAAATAAACAAGAAGAGGAGCAGGCAATTATCAATAATTACGAAACACCGTTTGCAAATGGAGTAGATCAGGAGACCGCCCGTTCCAGGCATAATGGAGGTATTGCTTATCCAACCACTGGACCGACAACAACCGACCCAAATATTCAAAGAGCAGGAGAAATTCATCCTGAATCGACAAGAGAGAAGGCATTGCAGTTTATGCGACAGATTAGAAACTGATGTTTTTCAAAAGTTATATTTTATGAGACGCTTTTTAATCTTCCTTTTTCTCTATTTTGCAACTGATTGCAGCTATTCTGTTCTTGGAGGAGATGTTCATGCCAGTCTTTCGGGGCAGTCATTAGGAGGTATTCAAATGTACTATATGCAATGGCATAGAACTTCTCGGTATGCATTGGGTGATGATGATATTATTACCCACTCCGCTTCAGAAAATTGTATTATCGAAGATTCATTTATAAATGGAGAAGTTCGGCGAAGGCTCAATAAAATTTTGGATCATGCTTTTGTAAACGATCAAACCTTGGATATAAGAATTGTGCTATTGATTCAAGGTGATGATCAAGTTGATACAATTTCGTGTTCTACAAATTATCTAATCAAATATCAAGATAAAGTATTTCAGGACGATCAGAATCTATGTTCCTTTTTAAGAGCGTTTGCAACTGGCAAAGGCTATGAGGAATTAGACGTACCAATGCCACTCCCCATAGCTCCTGAAGTAAGAGAAGATTATTGATGTTACCATCTAGCGCTGGACTGTCCCCCTCGCTGGCGCGAGACTCTGTCTCGTGTCTATCCCCTCCTCTGGCGCGGATTTGTAATCCGTGCCAGCTATTGCTCTCCCTGGTAAGCCATCTGTCCCGACTGATCCATAGGATCGGTTTGGACAGGGTAGTATTATGGGAGGCGAGTTTATATCTTGAAGTCGTATCCCTGCTACCCCTCCAGGCCCTTGAGTCCCGCATGCAAGCTCAACCTCCGATACTGCGAGATCGCTGTCTTCCGCAGCATCTCAAACCGCTTCTCCTTACTTGTCACGGCTTTGATCATGACGGAGTTGAGACCTTCGATTTTGGTGAGGGAATTGAACTGGGTGAGGGCAGCGGGATCGCTCATGTCGCCGGAAATAGAAAGCCTGGGATTGTCCTCCCCCCACCGCTTTGCGTCCCGCCTAACAAAAGCGACTTGGAGCAAATTGGCCTCATCTGAGTAGACGAATTATATAATACCTTGGGCGGGTTCGAGCTTTGGTAGGAGTTGGCTCTTGATGGCGCCGGAATGTGGTATGTCTTCTTCGCTTAGAAGCATAAACCTGGCCCCTCAGCCTTCAAACATGCAGCTAAGCTTGCTTGAAAGGGAAAAATTCTTCATCAATGTGTAAATTTCGTTGTGCCCGACGTTACTAATACACGTCCTCGTCTTTTTTCAAACAAAACCCTCATTAATCAAGAACCTTCCTCATGAAAAAGTTTAACCTGCTTCTCATTTTGATTGCCTTGTGCACCCTCATCACTGGTTGCGATGAGTTCTGCAAACAAGCCTGTGATTGCGGCGACACAGAGACTCCCACTGTTGCCAATGCGATCAATGGGGCAGAGCTGATTTCGGTACTTGCCGTCAGGGAAATTTCTGATCTCGAAGGCAAGCAAGATACCCTGGGTGAGCGCCTGCCGATATTGAAAGAATTTCTCGCTACTACCAAAAAACAAGCTAAGCAAACCAGCCTGGACTTTAAGTCCCGAGATACGACGGGCCGGGTGATGTTTGGTTTTGGACCTAGTGGGGGAATTCCCCCTTTGCCAGAGCCTTGCCTTTGCGAGATTCCTTGGGAACTCAATGACTTTGTCATGCCTAGCGATGTAGAACTGACCCGCATCAATCTACTACGAGAAGATGGCACCGTCGTCCAGAGTAGCACCGCGAGCGAATATGGCTCAAACTTAGAAAGTTTTACCCTCGATTTTAGCCAACTTGGTCTAGATGATGTGGCCATTTTAGGATTTGAAGGGGGACTTTTTGATGGGCAACAGCTGCCGATCGCCTATCGCTAAACCTTTCTGATTCATCTCTAGCCGCCTAAGCTGTCCCCACCCAGGACAGTTTAGGTAAACTTTCATCCAAACCAGTGTCATGAAAAAAACCATTCTAGGAATGGCTGGGTTTCTCTTTGCCTTTGTTTCTCTATGGGGGCAAACCGATTCCCTCCGATTTCAACATCATTATGAGCAAGGAGCTGCTTGGGCGTACAAGGATTTTGACTCATTGCAGTTTCATTTTGACTCAGCCCGTTGGTATGCGAATCATTTGCACGATCGCCAGGGATGGCTCAATAGCACCCTTTACCTAATCAATCAGTCTAACACTTTCCAGCACCTACCCATTATGGGGGGGCTTACGAGGCAGCTCCAGGACACAGTAGTCAAGTGGTATGCGGGGGGGCATGACGATGACGCCAAGACCTGGCGCTATTATGCCGAGTTTTATCGAGGGGTTTTTACTTATCAAATTAAGGATTACAAACAGGCGGTAGGGCATTTCCAAGCCAGCCTTGGGACCTTGATAAGCTTCCAAGATAGCGCCGCTAGTACCCTTTCGGCCATGGCCACCACCGTTCGATATTTGGGGGCCATAGAAAAGGCCCGCCAACGCTATCAATCGGCCATGGTGTACTTCCTCCAAGCTGCTGAGCTCAATCAGAAGATGGGCGTTCAGCGAGGGCTGATGTTCAGTTACAAACATCTCGGTGACATCCACAAGGAACTTGGCAATTGGGATAAATCAGAGAGCTACTACGAAAAGGCTGTAGATTTTTTTGAAGAAGATTACCAACGTAATCCCGTTCACAACCGCAATATATTGACTTCGGGCTGCTCTGCTCTTTCTGATCTTTACCACCGGATGCAGCAACGGCAAGCGGCTCGGAATTTCATGGAAAGGGCTTTGGATCTACAAGATCAAGATGACCCCATGTATCACCGTTTGCTCCTGTCTATGATTGATCAGGAGATTGAATCAGATAATTATTCGGAAGCTCGCCGCTTGCTAAGGCAAACCTTTAAGTGGAGAAAGCAGCGATTCAAAACTGGGGTTCAAATTGCAGAAGTGCGGCAAAGATTTGCTTATCTGGCGCAGTTGGAGGGAAAGGGAGATCTAGCCGAAAAAGAATACCTCCTCTGTCTATCAGAACTAGGCTTAGCCCAAGATGATCATTCACAATTGCCATTGGATCCTGTTTTAGCCATAGAGACACTCAGTCGCCTAGCCGATCTTAGGGCGTCTTATGCACTGGCCAAGCCCCAAAATTCAGAACTTCTCAAGGTGGCCCGAGACAGTTATGACCAAGCTTTAGCTTGGCTAGAACAACTTCGACTGAGCACAACTTTTGAAGAAGACTTGATTCGACTTACTGAATTGGGATATAATATTTATGAACAAGCCTTGTGGCTGGAATCTCACTTCCTAGAGGATGGGCAATGTCTGTTGAGAGCTTGGGACCTAATCGAGCGCAGTCATGGAATGGGATTACGAAGGGCAGGCCTAACTCAAAATGGTTTATCTCGATTGAGTGAGGAGCAGTCTATGCGCCAACGCATATTGGCTTTGGAACAACAGCAGGCTTATCAGGCCTTTTTGGAAGCGCTGGCTTCTGGAAGAGAGGCTTCCTCAGCACAGTCACGCTGGTTTCGGGCCCAGCAGTCTTACCAATCCTGGCTGGAAAGCAACCAAGCATTACTGGGGGCAAAGACCTTGGACCCCACATCGCTTGAGAAGGTCCTAGCCGAGTTAGGGGACCAAAGAAGCATGATCCTCTATTTCACGGGGGAACAGCATAGTTTTCGGCTGTTCCTTTCGTCCGATCAGCAAGTTTTTGCACGTTTGCCCTTAGAGCAGGATTGGCCTGAGCAGGTGTTGGCTTTCCAGCGACAGGTTTGGAGACCTTTTCTGGGAGAAGAAAGCCCTGTGATGCCCGTTTCTGCAAGAGAGATTTCTGGTCTTCAGCTTTTTCACAGCTTCATTGGGGAGGTAGAGTCATCGCTTTCTGACCAGGTCATCGTCATTCCCGATGGTCCACTATGGAACCTGCCGTTTGATCTGCTTCAAGTTCCCGATGAAAACTCTCCCTATTGGATAGAGAAGCATGCGTATTCTTTGGCCTATTCTGGGAGTTGGTGGTATGAGTTGAATGCCAATCGCAGGGAAAGTGCCCAGACAAAAGGGATGCTGGCCATGGCTCCAGACTTTCCCCTGACTCCTCCCCCAAGCAGTTTGCTTGCTTCCAGAGGATTTTTGGGTCCTCTGCTCAATAATAGAGATGAAGTCCTCATGCTCAAGGATCGCTACCGAGCCCAGGTCTTCCTTGATGAAGCCGCCAATTTGAATAATTTTCGAGCCGAAGCAGGAACCCATCGAATCATTCACCTTTCTACTCATGGGTTGGCGGCCAAAGAGGACATGGCGCTTTCTTTTCTGGCCTTTGCTGCTCCGGGAGATACGCTGGTGCTGGAGCAGGACAGTTTTCCTCGGATTGGGGCGCTCTTTGCGGGTGAGCTATATCAAATGCAGTTGGATGCGGACCTTGTGGTCCTCAGTGCCTGTGAAACCAATGTCGGAATCAGCCGAAAAGGGGAAGGGGTTCAGAGCCTGAGCCGAGGATTCTTTTATGCAGGCGCTCGCTCACTCTTGGCCAGTCAGTGGCAGGTCAGTGATCAAAGTACCCGACAACTGATGGAAGTATTTTATCAGGCACTAGACCAAGGGGCTAGCAAGGATGAGGCCTTAAGGCAGGCCAAACTACGGCTGTTAGAGGAGGGGTGGGAGCCATACTTTTGGGCTGGATTTAACTTGATTGGCCAAGCTCAGCCGGTCCAGCTTTACGTTAAGCGGCGACTTGGGTGGCTAGGTATGGCCATAGCGGGCTTGGCTATATTGCTAGGCCTCGGACTGGTTAGGAGGAAGCGCTTAAAGGCCATTTTGCGCGACACTTAGTGACGTGGAAGACCGAAAATTGAATAATTATTTGAATTCAGGGGTGTAAATTTTTTACCTTGAATCGTTCTTGGAGGTGAGCGATTCCCTAATGTATTACACCTCTATCTAACTTATCTGGTGATGAAAAAGAAACTACCTATCCTGAAGCCTCTATGGGCGGCCCTGGCCCTACTGGTTTGTCTACCCTTGTTCAATGGGTGTGAGCAGATCATCAAAGTTGTTGAAGAATGGCCCAAAGACCTAGAAACTCCTTATAATGGGGTCGACCTCTTAGATATGGCTTATCAGTCTGAAATTCAGGCTTGTGAGGATGATCCAGATCGCAAGGATTGTGATGAGCTAAGCAAAGAACGTGAAGTTCTGCTCGAGGATAATGAGGAGTTAAGTAGAACTTTTGATGAGGTATTCAACGCTACGGGATTAGGTCTTGCACCTATTGGACCTAGTAGCCCAATTGGACCTGGTCCGGCCCCCATTGGCCCTCCTCCTCCTCCCAGCCCTTGTCAGTGTGAGATACCTTGGGAACCCCTGACCTTGGTCTTCCCGGGTGATGTAGAAGTCAAGCGCATCTTGGTATTCAATGAGAGAGGCGAAGAAGTTGCCGTAGGGCGGGTAGATAACTTGTTAGAAGGCCAGTTTATCACACATACCATGGACCTTAGCGAATTCTCACAAGGAGAAACCGCTCGCATGGTGATCAGCATGGGGGTAAGAGAGCTAGAGCTGTTCTTGACTTATTAATCAAATGAACTTTCATAGGTGGCCATGTTCTTGAGCATGGTCACTATTTTTTTACCCTATGCGCCGCTACCGAGTCATCATCCTGGCCTTTGGACTAGCTTCGGGCCTTCAACTATCTGCCCAGGCATGGTCTATATCAGATTCGCTTGCCATCGATGCCCTCTGGCAGGAGGCTAATGGGTTTTTATACCGCGATTATGACTCAATCATATCCCATCTTGATAAAATCGGAGGGTTCTATTACGAGCATCAAGACTATACCAATTGGTATTATACCCAGCTCTATGCCATATCTCAGGCTGAGTTTTTCCAAGAATTACGGGATCAACGAGATTATTTGATCCAAGTGCAAGACTCCATGGACCAGTGGTGCGAATCCGTTGAGTGGGCATTGTGTAAGGAGGCATCTTGGACCCTTGAACTGTATCTGGGAACCTACTATTACAACTTAAGACATTTTCAGGAAGCCACTGGCCATTTTCAGCACGTAGTCCAGGCCCTTAAGGCTAGCTCAAGTCCTACGCCATCTACCCAACAATCTCTATCTTCTGCCTACCAATATCTCGGTGCCATCTACAAAGCCACTCAGCAGTTTTATGTAGCCATTCAATATTTTCAGCAAGCCCTCGCTTTGGATCAGGTTGGGGGCTCTGAAAGGCGTCGCATTTTGGATCTCAAGCACTTGGGTGATTGCCATATGGGCTTAGGGGAGAGTGGTAAAGCGTTGACCTATTATCAAGAGGCTTTAGATTTCTATCAAGAACAATATCAGTCTGACCCAACCAAGAACCGGAATCCCCTGGCCTCTACTTGCCTGTCGATCAGTGAACTGCATATGAAGCAGGCGGCAAGCGATAAAGTTCGCCCTCTGCTTAGACGTATCCTTGAGATCATCCCTCAGGAGGAGGAGCGTTACCAGGAGGCGCTGTTAGAATTAGGCAAGCTAGCTTTGCATGAAGGGGAATACCTACAAGCGGAGGAATTGTTGAAGGAGACCTTAGCGTGGCGCCTCCAGCAATTTGGCGATGGTTCCCAAGCTGCTCAGGCGTACCAAGCCCTGGGCAACCTGGCTGAGGCCAAAGACGAAGTAAGGCTTGCTTTAGAAAGATATCAAGCAGCCGCCAGTTGTCTTAGGAAGCCCCAGGAGGAGTTGGAGAACCTACAGGAATGGGTAGCCAATCCGGTATTGTTGGTTCGGGTGTTGGGAGATATAGCCTCCATCCGAGGGGATATAGCCAAGCTAGAGGTGGATAATCCGAATTTAAGGGAACAAGCTCGATCGGCCTTTGACGAGGCCATAGCCGAGATGGATCGCCTACGCATAGAGGCACCATTTGATGAAGACCTGATTAGGCTGACCCAGGTAGCCTATCAGCTCTTTGAGGAGGCCATGATGTGGGAATCTGAGCTCCCTTTGGATTCGAGGACTTATGCTAGGCAATGGAGTTTTATGGAGAGTAGCCACGGGCTTTCTTTGCTTCGATCAGACGCCCAAAGAGAGGTTTTGTCTGCCCTACCAGATTCCTCAAGAGCCACTCAGCGGCTGTTGGCGACTCAAAAAGAAGCGGCCTATCAGACCTTGCTTGCCGCCAAAGCGGCAGGGAAACCCACCTCCTCGGCCGAGTTAAGTTGGTTCGAAGCTCAAAGGCGCTACCAGCAGTGGCTAGCCTCTCAGACTGATACATATCCCCAGGAAAGCGCAGGTCCTATTTCCGTGGCCGTCATGCAGGAATCTCTCTCCTCTGATGCCGCCTTGGTGAGTTTCTTTACAGGAGCCAGTCATACTTTTCGAATGGCCGTTTGGCCAGATTCTATCAGCTTTGAGGTACTTCCTCCTAGCAGAGATTGGCGAGAGCAAGTGTTGGCCCTGCAAGAGGAAATTTGGGCCCCTTTTCTGGGGCCAAGTCGAGTATCTCAACGAGGGAGCAGCAAGGAAAAACTGCCCTCAGACCTGGCACATTCCCTCCATCAAATCTTGATCGGGGACCTCGAAACCAGCCTGCCCAGTCGCTTATTGGTCATTCCTGATGGCGTACTTTGGCACCTGCCCTTTGATGTGTTAAAGGCCAGCCCGAACTCAGATCGACCTTGGTTGGTCGATCATAGCTATAGTCTTACTTATTCAGGAAGTTGGTGGAAGAGCAAAGTGGAGGCTTCCCTTGAACCGGCCCCAAAGAACTTTTTGGCGATGGCCCCTAGCTTTACTGAAAGTAAGGAAACTTCTAGCCCGGCCCTTCTTGCTACCCGTGCCTACCTTGGAGCCTTGGTCAATAATATCAAAGAAGCCCAAAACTTAGTAGATCAATATGGAGCAGAAGCCCTAACCGGCTCAGAGGCCACCTTAGAAGCATTTCGAACACAGGCAGACCAGTACCGCTTGATTCATTTATCGACCCATGGCTTGGCTTCTGATCAGGATGGCCGGATTTCTCTATTGGCTTTCTCTAGCCTTAGTGATACCCTCGTGTTAGGGGTTGACAGCTTTCCAGGGGTTCAGGCGCTTTTTGCGGGGCAATTATATAGCATGAACCTAAATGCCGAAATGGTGGTGCTCAGTGCCTGTGAGACCAATGTTGGGAAACCCAGTGAAGGAGAAGGCCTATTGGGCCTCTCTCGAGGTTTTTTCTACGCAGGTACCCAATCTCTCCTTGCGAGCCTATGGGAGGTAAGTGATGGGGCCACGGCCCAGCTGATGTCTGAGTTTTACCGAGGACTAAACCAAGGTTTAGGTAAAGATGTGGCCTTACAACAGGCAAAAATAGCTTTGCTGGAGGAAGGCATGGCCCCCTATCATTGGGCGGCGTTCGTATTGATGGGAAATCAAGGCCCCATCCAGTTGAGACCGAATTCTTACATCTGGGTGCTTTGGCTGGCTTTGGTATTAGGGCTGATAGGAGGGGTGTTCTTCTGGTGGAAAAGAAATAACAAAAAAGATTAGCTGGGAGTGAATGCCTGTGTTGGTGAAATCGATTCAAGTAAAATGCGTAATCTAAGTAAGAATAGCAGGAGTCAAGGACGTAGCAAAGTTAAGTAGTGAACCATGAGAAGGCGGGCAGGTAAAAAAAAGACAAGTTTAGCCGTAGCGGAAGAACCCAAACAACCTTTTGATTTCTCACCATAATGAGTCCAATCGAGTTTTATTGGATAGGCCTAGTCTAGTAGCAAAGAGTCTGAATGGCATGAGCTGGAATGCTCAATGCAGTGGCCTTATCTCCTACATAAAATAGATAATCGATGGGCTCATCCGTATGGTTCATAACTACACTCGCCATAGATCCATCATCTTGTTTGAAGCTAGTTGCGAGCAGCGAGCTGCGGCTGCTTGCGGTGCTGACCCGTACGGCACCTGGTTTGATGAATTTAGAAAAATGCCCAATGTAAAAATATGAAGGCGTGAAGATGAGAGAGTCTGCAGAGATCGCATGAATGGGGGCCATGCAAAAGTTGCCTACGTGGTTGGGACCACCCTTATCATCTAGAAGGATGTTCCAGTCTGTCCATGCGACGGTTCCCTGGTTGAAGTCGTTAATCATGGATCCTCCATACCGCTCTGCATTATCCCAACTGGTATAGCCACTGTGCGAAAAGTTTGCGGGGGTCCCCTCCGTAAAGACCAGGTGATGGTCGGGATAGGCATCCTGGATCACGTCCAAATTGTCATACATGGGTTCGCCGCCCGTCCAGGTTTCATACCAGTGAAAGCCTACCCCCCAAGCATAAGCAGCTGCTTTGGGATCTGAAAGAATGGTGTTAACCCGGTGGTTAATCAAGTCGCGGTTGTGGTCCCAAACAATGATTTTCTTGTCACTTAGCCCTTCGCGATCCAGGGTAGGACCCAAATACTGGACTAAAAAATCTCTCTCCTGCTCTGCTGTAAAGATGCACGATTCCCAAATCTGGGTCGCCATGGGCTCGTTTTGAATCGTTAACCCCCAGATCGGAATGCCTGCTGCCTCATAAGCCTTGATAAATTTTGCGAAGTAGAGGGCCCAGCTATCCTGGAAATCAGGTAGCAAACTTCCTCCCTGTAACATGTCTCCGTTGGATTTCATGAAAGCGGGTGGACTCCAAGGACTTACAAATAGCTTCAGCCCATGCTCTGAGGCATTCATGGCCTCTTTGATGAAGGGAATCCGATAGGCTTGGTCTTTGTCAATGGAAAAGCTGCTGAGGGCTTTATCTTCATTGGAAACGTAGGTGTAGCTTTCCGAGCTAAAGTCACAACTGTGAATATGAGTACGGGCAAAGGTGTAACCGATGCCTTTCTCTTGGTCGAAGTAGGCTTGCATGAACTGTTGTTGCCGAGCCTCATCAAGGGACGCATACACTTCCGCAGAGGCATCAGTCAAGGCTCCCCCAATCCCAACCATGGTTTGGTAGGTCTTATCAGGCTGTACAAAGATGGCTACCTGCGTTTCTAAGGGTTGCTGGGCCTTTAAAAATGGCTCTTCTTGAGAGAGTGAAAGGCGTAAGTCAGTGTTCTGGGCAGTGGTGTAGACGCTGACTTGGTCCAACTTATCCACCATGTGAAGGCTTGTCATCACTTGTGTGGACTGGGAGGAGCCTTGTTTGGGTACTACCACCCAAAAGACTACGGCAAAAACGAAAATGGGGATCTTCATCAGTGAAATAAGCGTTTGGTAAGCAGAGGGATAGTTAAATCTTCCAGCTAAATGTGGCCAGTGCGCCTGCTGGGAGGGTATATTGGAAGGCTTGGTTATTACCTGTGAGAACCTCGATATCTAGGGGGCGGTCTAGATGATTGTACGCCATCAAGACGAGCGACTGGTCAATATTCTGATAGGCAACCTGGGAGATGCCCGAACTCCGAGTGGACGGGGAGGCTATCCGACAGGCGCCAGGGCGTACAAAACGGGCTACGTGCCCCAATAAATAGTACTCTACGTTTTTGGTGACAGCGCCATTGGACGAGCCCACGGAGATAACTCCTCGACAGTCTTGACATCCCCCGTTTTGAGGCCCTGCTTGCTCATCCAAAGCCAGGTTCCAAAGCAACACGGTTTTGGCCCAATTGCGGGGTGCTCCAACGAATAGGTTTTCCATATTCCAGGCTAGGTTGGCTCCAAAATTGGGAGACCAGGCTCCCCCCGAACATTCGGTGAAGAAGATGCCTCGGTCAGGGTGGGCACGATTGACTTCGGACATGGCGTCTACTTCCCCTGCATAGCAATGAAAAGCGGAGCCCCAGACATATTTCTTAGCCTCCGAATCTGCTAAGATTTCAAGGGGATAAGCAGTCTCATCCCAATTGTGATCATAGATGATCACCTTGGTGTCTAGGTTAGCCCGTTCAAAGGCGGGACCCAAATGATCCCGAATAAAGATCAGTTGCTCTGATGCGCTCATTTCCATGCTGGGATAGCCTGGAGCTCGGTGTAAGGGCTCATTTTGGACGGTAATGGCAGCAATGGGAATCCCTTGATCCGCCATGGCCGTGATATACTGCACGAAATATTGAGCGTAAGCAGCGTATAGGCTGGTCTTCAGGTTTCCTCCATCGATGAGACCCTGGTTGGTTTTCATCCACGCGGGGGCAGTCCATGGCGTAGCCATGATGCGCAGGTCAGGAGCAATGCTCAGAATTTCCTTTAAAACTGGAATGAGATAGTCTTCGTCGGCGCCCAGTGAGAATTGCTGCAGGTCCCTATCTGTCTGCCCAGGCGGTAAGTCATTGTAGGTGTAACTGAAACGAGAAAAGTCGGAGGCTCCCATGGTTAGCCTAAGATAGCTGATACCTATCCCTGTGGCAGCAGAGAAAAGGTCTTCTAATACCGCCGCCCGCTCAGAATCTGAGAGGTGCTGCTTCAATACATAGGCAGAAGACCCCGTAAGGGCAGCTCCAAAACCCTCCATTTCCTGGTAGGATTGATTGGGGTCTAGGGGAATAGAAATGCTGTTTCCTGTAGGGGATACCAGAGGTAGGGAGTCGGGCAACGAAGCAAGGGCTAGGGTTCCATCATTGTTGGTCTGGTATACCGCGACTACACCTTTGGGAACTTCAGGTGGCTCAGTGGTGGGAGGAATGGGAATCGGCTCTTCTTTGCAAGCTATCACCAAAAGGATGAATATCCAGGAAAAAGGACAAAGGTGTCGGTAAAGCATGTTTTTTCAAATATGGATGTAAAGGGTGCAGTGAGGAAGGTCTTTCCCCACTGCTTTATACACGACTAACTACTACTGATACCAAAGGAAACGCTCGCTGATAATGCCTTGTGGAGAGTAGGCCTGGAGGATATATACTCCGTTTGACCAATTCGCTCCTTGAAGGTGTAAGGTTTCTCCCTCTTCGGCTTTGAGGGTGTGTTGAAACACTTGCTGACCTCGCATATCTAAAACTCGTACCTGGGTCTGTCCTAGGGTAGGGGAGAGCTGAAGGCTAAGACTATGGTTGGCGGGATCAGAGATAAATTGATAGCGGTCACGTGACAATTTCTTGGTGGAGCTGGCTGCCTGTTCCAGGGTGTCGCAACTGCCAAAGACATAAGTAGCTAGGCTGATGGTGTCTCCGCTCAGGGCTTTGAAGCGATTGCTATCCCCATTTTTACAATCGTCTGGAATAGACTCTTCATTGCCCCAGGCATTTCCATTCACATATTTGTATTGAAGGGTCAAAATAGAGGCCAGGACATCTGCTTCATACTCATAGATCCCATCTCCTATGTCCGTCATGGTTGCTGCTCCTGGATCCCAGGCCACAAAGTTTCCAGCTACGTGAATGCCATCGCTGCTAGGGGTTTCATTACTCATGTCGACGCGGAATATCACGTGCTTCTTTTCTACGGTTGCCGGACAGCCATTAAACGGAACCAAGTCTAGGGTATCACTTGCATTGGGGACGGTGAAAATGCGGTTGTTTCCCCCAATGGTGCAGTTCGTCGGAGCAGCCTCCTCGGTTCCCCAGGCATTTCCATTGAGATACTTGTACTGGATATCACGTCCAGGCTCAAGGCTGACCGTAACCATGTAAATCCCTCCTCCTTGATCAGTGAGTAGGTCATTGGTGGTTGACCATCCATTTAGGTCTCCGGCAACGTGTACCCCGTCGGCTGAGACGGTCTCGTTGGACATGTCAACTCGGAAAGTGATGTCCACCTGAGCCTGGAGCAAACTGCTCCAGGACATGATTGAAAGTAGTAGAATTAAGTTCCTCATAACGAAAGATTGATTAAGGTATTGAGTGTTTCGGTACTTGAATGGGCAGGCCAAAGTAGTGACCTGAAGAAGGTATGTAATGGGCTTAAGAGGTTGTATATGAGCTTCTTTGGCCTATATCCCAGACCTCGCTGCTCCCTACCCGGGTGCTTAATAGGATGGATTTTGTGCGAGATTGGGGTTGCGATCCAACTCACTTTGGGGGATGGGGAAAACCAGTTTGTCTTCGGTGACGTTATATCCCAGGTCTAGGGCATTCATGGTCTCCACCGCTTTTCCAGTGCGTTTGAGATCAAACCAACGATGCCCTTCAAACGCGAGTTCTAAGCGCCTTTCCTTGGCGATGGCTTGGCGAAGTTCTTCTCCAGCACCTACAGGAATGGGGGGCAAGTCTACTCGGTCTCTGACCTGGTTGAGTAAGGTAGCGGCTGCGGGGAGTTGGCCCAGTTCAACTTTGGCTTCAGCTTGGAGAAGCATGAGGTCTGCTAGGCGCAGCAGGATCACGTTGTAGCCACTAGACCAGCCATCTGCTTTGCGGAGTTTAAAAGGAAAGGGAACATTTCCATCTGGGAAGTTGGGGTCCGACCAGGGCAAATTTCTCTCAAATAAAATGGAAGCTTGCAGCCGAATCTGGTCCCCCTCAGCCTGATAGGCCGCAATTAAGTCATTGGATGGGGTATTGAACTTTCTCCAGCTGTCTCCAGTGAGTGACGGAGGAAGAAACAATTGAGGACCCCAGTTGGCCTCATTGGTCCCACCTAGATAGGGCACCTCAAAGATGGATTCTATTGAGTTTTCGTTTTGGCCATTCCACAGCAAATCGAAGGAAGGCAGTAGGGAATAGGAGCCATTGCCCACCAAGGCTTCGGCGTAAAAGTCCACCATTTGCCAATCTGGGTTTGGGCGATGGGCATGTGCTTTGGCCAACATGGCATTGACCGTGCCTTGGTTAATCCGCTCGGCATTGCCTAGGTCGCTGCTAACCCTGCTCAGTGCATACTCTAAGTCCGCGATGATGCTGGCATATACTTCTGCTACAGAGACCCTGGTCTGAAAGATGACTTCAGGATCTGTGGAATTTACTTTTTCAAGCACTAGGGGAACTGGGCCGTAAAGGTTGACAAGCTGGAAGTAATGAAAGGCCCTGAGAAAGGCTGCTTCGCCCAGGATCTCTGCTTTTCGCAGCTCCGAAAGGTCAGGTGAAGAGATCGCTTCAGTATTGTCCAAAACGGCATTGGCTCGAGAGATGCCTTCGTAAAGGTAGCGCCAATCCCTTTCTACGTTTCCATTGATGGCGGTGGTAGTGAATTCATCCAATTGGAAATTGTTGGGGTTATCACCTCCTGCATAGCAGTTGTCTGAGACGACGTCACCATTGGTGAAATGGTCGAAGATATAATACTCACTCTGGAGGGCGTCATAGGCGGCTACCAGGGCCGCTTCTGCATCGGCCCCGGTTTGGAAAAAATTTCCTTCCGTCAGGTCAGAGATGGGGGCTCGGTCAAGAAATGGGACACTACAAGCGGTAGCACTGAGCCAAAGTAGGAGGAGCAATTTGCTGTATGATTTCATTTTTATTTGATGCTTAGGTTGAGCGTGAATAGAATGAAGTAGGGGGAAGCCCCGGCCTGAAAATGCGGAAGGCATTTTCCCTGATAACCGGGCAGGGTGGGGACGATAACGACCTATAGGTCAAACTGGAGGCCAGCCGTGATGGTACGAGATTGGGGATAAGTGCCGTAATCAATGCCCTGGGAAATGGCACTTCCTCCGTCACGATTGACCTCGGGGTCATAACCGGAGTAACGGGTCCATACCCAAAGATTTTGTCCACTGAGGTACACACTCAATCCCTGGATAGAGAGCCTATTTAGGGCACTTTCAGGCAAGGTGTAGCTCAGGGTTACGGTACGGAGACGCAGGAAAGATCCATCCTCAATAAAGCGGTCGCTTATTCGGCTGTTGCGATTAGGATCGCCAAATATGGCTCTGGGATAGCGACTGATGTCTCCGGGAGCTTGCCAGCGATCTAGCACGGCGGCAGAGGCGTTTTTTACTGAAAACATGCCCTCCGTTTCAATCCGAGTAGCATTTAGGACCTCATTGCCGTATACCGCCTGGAAGAGAATATCCAGTTGAAAGGAGCCCCAAGTAAGGGTGTTTGATAGTCCCACGATAAAGTCAGGGTTGGCGTCGCCAATGACGCTACGGTCTTCATCAGTGATTTCCCCATCTCCATCAAGGTCTTCAAACACGAGGTCCCCTGTTTCTGGATCAACTCCGAGGCTGCGGAAACCATAGAAAGAACCCAAAGGAAGCCCTTCCTGTACAATCACTGAAAAACCGTTTTCGGGAATGGAGCCGGCAAAAATCACCTGATCTTCTCCCCCTATGTCCAGGACTCGATTTCGATTGGCCGAGAAGTTAAAGTCGGTGGTCCATTGCAGGTTTTTTCGGGTGTAGTTGTAGGACTTGATCATGATTTCTAGGCCACGATTTTCTATGGCGCCTAAGTTTTGAATGCCACTGCCAAATCCTGTACTGAGAGGAAGGTCAACGTTGACCAAAAGATCTCGGGTGTACTTGTAGTACAGATCCATGGTGAAGTTGATTCGATAATTGAACAGGGTTAGGTCCAGGCCTAGGTCGTATTGGTCCGTAGTCTCCCAGCGGAGGTTGTCATTGCCGATGGTCGCAGGACGGGTGCCCGGAACGATGCGCCCCTCAAAGTTGTAATTTGAGCCCAGGGCATAGAGGCCAAAACTGGAAAAATCTCCAATATTTTGATTGCCCGTAGAACCAAGACTTAGGCGAATTTTTGCGTCATTGACCTGTGTGATGGGCTTCAAGAAGGCTTCTTCCGACACGCGCCAAGCGGCTGAAAGGGAAGGGAAATAAGCAAAGCGATTGTCAGCTCCGAATCGAGAAGAGCCATCGGCTCGGAAATTCGCATCTACCAAGAATCGTTCATCAAATTTGTAAGAAACTCGACCTAAATAGGAAAGCAGTGCCCACTGTGAGCCAAAACTACTGGCTTCGATTTTGCGACTCCCAGCATTTAGGGTGCTTACCGCTCCATTTGGAAAGCCTTCCGCTCTAGAGAAAGTCCCTTGATAGCGTGACTCTTGTGCAGTGATACCGGTGAGAAAGCTAAAATGGTGCTGGCCTAGGTCTTGAGTATAGTTGAGGGTATTCTCCGAAAGCCAGATCAATTCTTGATTGGTACTCGTGGTGCCCAGGCCTTCGAGACTTCGCCCAAATTGGGTTGAAAAAGGATCGAGGAAATAGTCGTTTTTGTTAAAGTAGGTTTCGGTGCTGAAGGAGCTTTTGAAGGTTAACGCTGGCAAGAGGTCCCATTCTACGAATAAGGCACCAATAAGCCGGGTGGTTCTCGTCTGATCTTGAGGTGCCTCAATGTTGGCCACGGGGTTTTCCCAGGCTTGAAGAGGGTTAACCGTGTAGGTACCATCCTCATTGTAGATGCCAATGATGGGGGGGGCAGAAAGGGCACCCAAGATCACCCCTCCTTGGTTGACCCGCTGGTTATCGGGGACATTGTTGAAGAGAACCTGAGAGACATTGAGGTTGCTTCCCCAGCGAAGGTTCTGCTTGACTTCGCCCCGAAAGTTTAAGCGTGCATTGGTCCGATTGAAGTCTGACCCCGCTACGACACCTTCTTGGCGCTGGCGGTTAACCGAAACGTAGTAACTGTTCTTGGCACTGCCCCCACTTAGGGAAAGTTGGTAGTTGGTGTTAAGGGCGTTGCGATAAATCTCATCTTGCCAATCGGTATTCTGGTTAAAATCTTCAGGATTAAGTCGTGGGCCCTGACCAGCATTGGTATAGGCCTCGTTGATTAATTCGACATAACCTGGCGCATCTAGAAGGTCTAGCTGCCGAGTAACCTGGCTAACCCCTGCAAAACCGTTGAAGCTGACTTTATTCTGACCCCCGTGACCATTGTGGGTCGTTACCAATACCACTCCGTTTGCGGCGCGTGCGCCATAAATCGCAGCGGCGGAGGCATCCTTTAGGACTTCAATGGAGGCAATATCTGCTGGATTGATTCCCTCTAAACTCAAGACCAAGATTCCATCCACGACATACAGAGGCTCGTTGCCTGCTGATATCGAAGTCGCCCCTCGAATTCTAATGGAAAGAGCAGAGCCAGGTCGCCCCGAGTATTGAGATACCTGTACACCAGCCACTTGCCCTTGCAGGGCATTTTCTACCCGGGTAATGGGGGCTTTTTCTAGGTTGTCTACATCTACCGAAGACACGGCCCCTGTCAAATCGCGTCGAGACTTTTGGCCATAACCAATTACGACGATCTCATCGAGGTCACGTGTTTTAGGCCTTAGTTCAATCAGCCAGGCCTCAGTGCGTTGAACCGCAAGGCGCTCCGATATATATCCGATAAAACTTACCTCAATGGAATCCTCTTCACTTGCCACCACTTCAAATTGCCCTTCCTCATTGGTGAAGGATCCAGATCCTTGACCAACGATGAGAACAGTGGCTCCATAAATTGGCTGATTGGTAAAGGCATCAAGAACCTCTCCTTTGAACGTCGTCTGCGCAGTGATTTTGAGCCGGGGGATCACCATGATCATGAGGAGTAGCAAGTAGTAGGAGAGCTTTTTCATAATGAATGAATCACGTTGATGTTGGACATGAGTTTCCTGCCCATCTAAGACAAATGGATTGTCCTAGACAGTGCCCCGAGGGTGCACGTGGCGTAGTCATAATGTGGTGAAGTCTATACCCTTCTATCGAGCTCAGGAAGGTTGGTAAAGGGTATATCTTGGTCTTAGAACTGAAGCTAAAGTAAGAGTCGATGCCAAAAGAACCTGAAAATGACACCTGACAAATACCCTACTGATCGGCCTTTTGAGCATTTCAGGCAGGTTTTTTTTCATACACAAGCTAAATGGACTCACATGTCGCGGATTTGCTCATTGAGGGACTGCCCCTTTTTTAACTGGAGCTTTTTTTTGATTCGATATTTCGCCTGCTCCACTCCATTGACGGTGATGTTTAAAATGGAAGCGATTTCACGATTGGATAGTTGCATACGAATGAAACAGCACAGGCGCTTCTCATGGTCGGTCAAGGCAGGGCAGCGTACTTGAAGCTTTTCCATGAATTGAGTGTGGGTACGGTTAAAAACCAATTGGAATTGCTGCCAATAATCTTCCTGTTTCAACTCTCGCTCAATTTCTCGCATGACCTTCTTGAGGTTGGGGTCAGAGGCCTCACTTTTGCTGCGTAGCTCTAAGATTCGTGATTTTAGGTCATTTAGCAGTTTGTTTTTATGGGCTATCTGCAGGACTGAAGCACTAAGTTTGCTTCGTTCATTTGCAATGTTTTTCTGTAAGTTTTCATTGCGGAGGCGCAGTATTTCTTGTTTAGCCAGCATTGATTTAGCCTGAAAAAAAGCTTTCTGACGCTGCAATAGGTAAGCCACGACCCCAGCTAAGATCAAAAGGGCTGCGACTAGGCATAAAGTGATAAACCAAATGGTTTCCCAAAAGGGAGGTTTGACATTCAAGGCTAGGGTACGCGTCTCCCCCCGTCTGCCTGTAGGGCTTACCGTTCTTACTTCCAAGAAATAGACACCCCCTGGTAAACCAGATAGGTTGACGGTACGCTGGCCAGCTTTTAGGCGATGCCAATCAGTCTCGTAATTCTTGAGTCGGTAATCATAGACTTGTTGAGCCGCCTGAGCAACATGGTCACTGGTCAGTAAAAATTGAATTCCCCGATCTTTATAAGAAAGCTGAACCACCGTTTCTGATGCATTAAGCGGCCCCTTGAGAATGCTAGATTCTGCCTCCTGCTCCACCTGAACCAATTTGTTCGAAAGGTAGAGGTCAGAAAACATGGCTTGGGGCGGTGTTGGGTCTTCAGGAACTCGATCCGGGAGTACGATGGTGTATCCATTGGTGCTACCGAACACGAGGCGGTTATCCTCCAATTTGAGACTGACCCCAGGATTGAACTGATTGTTTATCAGGTAGGGGTCTGACCCCAAATGAAGGAAGACATGAGACTCTTCATTCCATCGGGTGATTCCTGCTTGGGTACTCATCCATAGATGTCCATCAGGTCCCTGCAATATGTCATTGATCATGTTGGACGGGGTACCATCTAGTTGATCGTAGCGACGCACGCTTCCCGATTTGGGGTTGAGACAGTTGAGACCGGCATACTCTGTCCCCACCCAGATGTTCCCCTCCCAATCTTCATAAAGACAGCGCAGCCGGTCACTGCTTAGGCTGTTGTTGTCTTGTTGGTGACGATACTGAAGCACCCTGAAATCGGTCAAATCTATTTGGTTAAGCCCCGCGTTTTCAGTGGCCACCCAGAGGTTTTTTCCTTTTCTGTCGAGCAGAATGTCAATGATCTGTACCCCAGATAATGGAGGGGAATCATGGGGTACTAAGTCCGTAAAAGGAATAAATTTAGCGCTTCCCGAAGCTAGGTAAGCCAGCCCTCCTCCCAAAGTTCCCACCCATAATCCACCGGTCGAATCCGCTGCCAAATCCCACACATTATTATGAACCAAGGACCCTGTTTGTCCAGGCTGCCGGATAAAATGCCGAGTTGTGCCTTGAGTTGGATCAAGGTGAAATAAGCCCTCGGCGTAACTGCCTAGCCAAAGGGTACCTTGGGGAGTGAGGGCAATGCTGGTGATTACCTTTGGCAAGGGATTGCCCTTTCGGGTTTGGTAGGGGAGGACTTGTACGCTGTGGTCTTGCGATTGCCAAGAAAAGAGGCCAGCCCCGTCGGTTCCCATCCACACGGCTCCAGCTTTATCTTGAGCCAGGGCCAATACCGACTGGAGACCTAATAGGCGCTCGGGAATGTACTCGCGGTTGGTAGCAAAGGGAGTCTGTATGGCCCGATGTAGGTTGATTCCCCCATTGAAGGTGCCAACCCACAGGTTGCCGTGGCGGTCAAAAGTCAGCTCGTAGAGAGCCTCGGTGTTCAGTGAACCAGGATGCTTGGCCGAGTAATGAAATGGTTGCCATGAGTCCGTTTGAGGGTGATAACGATTTAGCCCTCCTCCATCGGTAGCCACCCACAAGTTACCCTCAGTATCAAGCTCCAAGTCAGTAACCATATTGTGGCTTAGTCCTTGATCATCAGCCGCCATTACCTGCCTTGTAATCTTCTCTTGGGGCAGTTCCACGTAGTAGAGCCCATTTCCCGCTGTACCTACCCAAAGATTTCCCTTAGCGTCTAAGCATAGTTCCCGCCCAAAGCCCTCGATCTGATCGCCTGGCCGCCCAGAGAGGTGCCGGACTTGGTTTTGTATAGGGTCGTAAACCGCGACCCCCTCTCCGGCCGTTCCGATCCATATGTTTCCAAGTGAGTCCTCTGTAAAGTCAAAGACGAAATCATTTTTTAACCGATGATTGGCCGCATCTCCATAGCTGCAGAGCTGAAATAGAGGGCGGCGGGTACTGTCCACAACTAGCACTCCAGCTCCATAGGTGCCAATCCATACATTTCCCCGGCTATCTTGGAAAAAGCTCCTCACGCTCAAAGTCTTCCAGTCGATGTTAGGAAAGGTACTTGGCGGAAACTGAGTAAATCGATCTTGACTGGGCGAATAGAGACTGATGCCTCTTTCCTGATGCCCAACCCATATATCGCCCCGTTTGTCCTCGAGTAAGCAAAATACGCCGTGGGCTCCTATGCTGCCCTTGTCTTTTTTTTTCGGCAAAAAGACCTTGAAATCATAGCCATCAAAGCGATTGAGTCCGTATCGAGTCCCAATCCAGATGAAACCCCGACGGTCTTCGATTACACTGTGAACGGTAGAATGTGATAGCCCCTGATCTATGGTCAGATGTTCGAAGTTAAAAGAATACCCGTCCTGGGCCTGAAGCCCTCTTACAGGTATTCCCAGCAGCCACGAGGATATTAACAGGTGCGCCATACCCAGGGCAAGTGCTTGCCTGGCTTTGTGACAGTCGGGCAGGGTAGTCAGTCCAAATAGCATCCTTTAACGATTTATGCAAGCAGTAGTGGTAGTGGTAGTGGTAGTGGTAGTGGTAGTGGTAGTGGTAGTGGTAGTGGTAGTGG
>CAZFPQ010000034.1:32628-37004 GCA_964521065.1 uncultured Bacteroidia bacterium | reverse complement strand
CTGAGATTGAAGATCTCCTGGAAAAGCTAGGGTCCCCCGTCAACTAAACGGGGTACGAAATGAATCAAGCTCTTAACTCTTTAACTTTTTTAACTCCTTTAACTCTTCCACCTTCCCAACTCCTCCACCTTGCCTCCGTTCCCCGCTTAATGATCCGCTATCACGATTCGTCTTGTCACTTGATAATCATCCATTTCCACCTTTAACAGGTAATTTCCCGATGGCAAGTCTTGGACCGACAGATCTAGATCGTACACTCCTGGGGTCATCTCCTGCCAAAAGGAAGGCGTCAAGGTTCGACCGCTTAGATCAATCAATTCTATCCTCACTTTTCCTGCTTGGTTAAGCCCAAAATGTAGATGCAACTGGCGGTAGGTAGGGTTAGGATAGACACTCAAAAGCAGCAAGGGAGAATAGTCTTCGACCTGGGTGCTGGCTTGAAAAGGGCGGATAGCCCCTGGCGCCAAAGCAGCGGACTGGACCTTAGCCATGCTTTCTATCCCATCCTCTCGAAGTAATACCTCATTTCGAAGCACAAAGCGAGAAGTACCAAAGCTTTCACTGCCGCCCAAGCTATCCAAACCATTGACATAGTACCAGTTAGCCCGAGCAGTATCAGGCTTTACATCTAGGACTACATAGCCATGGCGGTCTAGGTCTACATATTTCATGTGGGGATTGGGCACCCTAGGAACCAATGGAAACAGACCTTGATTAATCACTTGTTCTAAGACATCTGATAAGGCAGGACTAAGGTTTTCATCAAAGTTGGCCGAACTCACACTAGGTGTAGCAAACTCTACCGCCACAGCTCCTGCCCCCGTGATGGGGTCATAGTCAGAAATAGGCTGATAATTGTCGGGGTTGTTAACAGAATCTGCCACTTCAAAAGCAAAGCTGCAGTGGAAGTCACCGGTCAGAAATACGATGTTTTGTATGTTTGCGCTGTCTACATGACGGATAATACGCTTCCGCTCGGCCGGATATCCATCCCAGATATCCATAAAAATCCCTTCTAGCTCTTGATGGTTATAGTTGGGGTTAAACTTTGAAGCAAAGCCAATATTGAAAGGACTGAAAACAACCTGGTTACCGATCAACTTCCACGTAGCCTGAGATTGATACAATTGCTGCATGAACCAATCCCGCTGAGGCCTACCTAGGATGCTGCGACTTTGGTCATAAAGTCCGGGATCTGTCACATCCAAAATTTGCACATCCCTTCCTTCTAGCCGGGTATCTAGCATGATAAGATCGACCAGATCGCCATATGAAAGTCGACGAAAAATGGTCGTGTCAGCTTGATCCCTAATCGGGAGCCATTCAAAATAAGCCTTCTTTGCAACAGACTTCCGCAGGCTCCAAGAGCCTTCATCGGATTGATGGTTTTGAGCCCCATCTACATATGAATCGTTTGCTGACTCGTGGTCATCCCAAATGGTGATGAAAGGATGCTGTTGGTGTGCCCGGCGAAGATCAGGATCTAGTCGATAAAGAGAATACCGAGCCCGGTAATCCTCTAATCCAATGGTCTCTCCCCCATTTACCTGCCGGCCCGTAGTAGAATCGCCATATCTCCCTGCTTCGTACTCGTAAATATAATCTCCCAAGTGAACCACCGCATCAAGGTCAGCCCGCTCTGCTACACGGCCATATGCATGGAAGAAGCCTGCTTCGTAATTGCTACAAGACATCACCGCCAACCTGATGTGATCATCTACTCCTTGAGGAGCTGTTTTGGTGCGTCCACGGAGAGAGTTTTGGCCTAGAGCCGAAAACTCGTAATAGTAATATTTGTCTGGCTGTAATCCAGTGACCTCAACTTTTACGGTATAGTCTCGACTGGTATCAGTGGTAAAATCACCTTGTGCCATCACCTGGGTCATCCCTGTATCACTCGCGACACGCCAACTAACCAAGATGCTGCTGTCTTGCTGAGCCTCTGGCGTGACACGAGTCCAAAGAATAACGCTATGGGCAGTCGGATCTCCTGAAGCAACCCCATGATAAAAGGGAGCCAATCGTGGGTCAAATCCCGCTGCGGTAGCCGTGGCCGCATGTTGATTGTGTCGTAGTTGGAGGGATACAAAATCATCCTTTCCCCCCAATGAACTATGGGTGCTAAGGCTTTGACCCTGTACGTTTAAAGGTCCCGCTAAAGAGAAAGAAAACCATGATAGCAACAACAGTTTGATGATCCTCATTTGGCAAATACCGTTCGGTGTTGGAGTTAATCTCAAAGCCCTAAAAACTACTGGCGCGGAGATGAAGTTCTGTATAAACTCATCTCTGCGCCAGTAGGATAGGTTAACTTTACGTAATCTTTCTTAGAGGCTGTCAAGGTGATCACCTGGCCAACAATTTATCGAGTAAAGGTGCCAGATTAGGATCGCTGGGGCGAGGAGGAAAGGGGTCAGCTATGGTTCCATCCCGATCAATGATAAAGTAGTTAGGAATGGCCGATACGTTGTAGGCTTGGGGGACCTCAGAGCCAAAGCCTTGACTAAACAAGTGTACCCCTCCTAACTTTTCTTCGTCCATGGCCTTGCGCCAAGCTGCTTCATCGTCATCGATGCTGATAAAGACAAAAGCAATATCTCCTCGATCTTGATACTGCTCCATCAGGGTACGAGAGTAAGGCATCTCCCCACGACAAGGACCACACCAGCTAGCCCAAAAGTCAACGTAGAGTATTTTCCCGGAAAACTCATCGAGGGTAACCTCATTTCCGTCTGCATCTAACAAAGTAAACTGAGGAGCTGGTTTCCCTGGCGCTAGGCTCATGGCCTTCTCAAAGGAAGGCTCTAACATGCTGTAATAGTCTTCCCCCCCTTCGAGTTCTTTGAGGGTAGGGAAGACTTCCTGTACAACCAAGGGATTGCCATAATCCAATACCCCCTTGATTAAGTATGCCTTGACCAAGGTCTCAGCTTTGCTATCTAGCACTTCCTCAGCTAGTTGGAATTTCTGTTGAAAAACTTGATCCGCACCCATTTCACCAGTCCCTTGGAGTCGATGATTGAGGTAGGCATCCACATACTCTAAGTAGGAACCATGGCCCAGGGCCGCTTCATTATTTAAGGGTATATCTTGATAAAAGGAAAAATAGTCACCGGACAGGCCAATCTTATCAACCTCCACTTGCTTAAAGTAGGCAAACATTGCTGGCGTCATGCTGTAATCATTTGCATGGCTGTATTGCAGGTCCTGCTGAAAGTAGTCCACAAATGCTTGAGGCAGCTTTTCTTCGGCCATCTGAGCTTTTATCCATTCTTGTTCAGCTGCATGTCGTTCTAACACTCCCTGAAAAGCTTCATCAAAACTTTCCGAACCATTTATTTTCTGCATGGTCTGCATCTGGGATCCCATGTCACGATGAGCAAGAAACCATTTGATCATAAACCTGGAAGCAGCCGCACTTTTTCCGCCCTCGTAGGTCAAGCTTTCATCAAATTCTTTAACATCTACATTCAAGGTCAACGTTTCCCCGGGAAACAAGAATAACTCCGTTTGCTCTTGACTGGTACCAAAAATGACTGTTTGTGGTTGACTAAGAGGAATGTCCAAAGAAAAGTTCCCATCCTTATCGATAGGGGCTGATAATTGAGCCTGAGGAGCAATGGGGTTGACTTGCCACACCACAAAGGCTTTATCGTCTTTGCCGCGTTTGATTTTTCCTTGCAAAGTGGCTGCTTTTTGCCCCAATAAAACCTGGCTAAAGCCAAGCAACACAACAATGAGGAAGCTGCTTTTGAGAATTCTCATGTACAAATACTTGGATAAGTCTATGGAAAAAGGCAGAAAAATATGGGTCGATAAACCATTCATAAGCCACGAGGTTGTTGATGGCATAGCCTGCCTCCCTTAAAACCACAAAATATTCATTCTTCCTTCTATATCCTACCCCAAACCCATTCCCTATGAAAACCTACGATGAAGTTGGCCTAAGCGATCATCTATCCTCCCTACCTGGATGGAGTTTCTCCAACCAAGGCATCGAAAAGTCTTTTACTTTCAAGGACTTCATTCAAGCCTGGGGCTTCATGAGTCAAATCGCCATTTTGGCGGAAAAGCTGAACCACCACCCAGAATGGAGCAATGTATACAACCGGGTCTCCATTCGCTTAAGTACCCATGATGCGGGAGGTGTCACGGATCTTGATTTACGGCTAGCGCAACAGATAGAGGAAATCATTGCCTAAAAAATCCAGCACCTTAGCTGGACTTTGGCCAAAATCTTACCCTTAACCATTAGCAGTGTCGCCTGTCCCACACCGCTTTGCGGCATCTTCGACAAGTGGGATTTCGCAAGCTCAACCGGCCTTACTTTTTTTGAAAAAAGTAAGCATCCCGACTTGTCGAGACGGCATTTCAGG
>CAZFPQ010000034.1:0-32528 GCA_964521065.1 uncultured Bacteroidia bacterium | reverse complement strand
CAGGTCGTCAAGAGAGGTTTTCCTCCGTTTCAAAATGGCAAAAGTCCAGTTTAGAACAACTCGGTTTGTTTTCGCAAAAGACGAGCGAATGAGCCCCAAAACATTTGCTGAGCCCAACTCCAAGCCCCAAAAATCCACGGCTTGACATAGCTGTCTACCTGACCACGGACCCGAGTAATGCCAGGTTCGAGCTCTTCTACCCAAAATTGTAGACGCAAAGGCCTGATCCAACGAAGGCTTAAAGCAAAACTGCCGTAGTAATACTGCAAGTCTCTATATTCGCCCTCTCTGATTTCATTCAATACCCCAGCAAAATTTAAGAAGGGACCATGGTGCATGGTCTGGACCCCCACTTGAAAATCTGCCGGCAAGGTCTCTGGATCTGGTGATACAAATTCCACTCGGTATAGGGGAGGCTGACCTTTGGTAAAGGTGCGGGGATCATTGAGCCAACCCCAGACCCTATCAGAACTAGCCGCTGTAATGATGTGAAACTCGTGGCGATGAGTCTTCCAACCAAGAGGCTTGGCTTGGAGGTAGTTTTGAACATTGGGCCGAACTTCGGGTGTCACCATGGGAAGGTTCTATTAGCGGTTATTTTTCTAACTGATCCCAGCCACAAATGGTTCTTGAAAATGGGAAGATAGCTTGGCTTATCTGTTTTCTCTGCGCGAAATTTCTACCAATCGTTGAGCGGCCTGATAGGAGTTGTCCAGCAATTGTTCAGTTTGCTCGGCTACAATGGGTCCTCATTCTTAGGATTAAGTCCATCCTTTACATTACTTTAAACATCTGAACAAGAGAAAACCGAGTACGAGTTTCGAAATATGACTTATTTCAACATAGTACTTGATTTTCCTCCTTCAACCACTACATTAAGTCTGGGCTCCTGGGTAAAGCGTTCCCCTATCTGCCTTGTTCTAAATTGCCATGACCCTGCGTGTCACTTCTCAGTCCGTCTTAAAGCTGGATGCCCATCATGCTCAGCAAACCAAGGACCTCTTGGCCTTAGAGGAACCTCTAGAACTAAGGATTGGCTATGGTCCAAGTCATGATCGGCAAATGAGAAATTTGGCCGTAACTATGCGTACCCCCGGCCATGATCAAGAATTGGCTTTGGGCTTTTTGCTGACAGAGAACATCATTCAACGCCCTTCTCAAGTAATCAGTATCAAGCACTGCCAACAGGTTTCCCATCCAGAGAGTCATGGCAACATATTGAATATCCATCTGGCTGAAGATTTAGCTCTAGACTGGTCTAGTTTGCAGCGAAATTTTTATACCAGCTCTAGTTGTGGGGTATGTGGCAAAGCATCTTTGGAATCCGTCAGACAAGCCTGTCCCCTCCCTGCTACCCAAACCCATTGGGCCATTACCCCGGCGCTTTTGTATTTGCTGCCCGACCATATGCGAAAAGCCCAGGCAGTATTCAGGCACACTGGTGGCCTCCATGCTGCCGCGCTGTTTGACCGAGAAGGTGAGCTAGTACTTATGCGGGAGGATATAGGCAGACATAATGCCTTAGACAAAATAATTGGGGCCGCACTTTCTCAAGATCTGCTTCCACTTAATGAGCTTGTGCTCATGTTAAGTGGCAGAAGTAGCTTTGAATTGATCCAAAAGGCCGCGATGGCCGGTATCTCCTTTGTCGCCGCAGTAGGAGCTCCTTCGAGCTTAGCTGTCTCCCTAGCCCAAGATCAGGGAATTACCCTAGTCGGCTTCCTCAGAGGCCAAAAGGCCAATGTATATACCGGTTTTCAACGAATATTGACCCATGAGTAAAGAGACCTCCAGTCCCAGTGGTGCCCAAGCACCAGCCCAATTTACCCAACTTAAAGTAGGTGAGCCCAAGTCAGTTGCAGGCGGTATACCAGCTGTTACATCGGCCATGAAGCACGTATTGATGGAAACGGGTCTCAGGGGAGTCAATGCCCTGCTCAAAATGAACCAGTTTACAGGTTTTGATTGTCCCGGCTGCGCCTGGCCAGACCCAGATGATAAACGTTCACTTTTAGCAGAGTACTGCGAAAATGGAGCTAAAGCGATTGCGGAGGAAGCGACCAGCAAACGAGTGGACGCCTCCTTCATGGCACGTCACGGAGTCAAGGAAATGCAAGGCTGGTCAGACTTTGAGATGGGGAAAAGTGGACGCATCACCGAACCTATGATCTTGACTGAGGGGGAAGACCATTACCGCCCCATTAGTTGGAAGGATGCTTTTACGCATATAGCTCAGACCTTGAATCGCCTAGATAGCCCTGATGAAGCCATCTTTTATACTTCTGGACGGACCAGCAATGAAGCCGCCTTTTTGTACCAATTGTTCGTCCGAGCTTTGGGGACAAATAACCTCCCCGATTGCTCCAATATGTGCCACGAATCCAGTGGCGTAGGCCTGAGCGAAACCCTAGGCATAGGCAAAGGCTCTGTGAAATTAGAGGACTTTTATGAAGCAGAAGTTGTCCTAGTAGTAGGCCAAAATCCAGGTACCAACCATCCACGAATGTTGAGTGCCTTGCAAACGTGCAAGCAGAACGGAGGGAAAATCATCGCCGTCAATCCCCTGCCTGAAGCAGGATTGATGCGATTTCGCCATCCCCAAGAAATAGGGGGGCTCATTGGACGAGGAACCGCCTTGGCAGACATCTTTTTACAAGTCAAAATCAATGGAGACATAGCTCTTGCCAAAGCCTTGATGTATTTGATGAAGGAAGCCGAAGCCAAACATCCTGGTCAAGTCTTTGACCAAGCCTTCATTGCTGAGCAGACCCAAGGCTTTAATGAGTTGATGTCTGACCTCGATCGCCAAAATTTCCAGCAATTAGTTCAAGAATCAGGGGTGCCTGAGGCCCAAATCAGGGAGGCAGCCTCGCTCTTAATCGAAAATAGTAAAATCATCATATGCTGGGCCATGGGACTTACCCAGCACAAAAATGGAGTGGATAACATCCGCGAAATGGTCAACTTATTGCTGCTCAAGGGCAGCATTGGGAAGCCTGGAGCAGGGACCTGTCCGGTAAGGGGCCATTCCAATGTGCAGGGAGACCGTACCATGGGAATTTGGGAGAAACCTCCTCAAGCTTTCTTGGATCGACTTGAAAGCAATTATGGTTTCAAGCCTCCACAGAAGCATGGCCACGATGTGGTGGCGGCCATCAAAGCCATGTACCAAGGCAAGGCAAGTGTTTTTGTCGCGATGGGAGGTAATTTTCTTTCAGCTACGCCTGATACAGAACTCACCGCCCAGGCCTTACGAAATTGCCAGTTGACCGTACAAGTATCCACCAAACTCAATCGTAGCCATCTTATCACTGGTCAAACAGCCATTATTCTCCCCTGTCTCACTAGAAGCGAACAAGATCATCAGGCAGGGGGCTCCCAATTCGTCAGTGTTGAAAACAGCATGGGGGTGGTATCTGCCTCGCAGGGGAACTTGCGCCCCCTATCCACCCAGTTGAAAAGTGAAGTAGCTATCATCGCCGGCCTAGCTCAGGCGACTTTGCCTGCCTCTCTAGCCATGCCCTGGGAAGATTGGGCGAAGGACTACGACCTCATTCGAACCCAAATCCAGGAAAATATCCCAGGTTTTGAAAGCTATAACCAACGCGTACGGCAGCCTGGTGGATTTTATCTACCTAACTCAGCTCGAGATGGCCGATTCAAGACCTCTAGTGGAAAAGCCCATTTTTCCATCAATCCTGTCCCATACTTGGATTTGCCGGCCGGTCAGTATCGCCTTTGCACCATTCGTACCCATGATCAATACAACACCACCATCTATGGACTCAACGATCGGTACCGAGGCATATATGGAGAAAGGCGGGTGATTTTGATGCATCCAGAAGACATGAATGAGGCCCTATTATCCAAAGGCCAAGTTGTCGATATACAGGGGCACTATGTCAATGAAGCAGGGGAAGAAGAGGTACGGGTAGCAGAAAAGTTCAAGGTCATCCCTTATGACATTCCCAGGGGTTGCTTGGCTAGCTATTTCCCAGAAACCAACGTCTTGGTTCCTCTTCAGTCCACTGCCTACAAAAGCCATACCCCCACCTCTAAGCTTATTGTGGTCAGTTTACACCCCGTAAAATAAAGGGTCCGCGACTCTGAGATATTAAGCAGACAGCTCCTGAGCATTGTACCTTTCAACTTGTATCCATCATCTTACTATGAAAATCCGCTGTGTAAGTCAGAGCATCAGAATTAGGGTGAGAAGGTCTGAGTTAAGCCAACTGATGGCTGATATTCCCCTTGAGGAAGTTTTAGACTTTGGGCCAAACTCCTTGACTTACCGCCTGAGCGTGGCAAAGAAAATGGAAAAGCCTACGGTGACCTATGATATAGGCCTACTTTCGGTGAGTATACCCTCAGCATTAGCCAAAACTTGGGGAGAATCGAACCAAGTGGGTATCGAATACCACTTAGAGATAAATCCAGGGCAGAACCTACACCTGCTAATTGAAAAAGATTTTCCCTGCCAAACCCGTCCTGATGAACCCAAAGAGGATTTCTTCTCAGATCTACAGCAGCAGGAGCCGGAATCCTGTTAAGCTATGACGCGCAAGGCAGAAGGCGAGGCCCTAAGGGACAGGGAATATTTGCCCCAAAGAAGGGAAAGGATAGACATTTTTTATTAAAGCTCTACAGCCAAGGGGACTAAAGCCATGGCAACTTGAGTTTCGAATATGGATGTTTTGCTAAATGTTAGTTTAGGGCGGCTTTAGGCAGCATGGGGTGCCCCTCGCCTTACCAGAGTTATATTTGCCTGTTTTCTTTTGCAAGAAAGCAGGCCTGTTGAGCCCGCGAAATCCCGCTTATTGAAGACGCTGCAAAGCGGTGTGGGAATGACTCCACTCACTGATACCCAGCCACTTTAAGTACGTGGGCAAATAAAACCGAGCAATGCGATTGATTTAAGTTATTCGTTATCAGCATAAAACCGTACCGCATCTCGCTTCTAACTTCTCGTTTCCTACTTAAAGCAAAACACAGATTTGTTTAGACCTAGGTCTTTGATTGGGGCCTCTTCTAGCAAACTAGCCCTTGGCTTCCAAACTCCCAGGTATAAGGAGGGTAAAAACACTTCCTTTTCCGGCACGAGGCAAGTACTTGACCTGCACCTGAGTCTTCTGGGCAGCTAGAGAAGTCGCATAAAGTCCAAGTCCTAAACCTTTGGACTGGGTGGTACCTCGAAAGAACATTTCGAAAATCCTTGGGGCCACCGAAGGTTCTATACCAATGCCGTTGTCTTCAAAACGAAGTTCAACTTTGTCATCATGCCGGAGTGCTCGAATCAATAGCCAAGATGTATCTATTCTCTCATCGGCATACAAAATGGCATTCTCCATCAAGTTCTTCACCACTATTTCCAACAAAAGGCGGTCGTTCACGACTTCTAACTTAGGAGGAAAGTCGGTTTTGATATGCAACATGGGGAATCCCTCAAGATGTCCCAGGTCTTCCTTCACCTTATCAATTAGTTCTTCTAGTAAGATGGGTTCCGAAGAAAGGGTTTGATGCTTGATATTATTGACCTCCAAAAAGCGATGCAACATGAAGTCCATGTTGACCGCCTCGCGATGGATCATTGCGAGGTATTTTTGGGAATCGAGCGCCTCCTTCTCGCGCATCGCGATTTGACTCAGCCCCAATAGCCTAGCTACCGGCCCCCGAATGTCGTGTGCTGTGCGGTAGGCAAAGGTATCCAACTCCTGGTTTACCTCCTGAAGGCCCTCATTAGCCACTTTTAATTGCTCTGTTCTCCGCTCAACCAAAGCACCTAAGCGTTGATTGACCTTTTGTTTGGAGCGATATTGTTGAAAGAGGACCGCAGCTAAGATCAATAAAAGGACTCCAACCGTGATCGCAAATTGGTTTTGGGTACGGGTTTTGGCCAGTTCCTCGACCTTCAATGCTCGTTCTTGCTTCAAGTTTTGGATAAGCAAGCTCTGCTTCTGGCGTTCGAACTGGGCACTTATTCGTTGAATCAGGTTGGCTTGAGCCCGCTCGTCCAAGATCGATTGTAGGTCTTTGCTCAGAGATTGATATGTCCTAAAGCTATCTATCTGGGCTAAATCTAGGTAGGCATTGGCATAGGTATCATAAGCTTCCAATACTACTGATTCAAGATCATGCTGGCGCCCCGTGAACAAGGCACTGTCTAGCCAGGGTTTGACTTTGGCCCCGTCACTTCCCCAATCGTTGCTTTTGGCTAAGCCTAAAAATGCATATGCTTTCTGCACGGGATCTGGCTGAAGCCGTGCATTTCGCAGGGCTTGTTGATGCAACGTTCTGGCTCTCGAAATCTGGCCACGGTCAAAGCTAATGCGGCCCATTAAGTTGCTAATTGCCGCCATTTGATCTTTGGATTGAGAGACCTTGGCCATTTGATGTGCTTCACTCAAATAGGCCATGGCAATATCAGAGCGGCCTTGCATGTGATTAATTTGACCGAGGCGTGTCAAACTGCTCACCAAAACACTGTCTAAGCCACCATGCCTAGCCATTTCCTCTGAACGACGGGCATACTTTTCTGCCTCAATCCAGGCTTGGGTTTGAAAAAAAGACTCTGCTAAAAGCTGGCAGCATCGCATCACTGCGACACTGTCTTCCATGACCTCAAACCGAGCTAGGGCCTGTAAGATATGTTGGATAGCCTGGGAGTAATCTTTGAAAAACATAAAACCTTCCCCAGCCAGCAAATGACTGGTCGCTAATGAAGGTAAATCATTGGCCGCTTCAAAAGCCGATGCAGCAGCCAGGTATTGATTTACGGCTTCTCTTAAAGCAGAGAGATCTTCTTGACTAGCCAACAGTTTTCCTAAAACCAAACGGCTACGCCCTATTAGGAAAAAATCATTGGTACGCTCGACTAAAGGTAAGTACTCCTCTAAACGTTGGATAAAAGCATGTGCGTCCTCCTTTGATGAAAGGCTAGCCTCATCAAGCAAGTCCATTACATTAAGCCTCAGGCCCGAGGGGACTTCCTGAGATTGGTCTTGAATCTGCCCCTGGATAGAAAGGGGAGGCAAACAGAAACACAAAGCTAGGGCCCATAGGATTATGAGCTTGTTCATGGGTAAATAGCGAGGGATTAATACTTCAACTTACCAAATATTGCGTAGATGCACAATCTTTTCGCCGAAGAGTTCTATTTATGTGCTTGGAATTTGACATCCTTTTGTGGTTTATTTCGTGTAAAATGGAGACCCTTTGAATATTTAGCCCTCAACCAATCTTATATACTTATGCAGGCTTACTTAAAAGTAGAAGATAACAAAGCCAAACGCACCTTCCTCCCTACAGATTTTACCATAGAAAATTGGGCAGACTTAGAGCCCTATTACCTCAAGTTATTAGGTGAAGAGCCTGACTCAACTGAAGCTTTCATCGATTTCCTTTCTCGGCGTAATGAGCTGGAAGCCGTCGTATCAGAAGCTTTTGCTTGGCGGTACATCAAAATGACCTCCTACTCTAATGAAGAAAAGTACCGCGAAGCATACCAATACTTTATACAAGAAGTTTCTCCACATCTTTCGGTATACAGCGACAAGCTCAACCGAAAGATGATCGCCAACCCCTATTTTAAAACCCTACCGGCCGATCCTTATCGCACCTATGTGCGGCAGTTGGAGCGAGAAATCGAGTTGTTTCGAGAAGAAAACATTCCTCTACAGACAGAGGCGCAAACCATTGCCCAGCAATATGGAGCCATCACGGGAGCCATGACCATTGAGCATGAAGGGCAAGAACTTACGATGCAACAGGCAGGCAAGCTATTAGAAAGCAACGACCGGGCCCTGCGGCAAAGCATCTGGGAGAAAATCGCCTCACGACGAAAAGAAGACTTCCCTCAACTCGAAGAAGTATTTGGAAAGCTGGTTGTCTTAAGAGATCAAATGGCCCAACAAGCCGGCTACTCCTCCTACACCGCCTATAAATTTGATGCCATGGGGCGTTTTGACTATTCCTTAGCAGACACCCATGCCTTCCATGAAGCAGTAGAAAAGGTAGTAAAGCCCGTCTACCTAGAGCTGATGAAAGAGCGCAAGGAAAAGCTAGGCTTAGATTCTCTTCGGCCTTGGGATCAAGCCGTGGACATATTTGGAGATCTCCCTCTACAGCCTTTTGATGGAGCAGATCAATTGCTAGACCGCTCCGTAGCTGCCTTGGGTCAATTGCGTCCAGAGCTAGGAGAAATGATCCGCATCATGGATCGCCAGGGTTTCTTGGACCTAGAAAGCCGCCCTGGCAAGTCTCCCGGTGGGTACAACTATCCATTGATGGAAACTGGCATCCCATTTATTTTCATGAATGCTGCTGGCACTCAGTCTGATGTGATTACCATGCTACACGAAAGTGGGCATGCCGTGCACTCTTTTGTCACTCGGGATATTTCGCTTAATGACCTGAAGCAAACCCCTTCGGAAGTGGCAGAATTGGCTTCAATGAGCATGGAATTGCTTTGCTTGGACTATTATGACCAGTATTACCACGATGCTGAATCTCTGCACCGTGCACAAAAAAATCAGTTGATGCGGTGCATCACCATCTTTCCTTGGATCGCAACCGTAGATGCCTTTCAACAGTGGGCGTATGAACATCCTGACCACAGTGCAGAAGAGCGAAAAGCGGAATGGGTTGCCATTTATCGCCGCTTCCACGGTGATGATGTAGACTGGTCTGGCTATGAGGATTCATTGTCTCAGATGTGGGCCAAACAAGGCCATATCTTCGACGTGCCCTTCTACTACATCGAATATGCCATCGCCCAACTAGGAGCTCTTGCCGTATGGCGAAATTATCAAGAAGATCCTAAGCTTGGGCTGTCTCAGTATCTAGATGCACTTAAATTGGGTTATACACGCACGATTCCAGAAATTTACGAGGCAGCAGGCATCAGATTTGACTTCTCAAGCAACTATGTCAAAGAATGCGTCGACTACTGCATGCAGGCTTATCGAGCTTTGTAAGTCCTTGGGGATAATATTCATCCAGGCGTCCTCCCTCCGGTCTATATTTAGTACTTGGACAAAAGAAATCGGGGTATGGCCTACGGAGCCAGGGTTATAAGAGTGAATATTTGCCACCACATACCCCGTACTCCCGTACCCCGATTACCGTTTTTCTTATGTCCGCTTACTTTAATCCCAGATGCGAATATTTTCACTCTCTATCCTTTTTCTCCTGAGTCTGGGATCCACCTGGGCTCAGGAAAAAGGCTTTGCTATAAGCTTAGCTGAACCCCTAACGATCGATGGGGACGAAAAGGATTGGCCTGAAGAAGCTTGGCAGTGGAATAAACGAGAACCCGTTCGTTATGCAGTCGCCTTCGACGGGAGATATCTTTATCTAGCGTGGGCCACCGAAGATATCCGTTGGCAAAATCAAGTCTTGATGACGGGATTAAGCTGTGTTCTCGAGCCTGGAGGAAAAAAGACATTTGCCCAAAGTATTCAATTTCCTCCTGGCGTTGATCCTAGTTTGAGGCCCAAAGACCCCAATCAACTGGCTCGTTATTTATTTCACCTGCAGCGCAACCGCCCCGAACTGCTCGCCACCATGCACGGCGTTGAAGTAGCTGGGTTTCCCAATGTTCCCGATACTACCTGGTTAGATAATCCCAATCAAGTCGGATTAGATTTGGCGGCAGGAATGGGGATCAAGGGAAATAGTTTGGTGATTGAATACCGCCTTGAATTGGCGTCAGTACCTGTGCTAGGTACCCAGGCAGAGGATAAACTTGCCCTGACTTGGGAGACAGGATATTTGGGGAGGCCAGAACAGCTCCGTGGTCAAGATGCTGCCGGACTAAGCAATAGCGCAATCGGCAATCAAGTCCCTCCGGCAAATGCAGAAGAACGCCAGTGGTACCGCCGCCTTGACGATTACCGAGGCTATGCAGCTTCTAGGAAAGTCAAATTGCGCCGAATCAAATTTAATTGGAAAAATTAAGCACTTGGAAAGAAGAAATCGGGGTATGGGTGATGGAGCTATGGCTAAAGATGAGTGATCGTGGCAACATACCCCGTACTCCCGCAACCCGATTACCGTTTTTCTTCTGCCTATCCGCTGAAAGCCTATTCAGATTTCGTCTCTAAAGCACTGTCTGCTTCTTGGCCAGATTTATCTCCTTTAATCTCATCTTGACTTGGTGCTTCAACTTTGTCGGGAAAGTAGGTTTTCAGGGGAATGGGCTTGTCTTTGGGGGAAGTAAACCTAAAGGTGAATGCAGCTAGGCTAGTCCCTACCAAGGGCGCGACCAGATAAGGCCACATAGCCTCATAAGCTCCTGCCAAAGTATCCACTCCCAAACCTAAGGCTGGGTTGAGAACTGCCCCAGATATTTCTCGGATGGCTAACCATGCAACTCCATAGGTAAGGCCAATGGCGAGTCCATAAAAAGAATACAATTGGTTGGCACTTCCCAACAAAGCATGTAGATAGACCAAGGCCAAGAGGAAACTAAACAGCAACTCGGCCAAAAGCACCTGAAATAGGTTGGCACTTCCAGCGGGCACCAACATAAAGGTAAAGCTTCCATCTTGCACCAAAGCTGGCACCATAGCCGCGCCTGCAAAGGCACCAGCGATCTGAGCCAGGGCATAAAACCCCGTATCTTTGGGTGAGAGATGTCCATGAATCATCATGGCCAAGGAAATCGCAGGATTATAATGTGCCCCAGATACCGACCTACCCAGATAAACCAAGGTCGCCAAAGTTGCCCCAGCAACCCCAGCCATGATTTGGCTACCACCTCCTAAAGCAAGGCCGAGCGTAAAGGTCAAAAAGAAAGTTCCCAAGAACTCAAGGAAGTACTTATGCCAGGGTAAAGATTGAAAGTTCATAGGCTCAAAATCACAGGAGTTTCGCCAAGTTGAAGAGCTTAAAAGCTACGGGCCATTAATTTAGACTTTATTCTGGAATGAATTCCGATCAAGGGTCAGGGAGAATTCATTTTTGGTGGGGAAATGGCTAACTTTGCCCTAATTATTGACCGACTATGATCACTGTATCTAATCTTTCCCTCCGCTTTGGTAAGCGGGTGCTCTTTGATGAAGTAAACCTCAAGTTTACACCTGGTAATTGCTATGGGGTAATTGGAGCCAATGGCGCAGGGAAATCCACTTTTTTGAAAATACTCTCTGGAGAAATAGATCCCACCACCGGAAATGTCAGCATAACTCCAGGTGAGCGCATGTCTGTTCTCAAGCAGAACCACTATGAGTTCGACGAATTTGAGGTACTGCAAACAGTTTTGATGGGTAACAGAAAGCTGTATGACCTCAAAGAAGAAATTGACGCCATTTATGCCAAACCTGATTTCAGTGAGGAAGATGGGCTCAAAGCCGGTGATCTAAGTGCAGAATTTGAAGACTTAAATGGCTGGAATGCCGAGGCTGAAGCAGCTGAGCTTCTTTCTAATTTGGGCATTACCGAAGACTTGCACTATAAGCAGATGAGCCAGCTCAACGGTAACCAAAAAGTCCGGGTTCTATTGGCTCAGTCCATCTTCAACAACCCAGATATCCTGCTTCTTGATGAGCCGACCAACGACCTAGACCGGGAAACCATTGAGTGGTTAGAAAATTTCTTGGCGGATTTTAAAAATACTGCCATCGTGGTGAGTCACGACCGCCACTTCCTGGATGCGGTGAGCACCCACGTTTGCGACATTGACTTCGGCAAGATTTCCCTCCACGCGGGTAACTATTCCTTCTGGTATCAAGCCAGTCAATTGGCCCTTCGCCAACGAGCGGACCGCAACAAGAAAGTCGAGGAAAAGCGCAAAGAACTACAAGAGTTTATCCAACGATTTAGTGCCAACGTAGCAAAGTCGCGCCAAGCTACCGCACGAAAAAAAATGTTGGCCAAACTCAACGTTGATGACATTCGCCCTTCTAGCCGCCGCTATCCTCACATTTTCTTCCAGTCCGAACGAGAAGCGGGAAAGCAAGTGTTAGAAATACACAATCTCAAAGCTACCGATGGAGATGAAGTGCTCTTCGATGACATCAACATTGATGTATTGAAGGGAGAAAAGATCGCCATCATCTCTCGCAACAGCCGTGCGGTAACCCGCTTCTTTGAGATTTTGGCGGGCAATACAGAACCCGACGGGGGAAGTTTCAAGTTTGGAGTGACCATTACCCCAGCTTTTCTCCCACTTGAAAACGATGAGTTCTTTACGAAGAACCTAAACCTAGTAGAATGGCTACAGCAATATTCCTCTAACACCGAAGAAGAATTTGTTCGTGGATTCCTGGGAAAAATGCTCTTCTCTGGTGAAGAGGTCCTCAAGAAAAGCAATGTGCTTTCTGGAGGTGAGAAGATGCGTTGCATGATTTCACGCATGATGCTCCTGCAACCCAACTTTTTGGTCTTCGACGAACCGACCAACCACTTAGATCTTGAGTCTATCCAAGCGTTCAACAACAGTCTGGTAGACTATGACGGCCAGTTGATGCTCAATTCCAGTGACCATCAGTTCATGGATACCGTCTCTAATCGTATCATAGAGATCACCCCAAAGGGAAAAATAGATCGCTTGATGTCCTACGATGACTACTTACACGACGAAGCTATACGGGAGTTGCGGAACGAAATGTACATGCAACCAGTATAAGCTATCGGACCCATTACCGCCCCTTACTCATGTTCAAACGGCTTAGAAAATACTGGGAACGGCAAAAGATTTTCAGAGAGATCGGATCTTTTGACGAAGCCGGTTTGGTCTATGCCTGTGAAGAGGGGAATCTAGAATGTTTAGGCATTTTGATCGATTCAGGGGTGAATGTCAATGCAGTTAGTGAAAGGGGGGTTCCTGCCATGAGCCGCTCTGTGGACAAGGGGAACCTACCCGCTATCCGCATTCTAATTGAAGCAGGAGCAGATCCCAATGCACGTGACAGCAAGGGCTGTACCCCACTGATGTATTCGATACGCAGCAGCAATCGCCACATCTTCACCTTCCTCATGACTCAAGATCCTGACCTTGAGCTAGCTGACTTTAGTGGAGAGACGGCCTTGTTCAAAGCAGTAAAAGAAGGAAATACCACCCTGACCCGTAAGTTGATCGAAGCTGGAGCCGAGGTAGATGTGATCAACCAAGATGGCATCACGCCCCTGATGGTAGCCGTCAAACACGAGCGGATTGGGGTGGTAAAAGCTTTGCTTTCAGCAGGAGCGGATCCCACTATCAAGAACAAACAAGGGCGAAGTGTCCTGGAATTTGATGTCCAAAGCCCACGCTTGATGCGCATGCTGCGCAAGGCACATCTTGACCTGAAACACGAAGAACAACGCCTCAATGGCAATGGCCAGGGTCAAACTAAAGACGGACGTACCGATCCCATTTATCTGCCAGAAATCTCGTCAACCTTGCTAGATACCTTTCCAAATCTAGGAGGAACTTTAGCTAACCTGCTCAACACTACGCTCCAAGTCTTCAACAGTCCTTACCGCGCAGACGATGTCGAACAGCATGGCCGTGAGTTAATTCGTCGCTTTATGCGAGGGGAAAATCGCGCAAATGGCAACGGAAATGGCCATCATCCAGTAGATGAGGGGGTCAAAGAGCAACTCAGCGAGTTGATGACTTGGCTCAAAGACCAGGAAACTCAACGTTCTTCATCAAATGAAACCTCTGATACAGAGCAGGTTCAACTTGATCGTGCTTTGTTAGAAGCTGCAGCCCTAGGTGCGCATCGCATTGTACCCATTTTGCTGAGACTAGGGGCAGACCCCATGGCCAGAGATGCCCTTGGCAATACTCCCCTCCACCTTGCCATTGCCCATCCTGCAGTAGTCAAGCAACTTCTTAAAGCCAAGGCCAATCCTCAAGCTCAAAACCAGCAAGGCAAAACCCCTATCCACTTGGCTAAAGAATATGAGCACCCTGCCAGCTTAGAAATTCTCGTGCCTAACAGCCAGAGCAGCAGTTCTTCTAAGTAGCGGGCAAGGCTTGAAGAAGTGACTCTTACCTCTTAACCTGGGATACTTCCGGTGTCCTTCATCAACAGATCTCTTTCATCATTAAAATTCGACTCGTTGAAAAAGCTACTATTTATTGGGCTGCTATTTTTCCCCATGGCTACATGGGCTCAAAACGTGTTGCCTGAAAGCTGGCATGGAACCTGGTCCGGCCGCTTGAATATTTTCTCCAGTGCAGGCAAAACCATGGAACTCGGCATGAAGATCGTCATCGAGCCTTTGGACTCTAGTCACCAAGTTAGCTGGACCTTGGCCTACTTACCTGACGATACTACAGAGATGAAAAACGACATTCGTCCCTATGAACTCATCGGTCAGAAAGACCGCCCGGGACACTTTGTAGTAGATGAAAAAAATTCCATCCTGCTCGACTGCTACCTGCTAGATCAAGTACTTACCAGTCGATTTCGAGTAGACCAAGCCTTGCTTATGATCAACTATACCCACCTCGGAGATTCACTCAGATTTGAGGTATTTAGTGGTGCAATGGAGCCTGTACGCCAAACTGGGGCAGAAGTAGAAGAAGTGGAGATCATCGAAGCCTTTGGCATCGGAAACTATCAACGGGCGATTCTCTATCCCCAAGAAGATTGACCCAAAACCCCTAAGAGGTCCTTCTTTGCGGAGGTTCCTCTTTGGGGATTCAGGCCATCTTTAAATTTGCTTATACATCAAACTTGATCCCTTGCGCCAGGGGTAGCTCTGAAGACCAGTTCAAGGTATTGGTCTGTCGGCGCATGTAGCTCTGCCATGCATCGGAGCCAGATTCCCGGCCTCCACCGGTTTCCTTTTCTCCTCCAAAAGCTCCTCCAATTTCTGCACCTGAAGTTCCAATGTTTACGTTGGCAATGCCACAGTCAGAACCTAAATGACTGAGGAAGTACTCCGCCTCGCGCATGCTGTCTGTAAATATCGCAGAAGAAAGCCCCTGAGGTACTGCATTATGCAAGGTCATGGCTTCTTCCAGACTCTCATACTTCATGAGGTAAAGTATGGGGGCAAAAGTCTCTTTTTGTACACTCTCGTAATCATTGAATGCTTCGACCAAAGCTGGGACGACAAAATTCCCTTTATCCAAGTCCCCTTCTTGTAGTACCTCTCCCCCAAATAGCAAGGTTCCTCCTTCTTGCTGAACCTTAGCCAGGGTTTCTTGCATGTTTTGAACCGCTGCTTCATCGATCAGGGGCCCAATCAAGGTATCTTTGTGGAGTGGATCACCTATTTTGCTGGGCAAGGACTCATAGGCCGTTTTTAAGCGGCTGACAAAGTCATCGTAGATCTCTGCATCGATAAACAAACGCCGGGTAGTGGTACAACGCTGTCCACAGGTACCTACCGCTCCAAATACCACCGCTGGCACCGCCAATTGAAGATTGGCATGCTTGCTGATGATGATGGCGTTGTTTCCTCCTAATTCTAGAATGGTCTTTCCGAGACGCTGTGCTACGGTCTCAGCAACGGATTTCCCCATACGTGTAGACCCAGTAGCTGAGATCAGGGGCAAACGCGGATCTGACGCCATTTTCTCACCGATGGTCCGATCTCCTACAATCAAGTTGAAGACTCCCTCAGGCAATTCATTTGCTTTTAACACCTTGGAAATGACGTTCATACAAGCAATCGCGGTCAGAGGCGTCTTTTCACTTGGCTTCCAGATAGTGGTATTGCCGCAAACGGCTGCGATCATCGAATTCCAAGCCCATACCGCTACAGGAAAATTGAAGGCAGAGATGATGCCTACCGGTCCCAATGGATGCCACTGCTCCATCATGCGGTGATGGTAGCGCTCAGACTGCATGGTCTTGCCATACATCATCCGGCTTTGCCCAACAGCAAAGTCACAGATGTCAATCATCTCCTGCACTTCTCCCAATCCCTCTTGATAGATTTTCCCCATCTCCAGGGAAACCAACTTACCCAACGGCTCTTTGAATTCACGTAGGGCATCCCCGATTTGACGCACAATTTCCCCTCGCTTGGGAGCAGGGATTTCCCTCCAAACCTGGTATGCCTCTTCTGCAGCAGCAACGACCATTTCGTACTTTTCTGGTGTCGCCATTTGAACTGAGCCCAATATCTGGCCCGTAGTTGGTGACTTGATAGAATGGTAGGGTTGAGAATCGTCAAACCAAGTCTCAGAGCCGGTATGAATAACGGGGCATTTCTCTTTGATACCTAGTACTTCCAGCACCGATGAAATTTCTTGAATGGGGGCAGTAGTATCCATGAAGTAATATTTTATGCGTTTAGGTCTCGACGGAATAAGGATGAAAGAGTCATCCTCCAAAGCCTTCGACTGCCAAGTTTTATAATGACTTGGTTAGAGGTACAAAGTTTGAAAGGACTCTTATCAAGCAAAACAAGCAAGCCTCAAAGATAGGCTTGCCTGTGCTTTCTTTATGTGGTAAAATTTACTTAATGATGACTCCAGTAGCTTCAAAAGCAATGGCCACCTCTGGTTCTGTGTACTTCTTTTCTGCTTCCTCCTCTGACATTCCTCCGTCGACCGCGTAGTGACGAAGCATCTCTACACTGGTAGTATCATAAGAAGCCTTGCCTTCAATGACCGCCTTTTTACCAGGAGAGTCTTTGGGAACAAAAAAACCATAATCTTTGAAGGTAACACGCATGTCACTCCCATCTTCTAGCTTCATGGTCATCCAACAACCTTTAGCCTGACAAGCAGCATCGACAGTTCCACTCAGCTTCATGGTTTCAGGCGCGTCCCCCTCTGTTAACAAGCTCGTCAACTGGGCAACAGGTACTGCATCGGCTTCATCAATGCGAAAACCGTGAAAACTCCGGCCATCTGGGGCTACGCTGTCGGCTGGGAAAGGACTTGTACCTTCGGCGATCGCTTTCTCTGCTGCCGCTTCGGCATCATGCTCTTCATTTATCTGGGCTTGTGCGTCAGAACTGGTTTCTTGAGTAGGAGTACAAGACACCATCCAAGCTACGAGAGTTAAAACTACAATAAGGTATTTCATACCGGCTAAGTTGAGTAAGTTAATCCAGCTAAATTAGTCATTGCTGGGAAATAAGAAAAGATGCTCTTTCCGAACCTAAATCAAAGATTGAATCAACAAGCGCTGCTGATCGTCAAAGGTGATCATTCGATCTCGATACCGCATAAAAGGATCCAATGAAAAGCTAGATGCAGCCTCTTCTAGTACAAAACTCTTGACTAACTCCCCTTGATAAAAAATCCCTAATTGATGACGATAACCCTGCTGCAGCTTGGGCTGGTACCAGCTCAGTAGGTCAAAATTTTTCCAGGTATGCGCAGCAATTTGTACTGGAGTCGGCCCCTCTACATAGGGCTGTAGCATCTCTGGAATCAATGCATCATCTTCCTCTAACAAAGACTGTACTTGCGGCAAGCCTACATCTTGGAAACGAACTTGACGACTTTGTGCCAACGCCTGCTGCCAATTTACCGGCTCTACCGCTTGAATCTTTCCCGTATGGAGTTCGGCAGATGCTAGCCTATCTGGTCGGGTGGGATCACGCAGCAGTATTTCATCTTCAAAAGGACCCTCAGCGGTCCAATCAGGGTTCATCCATACCTCCCGGCAACTTGCAAGATCCCAGGTACTGACTCCCCGCCTAAGAGGTAGACCAGGATCTCCGAACTTCTGAAGAATCATCTTGCCTCGCCAGGTCGCCAGAATTCCCTGCCACCAATCTGAATGAGTTGATATGGGACGCAGTACTGGATTAGGGGATGAAAGGTCAAGACCATAAAAGGCTACCGTCCTCTCCTCTTTTGAACGAAGTTCAATTGATAACCAATCGGAATACGGATCTGGCTCAAGTTTCCAGAGTTTGGCAGGCAGGTTGAATACCAAGGTCGGAGCTAGCATATATTAGACTTTTCCTCTTTTTGTTGATACTAGGCCTAAATATTTGATTATCAAACGATAAAATGTTTACCAATAGGGGTTAAAGGCGAGAGTTTTTTATTTCGTTTATGCAAATCATAAAAAAACTAAACAAAATAAGCCCCTCACCGAATACACATATAGCTCTTTGCTACTATAGAATTTCGCTGATATTCAGCAAAGTATATTGATTCGTGTTGCAACAATAATTTTAGCTGAACACTTGTTAGCCTAAAAATTTGTGTTTAACTTGGTAGAGTATTGATTAAACAAAAGTTTGTATTTAAACTTTGAATCACTACATTTGATACCATACTTTCAGAAACTACCGTAAGTTATGACTGCCACCGAATTCAATACCGCCGTAATTGATATGCATAAGTCTCTAAAGCCCATTGCATATAAGCTCACCCGTGATAATGAAGAGGCCAATGATCTCATACAAGAGACTCTATTGAAGGCCATCGCCAACCGCGACAAATTTACTGATGGTACCAACCTTAAAGCTTGGCTTTACACCATTATGAAAAACACCTTCATCACCAATTATCATCGTCTAGTAAAGCGTAAGACCTTTATTGACACCACGGACAACCTGCATTTTATCAATTCTTCCAAGCATGTAATTGAGAATGGAGCTAGTGGAAGTTTAGCCATGGATGAGATCAATGCGGCTATCAAAGACCTTAGTTACGAGTACAAAACTCCCTTCATGATGCATTACAAGGGATACAAATACTATGAGATCGCCGATATCCTTAATATCCCGATTGGAACCGTCAAAAACCGTATTCACATTGCCCGCAAAGAGCTTAAATCAAAGCTAAAGAGCTACTCTAGCAAGTAGTCGGCACAAAGATCAACAATAGGTTTCATTTGTTGAGCTATTTGCCTTGCGATTTTCAAACATTTGCGTCCTTACGCAGTTTTCGATGTAGTTTTAATTGCAAGGCCCTTGGCTCTCTACTAAATAAACCTTTCTAAGTCATAACTGAGTAAGTAAGTAGTAGGGGTAGCTGCCATGGGTAGCTGCCTTTTTTGTTTCCTAATTTTTGTGCTATGATCGCTCCGATGCAACTCTATCAGGATACTTGCCTGGCCTGTAGTAAACTCATCACTCAGAGTTACAGTACTTCATTTACCTTAGGGATTAGAACCTTAGCCAAGCGTTATCATTTACCGATCTATGCCATCTATGGCTTTGTAAGAGCAGCAGATGAAATTGTGGATACCTTCCATGAGTTTGACAAGGCTGCTTTGTTGGCTCAATTTCGTAGAGACACCTATCAGGCCATCGAAGAGGGAATCAGCATCAATCCGGTATTGCAATCTTTTCAGGCAGTGGTAAATCAATACAACATTGAGTATGAGTTGATCGAGGCATTCTTGAAAAGCATGGAAATGGATCTACAGGAGGTAACTTATGACCAAGCAGGGTATGAGGAGTACATATATGGATCCGCAGAGGTAGTTGGCCTGATGTGCCTTCGGGTATTTTTGAATGGAGATGAGGAAGAATATCAGCGTTTAAAGCCTTCTGCTCGCAGCTTGGGGAAAGCATTTCAGAAAGTAAACTTTCTGCGGGATATGAAAAGCGACTTTCACGATAGGGGTCGGGTATATTTCCCAGGAGTTGATTTTCAGCAGTTTAACCAGCGAGCCAAAGAAATCATCGAAGATGATATTCTCAAGGACTTTAAACACGCTTATACGGGCATCGTGCAGCTTCCAGAGGGAGCAAAGAAGGGAGTGCTGCTGGCCTATAAGTACTATCTCCAACTCTTTGCAAAGATTCAGCATCTGCCCCCCAGTAAAATCCTTAATGAACGAGTTCGGATCCCAGACAGTCGCAAACTGGCTATTTTAGCAGGAATGTATGTACGCCAGCAATTCAATCTGCTGTAAACATGGTCATAGAGCAACTGCGCAGCCGATACCAGGAGGCAGTGACGGACCGTGAGGAAGCCGATGCCTTGTGGCGCAAGCTCAAACGTCAGTCTAGTCAAGAGGCACTTCATATCGCTTATCAAGCCTCTACACGGGTCTTACAAGCAAATTTTGCCCTGCTGCCGCTGAGTAAATTGGCTTATCTCAAAGAAGCCATGAAGCTGTTTCGACAGGCCGTAAAGATCGATCCAGAAAACATTGAAATCCGATTTCTCCGCTATTCTATTCAACATAATTTGCCTCGTTACTTACACGAGTCAGGAGACATGGATGAGGATAAGGCGGTGATTTTTCGCAATCTCTCCTCTTTCCAACGCTTCAACCTGGATGCCACACATCTTCAATCTTTCCTCAACTTTTTTGAGCAGCATCAATTGATCTCTGGACCAGAAAGAGATCAACTTCAATCCTTGATTTCATAACCCATCGGCACATGGAACATTATCTCTATCTGGGCCTCAATGCATTCACCCTCCTGGGACCGTTGGCGCTTTCTTTTGACCGAAAGGTATCTTATTGGCGTAGCTGGAAGGCCCTCTTTCCGGCTTTGGCCATTACCGCAGCCTTGTTCTTGGTATGGGACGTATGGTTTACTGTCGAGGGCGTTTGGGGCTTTAACCCCGATTATCTGACCGGTATTAGCCTGTTTCATCTTCCTCTGGGTGAATGGTTGTTCTTCTTCACCATTCCTTTTGCTTGTGTCTTCATTTATGCCTGCGTAAAAGCTTATATTCCCAAGCAACCCTTGAAGCGAGTGGCCCCTTGGGTATTTCGCAGCCTGATGGTGATCTTGCCCGTGCTAGGGATCATCTTTTCAGATCAAATTTACACCTTGATCACCTTTACAGGGGTAGGGGCTTTGTTGGCTCTTAACCTTTATGTGATCAAACCTGACTACTTGGGACATTTTCTATTGGCCTACCTGATCGCGCTGGTTCCTTTCGGTATCGTCAACGGGGTTTTGACCTCTATACCCGTGGTTTGGTACAATGACCTAGAAAACTTTGGTCTCCGATTGGGCAGCATTCCAGTAGAAGACACCATCTACAACCTATGGCTGATGTTGATGAACGTGAACATTTATGAGTGGCTACTTTCTCGGCAAAGGGAAAGGCCCCCCCTTACTCCTTCAGTTGCTTCTTAGCTGAATTTTGGTCATTTGTAAATGGCAGAAATGCTGCTCATGAAGCTTCAGAATCGGGGGGAGCTGATTAATCAACTTATAGGGGACTGATGATGGTTAAATTAGCTATAGATATATGCCAGTCTACATTACGCTTGTGGCAGCGCTGGGCTGCATTTACGGATAGGCGCTGCTTACCTTTTTGGGAAAAAGGTATGGCCCCCGGCTCGAAGATTCCAGTTTATCGGAAAGGCGGCCCTGCCACTGGAAAAGACCAGCATTTTGGCTAAAGTATGGTTTAGGAAGGACACAAAATAAAGCCATTGTTAGCTCAAGGCAGCGATAACATTAAGCAGGATTTATTTTATCGTTAATACCTAGAATCAGTCTTTCATCCCGTAGGGAATTACTCCTATTTAGGTATAAAAGTTTACCCTATACCTACTATCCCTATGTCCGTTAGCAACCCAGTTCAGAAGAAGGCCGCGACCGTTCTGATTGTGGATGATGAAGAAGATATTCTTGACTTGTTGGAGTACAACTTTGAACAAGAAGGCTACCGGGTCATACGTGCCTCAGATGGAGAAGAGGCCCTAAAAGTAGCCATCGAGGAAGTCCCCGATTTGATTTTATTAGACATCATGATGCCAAAAATGGATGGGGTTTCAACCTGTCTCGCCTTGCGCTCTACCCCTGGACTGGAACATGTTGGCATCATGTTTCTTACGGCACGGGCTGAGGAATATTCTGAAGTGGCTGGATTTGAGGCAGGAGCCGATGACTATATCCACAAGCCCATCAAACCTCGGGTGCTCAAAAGCCGGGTACGTGCCATGTTGCGAAGGAACCACACAGGCAACCAAACTGATCCCAACGTCATCAATATCCATGACCTCGAAGTCATCAAGGATGAATATGTGGTCAGAGCACAAGGCAAAGCCATTTCATTGCCACGTAAGGAGTTTGAATTGTTTTTCTTCTTAGCCTCTAGGCCAGGTAAAGTGTATAGCCGAGAAGATCTTTTGGTTCGAATCTGGGACAATATTCATGTGACCGACCGCACCGTTGATGTCCATGTACGCAAACTCCGTGAAAAGATCGGCTCCCACTACATTGTAACGGTGAAAGGGGTAGGCTACAAATTCCTGCCAGAATAAGGCTCAATGACAGGTTCCTTCTTTTGACGATACCCCAAAAGAAAAACTCCCACCAGAAGGCGGGAGAAATTCAACAGACAGGGAAAAACGGAAAAGGGTTTGAAAGGACTAGTTGTTTGGGTCTGGACCTTTCAGGGTCAACAAAACATGCTGAAAAAAGAACGTTGATTGGTGTTGTTTGATTAAGGATACGCCTGCTTTTTCAATCGTGTTATCCATTAATGTACAGCTGTGTCAATCTTCGCCAGAATTGGTTCGAATGAGTGAACAAACGCGTGGGGCGTAGGTAAATGTTGTAACTTAGTAGGAGTTAATCCTACATTTTACTGGTTCCATGTATCGTCTCCTTTCTACCTTCTTTTGCTCAGTGTTGGTCTTGCTGCTGCTTTGTCAACCTCTATGGGCTCAGCTTCGCTGTACAGCTCGTAGTCAAGCCCTATGTGAAAGCTATTTAACTGGTCTCAAAGACTGTGACCCAGAGCAGCCCATTGGCCAAATTGCCATCGAAGTAGGGCAGCGAATGATGGGCACTCCTTACGTGGGAGGAACTCTTGAAAATCCAAAGGGAGAGCAACTCACGGTGGATTTAGAAGGCTTGGATTGTACCACCTTCCTCGAAAATGTGGTGGTGATGTCTCGCCTGGTACAGCAAAGGCGACTTGATTTCGAGGCTTTTCAAGCTGAATTAACCCAACTTCGCTACCGCAACGGACAGCTACAGGGCTACGATTCTCGTTTGCACTATTTTTCGGACTGGATTTATGACAACCGCCGAAAGGGAATAATCCAAAACGTGACCGAACTCATTGGCGGAGAATCCTACCCCAAAGTCATAAACTTCATGGGAACTCATCGTCAAGCCTACGCCGCACTGACTGATGATCAGCTCTTCTCCGCCATTCTACAAACTGAGCAGGTCCTTAACCAGCGAAAGCGATTTTTCATACCCAAAGCCAAACTTGCTGGCCTTGAGCAAAACATCGAGGATGGCGACCTAATTGCTATTACCACTACCGTCAAAGGCCTAGACGTGAGCCACGTAGGCATCGCGATCCATCATCAAGGAAGGCTACATCTGTTGCATGCATCTACAGACCAGAAAAAAGTAGTGATCTCGAAAAAACCACTAGCAGAATATATGGCTGGCAACCGAAGTCAGAGTGGGATCATGGTCGCAAGGCTTCTTGAGGCCAATTGAACGATTTTCCCAACTCCAATCGTTATATTCTCCTGACCTAAATTTCCTTTGTTGGTCTAAATACTCCTCGAAGAAACAATGTTTGATGTGCAGAGATAAAGCTTAAAGCATTCTAAAAGGCTGTATGGATGTTGAGGTTACGGCCTAAACGGCCCATAAAAACTCTACTTTACCTCTTGCTAAGGAATCAAGTTCTCTATTTTCCCCAATATGAATCCAGAATCCATTAATATACTGATCGTAGAAGATGATGCGGTTAATCTGCTTATTGCCGAACAAATGCTCCGCAAAGCAGGCTACCAAGTGAGCAGCCGCCATAATGGCGAGCAAGCCATTGAGGCGGTTAGGGACTCTGTCTTTGATGTCATTCTTATGGACATCGAAATGCCTTTAATGGATGGACTGGAAGCCACGCCCAGCATTCGAAAAATGCCAAATGGGCAGCGAGTTCCTATTATCGCCCTTACAGCTCATACTATCCCTGAAAAACTAGATGAAATCCACCGGGCAGGCATGGACGATTATTTAATCAAGCCCTTCGACTTGCGAAAGTTTGAAGGCATGATCAGTAAACATACCAAGAATCGGCAGTAAAAATAGCTTCGAATCTGTATTGAGAGCCTCCCATCAATAAGTATCTCTTAAACAAGCTCTAGTAACTGAGAAGGGTTCATGATTAAATGATTGGGCTCCCCCCTTTCAAGTACTTGTTGAGTATTGAATCCCCAAGTTACTGCAATAGATTCTACCCCAGCCTTATTCGCCGCCTCTACATCTCTTAATTCATCGCCGATCATGATCACTTCTTGTGGAGACAGTGCTTCATGGGAAAGAATCTTCCGAATCACCTTGGCTTTTCCGAAGAGGGAGTCTGGAGCAAAAATAAATTCAAAATACTGGAGCTGGTGATTTGCAAGAAAGGCCTGTACCCCCTCTTTGGTGTTGGATGTCAAAATCCCCATTCGGTAATCCTCCTTGGCAAGTTGAGCCAAGACTTCTGGCATTCCTAGCACCGGATACACCTCAGAAAGGTGGGCTTTGAACTTATTTCGGGCTTTTTTTATGAATCTTGGAAGCTGAAACCAAGAAAGGCCCGACAATTGTACCAGTTCAGGAACAGTTTTTTGTTTAAGTTCGATAAACTGATCCCGATCAATGTGGGGCAGCCTGAAATCTCGTCCAATTTCGTTGAGTATATGCAAAGCCACCACGAGAGTGTCTGCTATGGTACCATCAAAATCGAAAATGAGAAGCTTTTTTTTCACGGGTTGCCAAATTATTCAACCTGTTGATAGGGTCGATCAGAGGAGGTCTGTAAAATAGTGTTTCAAAACTTATATTTGTAATAAATCCATTCCTCTTTGTCAAATCTTGCTCGCAAATGATGCGATGTTGCAGTAGAATTTTTGTCCTAGCATTTATTCTAAGTCTCCCAGGCTCCACCCATATATGGGCCCAGTCGGAAGACTCAGTATTGCCTATTGACCTCAGTGTAGAGTCCATCATGCGAGACCCAGCATGGATGGGCCACGAACCCAGTGAACTCAGCTGGAGTTGGGACAGCAAGAATCTCTATTTCAAGTGGAATCCTGAGCCAATTCCTGGCGACACCATATTCCAGTACGACCTAGCTAAGGAACTGCTGTCCGCGACAGCGGATGTCCAACAGAAGCCTCTCGCCAATGACATAATCTATGCACCTGACCGCAAGCAAGGGGCTTTTGTCTCTGATGGAGACATATACCTGCTCCAAGTTAAAGCAGGTGCTATCACTCGCCTTACTCAAACTACAGATGCAGAGTCTTCCGTTTCTTTTGACCTCCTGGGAGAGAAACTCTACTTCAAACGTGGTGGTAACTATTATTCTATTCACCTTCCAACTGGGCAGTTTGCCCAGCTAAGTGACTTTAGGCCAGGACACCCCATAGGCATACAGGAGGAAGTCAATACTGCTCAAAAAGCCTGGCTTGCTCGTCAGGAGGCCCAACTCATCAAGTCTACTGTAGAAGCTCCTCGTTCAGCTAACCAAACGAACCATTCTCTACATCCTAAGCCATTTTTCTATGGCAGCAAAGAGCTGGAGGATAGTCGTATTAGTCCCGATGGACGCTTCATCACTTTTCGTCTAAAAGAAAATCCGCCAGGAAACCACCTGACCTCTGTACCCCAGTACCTTGATCCTAGCGGATACACCCGCCAACTATACGCTAGGCCCAAAGTTGGAAGCCCTCAACCAACTTATGAATTCGCCATCTACGATCGACAGACAGATTCGGTAAGTCTCCTAGACTTACAACAGGTACCAGGGCTAGCCGCTCCCATTAGCCAATCCAATCAGGTGGTCATGATCAACCGTTCCGGAGAAATCGATGACGATGGACTACCGGAATTATTAATTGAGCGAGATGCCATTGTGATGGGACCAATTTGGAGTGAGGATGGAAAAAAATCTTTGTTGGAGATCCGGAGTTTAGATTTTAAAGACAGATGGATCATGAACCTAGAGGCCGCTTCAGGTTCTCTCACTTTACTGGATCATCAACATGATGATGCATGGATCGATGGTCCAGGAATTGGACGCTGGCTGGGCAACCAAGGAGAGATGGGGTGGATACCAGGATCTGATCGAGCGTGGCTTCTTTCTGAAGAGAGCGGATTTGCTCATTTGTACTCTGTTTCACCAAGCACAGGAAACAAACAAGCCCTTACTTGGGGAAAGTATGAGGTATCTCAAGTCCAAACCTCTAGAGATGGCGATTACTTTTATTTTAGTTCTAATGAAGCCCATCCTGGGGAGCAGCATTTTTATCGCATGTCTACCTTGGGTGGTGAGCGGCTACAATTGACCCACCTACCCGGCCAGCACCAGGTGACTCTTTCTCCCGACGAGAAATTTTTGGCCATTCGATATTCGAATCCAGTTACTCCTTGGGAGTTTTATCTTCAGAAAAATAAAGAAGGAGCGGAAGCCGTACGCATTACCCATTCCCAGAGTCAAGCATTCCAGTCTTATCCCTGGCGTATGCCAGAGATCGTTAGGATCCAGGCCAGAGACGGTGCTCATATGCAGGCCCGGCTCTACCGCCCCCAAAACTGGGAATCCAAAGGAGCAGCCGTTTTGTTTGTGCATGGCGCAGGCTACCTACAAAATGCTCATAAAGGCTGGAGTGACTACTTCAGGGAATACATGTTTCACAATCTCCTAGCTGACCGTGGCATCATGGTCTTAGATATTGACTATCGGGGCAGCGCAGGCTATGGCCGTGACTGGAGAGCTGATGTGTATCGGCATATGGGTGGCAAAGACCTGAGTGACCATGTAGATGCTGCCCAATGGCTGGTGAACAGCTTGGATGTAGACCCCAAGCGGATTGGTATCTACGGAGGATCGTACGGAGGATTTATCACCCTGATGGCCCTGTTTACAGAGCCGGGAGTATTTGCCTGTGGTGCCGCACTGCGTCCCGTCACTGACTGGGCGCATTACAACCACGCCTATACGGCTCCCATGCTCAATCAGCCGCAAGATGACAGCCTTGCTTATGTGCAAAGCTCTCCAATTTACCATGCAGAAGGCTTAGAAGACCCCTTGCTGATCTGTCACGGAATGGTTGATACCAATGTTCACTTCCAAGACGTAGTACGCCTCTCCCAGCGCCTTATAGAGTTAGGAAAAGAGGATTGGGAAGTTGCCTTCTATCCCATGGAGGGCCATGGCTTTACCCATCCAGATAGCTGGACCGATGAATACAAGCGGATCTTGAAATTGTTTGAAGAGGAACTACTAGGTAATTAAGTTCCTCTGAGAGCCCAACCAATTTAAGGAGTTGGACAGAAGTGACCGGGACATGGCCTACGGAGCTATGTTTATAAGAATAAATATTTGCCAAAACATACCCTGCATCTCAATTGCCGTTTATCTTATGCCCACTTGCTTCGTGATTGGACATAAGATAAAAGCTTGTAATTGAAATAGGGGAAAACGGGGTAGGGAATTGAATCAGATGGCCAAACTCCTTACTCCATACCCCGAGTTATTCGTTCCTAGTAGTTGAGTTAACCAATTACTCTACCGTCACAGACTTGGCTAAATTTCTAGGCTGGTCTACGTTGCATCCACGCAATACGGCTACGTGATAGGAAAGTACTTGGAGAGGGATCACCGATAGCAAAGGCATTAACCAAGGGTGAGTCTTGGGTACCTCGATCACATAATCAGCTAAATTCCGCATGGTGGTATCGCCCTCGGAAATGACCGCAATCACCCGTCCTCCTCTCGAAACCACCTCCTCTACATTACTCACAATTTTTTCGTAGGACTCATCCTTCGTAGCGATGAAGACTACCGGCATGTTTTCATCAATCAAGGCAATAGGACCATGTTTCATTTCAGCGGCTGGATAGCCCTCCGCATGGATATAGGATATTTCTTTGAGCTTTAGAGCTCCCTCTAGTGCTACAGGGAAATTGTAGCCGCGCCCCAAATACAAGAAGTTACTGGCATCCCTAAAGCGTTCTGATATTTCTTCCAAAGTATCGGTCTGCTGTAAAATACGGCGAACCTTTTCGGGAATCTGCAGAATGGCCTCGGTCATTTCCCGCGACTTGGCGGTATTGACGCCTCTTAGTTGAGCCACAAAGCCTGCCATCAAAGCCAGTACAGTAACTTGTGAGGTAAATGCCTTGGTTGAAGCTACCCCAATTTCGGGACCGGCGTGGATATATACCCCTGCGGTCGTCTCTCTAGCAATACTTGAACCGACGGCATTTACCACCCCTAAAACGGTAGCTCCTCTTTGCTTGGCTAGTTGAACAGCTGCTAGGGTGTCGGCCGTCTCACCACTTTGACTAATGGCAATTACCACATCATCACTGCGGATGATGGGATCTCGATAACGGAATTCAGAGGCATATTCCACCTCTACCGGTACCCGAGCAAATTCTTCAAATAAGTATTCTGCCACCAAGCCTGCATGCCAACTAGTACCACACCCGACAAAGATAAAGCGCTGAGCCCGTCGGAGTTCTTCTCGCATATCTACCAAACCGCCCAGCCATATTTTTTTGTTGCTGGGATCAATTCGTCCACGCATGCTCTCTCGAATAGACTTGGGCTGCTCCATGATCTCCTTGAGCATGAAGTAATCGTAGCCACCTTTCTCCAGCTCTTCTAACTCCATTTCTACCCGCTGTAGGTAAGGAGTCAATACTTCATTTTGAATATTCTTTATGGTATAGCCATCTTGATTTATAATGGCCATTTCCTCATCATTCAAGTAGATGACGTCCTTGGTGTAAGCTACAATCGGCGTAGCATCTGAAGCAATGATGTACTCATCTTCTCCGATACCTATAACAATTGGACTACTTTTTCGAGCTACAATCATGGTTCCAGGCTCATCACTACACATGACTACGATGCCATATGCTCCCACTACTTCATTAAGCGCAAGCCTTACGGCTTCGTCAGCTGAGACCTGTTCTCTCTCATAAATCATCTCGATCAGCTGGACCAATACCTCCGTATCCGTCCCGCTTTTGAATTCATAGCCTTGCGACTGTAGCTTCTTTTTGAGAATGCTATAGTTCTCAATGATCCCGTTGTGAATGAGCGCAAAGGTCCCTTTGGAGGAAAGGTGAGGGTGAGCATTCACATCATTAGGGGCTCCATGGGTAGCCCAACGAGTATGCCCCATCCCGATTTTAGTGGTAGGCTGCTCATCTCCTACAAATTTCTCTAACTCAGAGACCTTTCCCTGTTTTTTAAATATATCAATCTTGCCATTCATCAAAGCGACTCCCGCTGAGTCATAGCCTCGATATTCTAGTCGACGTAGTCCCTCAATGATGATGGGATAAGCTTCACGATGCCCGATGTATCCGACAATGCCACACATAATGTTTGAAGGGTATTAGAGTGAAAAAAGAGTTGGGGAGTGGAAAGGGAATCGAAAGCTACAAACTACCTCACTTTTTCAGGAGGTGAAAAATTTTCCGAGGTACTTGAACTAGAATTATTGAGGTAAGGTCGAATATGTGATGGCCAACTCTGGACTAAGGGTAGGGTGACCTAGACCTCCGAAAACAGCCCTATTGGGGCGATTGGCGGCGCTGATAGGCAAAATAAAGAATCCCGTATTGCTCCTTTGTCCTGTAAGAACTTCTTGAAGATAGCGTGTAAGGTCAAGCGTGTAGCTTCCTTCGCTGCTGTTGTAGGTAGTATTAGAGGAGGTAGACCCGATGAAATCTACTGAACCATTCTCCAAGATGGAAAGACTCTCACCATCTTCATCCGCAGCAATGGCAAGGATAGATACGGGTGGAGCATACCGCCCTTCAGTTCCCAAAAAACTGGGATCAACTTTCAGGGTCAAGTTTGCCTGATTGATGCTCACAAAGCCCAGGCTACCGGGGTCAGTAAACCGAATGAAGTTACGGATCTGTGCTACCCCTTGCAGAAATTCAAACTGATCCAAGCTATCGATCGGCAGAGAAACTTCTTTGGCTAGCAAGGTGCTTTCACTATCCGTACGGGTCATTTGGTGAAAGCGAGGAGTAGAACTGGTAATCTGAAAAGGCTCGATTTTAGACCTAAAGGCCGTCGAAGTCTGGTCCTCTTCCCGGTAGTGGAGCTCCAACTGGGTATTGTTACTGGCTCCTAAGAGGCTAAGGATTGCTCCTGGCTCCCGGTTTAATTGCTTACTCGGTTCGGTTGCGAGGTAGATTCCCTTGAATATTTCCAAAAACAAGTCTCGATCCCCAAGAGAATCCGTATCAGCATATAGTAATCTCCGACCCAACTCATCACTCAGACGGATGCTCACACTCGCGGAACCGTCTTCTTCAAAGAAAATAGGGGTGGGTTCAGCCAAGGGATTGGGATCAATTGCAAGCTCAGTAGAGCTGTTGATCTCAGATTCCTCAGGCCAGTCTCCTAGAATCTCATGCACGAGTAATACCGGTGCTTGATCAAGTCGGCCATAGGCAGAGCCAAACTCTAGGTTTAATACCAAGGAGTCAAACAATAGACCGGGATCGCCAATCACCGGTGTGGTTCGAGACAAGACCTGGGTATAAGTAGCGGCGGTCATGCGCCCAAACTGGGGATCCACATAGTTCCCTACCAATTGCTGCTCGGAGCTAAAGGTTTGAATGGTGTCAAGCCAGACCGTTTCAAAGCGATAATCTAGGCTATCGGTGAAACGAGTCTCGATCAAATCAGACTCTGGGAGCACCTCTGATCCGACACCGATCAAGGGTTCTTCACAGCTTGGGCTAACCAAAATGGCTGTTGGTAGGGTCACTACCAACAGCCAATAACTCCAAGAATTATGATTTTTCTTCTTAGGCAGAAAGCTCTGAATAGAGCTTGTGATAGCCTTCCACATATTCTTCTTTGTCACTTGCGTCAAAATAAATTTTCTCATCCTGGGTCTGTTCGAGGTAAGCTTCGAGCTTCTCATCGATGGTTGGATGACCTTTGGTAACTACGTCAGACAGAGCGATACCACCTTTGACTACCCCAACGTAATTGTTTCCTTCATAGTTGTCCAATTTCTCATCTGCGATGCCATCCACACGGACTTTGTCGAGATAATTGTTGGCCAGTTCACTTTCAAACCCATTGTTGTAAACGGTAAAAACGGTCTTAGTCCGCTTGAACATGGGGTCATCCTTGTAATGCGTGCGCAAATATAAAGGAATAAAAGCTGTCATCCAGTCATGACAGTGAATAATGTCTGGGGGCCACCCTAGCTTCTTCACCGTCTCGATTACACCTTTACAGAAGAAAATTGAACGTTCATCGTTGTCTATGTGGAAAACATCATTGGTATCGGTCAATACAGACTTGCGCTTGAAGTAGTCTTCATTGTCTAAGAAGTATACCTGAAGCTTGGCGTTAGGAATAGAAGCCACCTTGATGGTAAGAGGTTTTTCTTCCCCCGCTACTCGAATATTGATGCCCGATAAACGCACTACCTCATGGAGACGATTGCGGCGCTCATTGATCACCCCAAACTTAGGCATAAAAATACGGATCTCGTGGCCTTTCTCTTGAAGCTTCTGAGGAAGTAATCGGATAAGGTCTGCCGCAGAACTTAATTTTAGAAACGGATCAATCTCCGAGGTGACATACAGGATGCGCAGTTTCTTATTCATATATTATTCGCGATTATGGGACATACTAGAACTCTCACCCGACGTAAGAGCCTGTCTAAAAATCAAATGCAAAAATACGGAAAATTATTTGCATTGACAATCATGGTCCTTATATTGGCCGCATTTTATCTCTCCCCTCCCCCTACCCAGCATTCATGAAAGTAGTCCATTCAATTGCTGACTTCCAGGCGCTTAGGCCTAGCCTCCAAGGCTCCTTGGGACTAGTACCCACCATGGGGGCACTACATGAAGGCCATGCATCCCTGGTCAGGCAATCCGTTGCTGAAAATGATCAAACGGTCGTAAGCATCTTCGTCAATCCTACCCAGTTTGGACCAAATGAAGACTATGAGAAGTATCCCCGTCGCCTTGATCAGGATGCGGAAATGCTTGCTAGATTGGGTGTTGATTTCATTTTTGCCCCAAACGTCCAGGACATCTACCCAGATCAGAAGCCTAAGATCCGCTTTGAAATTGATCACCTGGATCAGGTTCTCTGTGCCAAGAGTCGGCCTGGACACATGAATGGAGTTTTACAAATTGTGAGCATCCTATTTCATTTGGTTCAGCCTAAGCGCGCTTACTTTGGATTGAAAGATTATCAGCAACAACTCATCATCCAATCTTTGGTAAGGGAGCTTCACTTTTCCCTTTCCATTGTTCCTTGCCCGTTGATTAGGCAAATAGATGGACTTGCACTTAGCAGCCGCAATCGCTATTTATCAAAAGAGGAGCGCCAACAAGCTACCGCACTTTCGAGCATCTTAGCCGAGGTAAAGCTTAAGCGTGAAAACTGGAAGAGCATTGCAGCCATCCATCAAATGGCACAGGAACAACTCGAAGCGGCACCTTTAGTCAAGCTGGATTACTTCGAGATTCTTCGAGGGCAAGATCTCCAAGTCCCAGCCAAGTTGGAAGCACAGGAATATCCCATCGCCTTCATCGCCGCATGGCTAGGCAGTACCCGATTAATTGACAACATGCCTCTTTTTGAGTATCCACCTGTTTTGTAAAATATGGGCTATGGGCTATGGGCTATGGGCTATGGGCTATGGGCTATGGGCTATGGG
>CAZFPQ010000033.1:0-37166 GCA_964521065.1 uncultured Bacteroidia bacterium | reverse complement strand
GTATGTTTTTCGGCTGTACGCTGCTTACAGGCCCAAGCCCAATGGCGCTTGGCCGTCCATTGCATACGCCGTCCATGGGCTGGCCAGGTGCCATCTAAGCCCACGTGGATTCCGTTGTCTTCTGTTCCTGTAGAAAAAGCCCTTACCCATACATAATAGCGCCCCGGCTGATTAATCCATACGGGATAAGTCAATACCGCCATTTGCCCTGGCTCGTTGACAAAATTCTCTCCATTCACCAGCTTGTCATCATGAGTAGCCCGGGTGTCTGGGAGAATCTCTAAATAGCTCTGCCCACTGGCCCCAAGCCAATGAGCTGAATCTGGATCTGGAGTGGGAGCATCTTTAACTGAGGCATCCCAGCGGTGCCAAGCACGCACCTGCGTTTGCGTCTGCCGAATAAAATGCTCTGCCTCAACAACCAATAAGCCGGATCGTTCTTCAAACACCAATCCAGTTTGCGGATTAGATTGAGCATGGAGGATAAATGGATTGAGAAGGAAGGCCAAGATCAGCCCTTGAAAAAGTCGCATGATGAGTGGATTTGAGGATCTAGGTTATAAGCGGCTCTTAGAGGATGTTGAGTTTACGGCCTAAACTTAATATCCAAACAGATTCTTACCGCAGGCGATAATATAGTTCACTCCACCGGAGTTCTTGTTTAAATCTATACAATTGAGTTTGCTGATCAATCAGAACCATCTCCACGTCGACCATATCGGCATAATCCTCTAGGTGGGCTACCCCTAGGTTCTGGCTATACACGGTATGGTGAGCGCCGCCGGCGAGGATCCAGGCCGCGGCTGCATCGGGCAAATTGGGTTCTGGCTCCCAAAGCACCCTTGCCACGGGCAGATTGGGCAGAGGGTGTACTGGCTCCACTCCTTGCACAGGGTTGACCAATAAGCGGAAACGATTTCCCAAGTCAATCATGGAAGCATTCAAGGCAGGTCCAGGGGCTGCATCAAAAACCAAGCGCACGGGATCTTCCTTGCCACCTATGCCCAAAGGGTGGACCTCACAAGTAGCTTTTCCTTGGGCAATGCTGGGGCAAATTTCCAGCATGTGGGCCCCCAAAACTTGTTGCTGACCAGGGGCAAAGTGATAGGTATAGTCTTCCATGAAAGAGTTTCCTCCGGGAAGCCCTTCAGCCATCACCTTCATGATTCGGGTCAGGGCAGCTGTTTTCCAGTCTCCTTCTGCCCCAAAGCCATATCCTTCAGCCATGAGTCGCTGCACGGGCAGTCCGGGCAACTGACGGAGGCCTTCTAGGTTCTCAAACGTATCGGTAAAGGCCATGAACCCCCCTTCGAGCAAAAAACTTCTCAAGGCCAGTTCAATCCGAGCGACCTCTTCCAAAGAGGAACGCTTGGCACCATTTGCCATCAATTCATCCGACAAATGGTAGGATTCTTCGTAGGTAGCCATGAGGCTGATTACCGCAGATTTGTCAACTTCGTGCAAGTGAGCAGCCAAATCACCCATGCCATAGCCATTTACTTCATAACCAAACTGGATTTGGGCCGAGACTTTGTTGCCTTCGGTGACAGCCACCTGGCGCATGTTGTCGCCTAGGCGAGCCACTTTCAACCTATTTGATTCGGCTGCACCTGCGGCAGCCCGACACCAAGTAGCTACCCGAGCTTGAACCTCTTCATTCTCCCAATGTCCCACTACCACTTTTCGGCCTTTACCCAATCGGGTATTGATAAACCCAAACTCTCGACCTCCGTGGGCGGATTGGTTTAGGTTCATGAAATCCATGTCTATCTCGCTCCAGGGGACATCCCGGTTAAACTGGGTGTGCAGATGTAGCAAGGGTTTCTGCAAAGCCTTTAACCCAGCAATCCACATCTTGGCAGGAGAAAAGGTATGCATCCAAGCAATCAATCCCAGGCAGTTAGGATGCGCATTGGCTTCTAAGCAGAGCTGAAGGATGTCGCCGGGATTGGTCAGCACGGGCTTGAACAGCACCTTTACAGGAATTGCTGTTTCCCCATTGAGTTGACGAGCCACAGCTTGAGCGTGCTGGGCTACTTGCTCCAGTGTTTCTGGGCCATAGAGATGTTGTGACCCGGTGACAAACCAGGCTTCATACTGTGAAAGCGACATGTGGTCAATAAATTAGTTTATGAAGGTAACGAGATATTGAGAGGTAAAATCTCGCGGCAATTTTATGTTGTGGGTTAACAGAACCGACCTATAGCAGGCTGAAGAACCATGAACAGACCCTGGGCCATACACACCAAGGCATGTTTTCCCAATATGACCTTGGAGACATTTCACTTCAGGCCACACCTTTCCCTTATCCCCACAAGAGGGATAAGTGAGAGGCCTACATTATTAAGATGAACACAGAGGCGAAACCTTGGGTGGCTTCGTCTCTGTGTTTTTCATTGTTACCAGAAAATCACGTAAAGCAAAGCCACAATCAAGGTGATGCCAATCGCACCCAGGTTAAAGATCATCCCAGTTTGGAAGATCTCTGGGGTAAATCGAATCGCGTTGCGGTCTGCCGTAGGGCTCTTGGCATTGGTGTAAAGTACCAACCCAATCATGCTCATCGCGGTGGCAAAGAAGATGAATGCTTCTACGCCAATGTCTCCCAAACTACCTAAGGTAATCAGGCAAAAGGCCAGCGATGCCAAGCCAATGGCACCGAAAATATAGGATGAGCGCACCATCATGTTGCGAATGGCTGGAGTCAAAGCAGAAGGCTCTACCCCTTCTACCTCGGAGCCATCATCAGGCACCTCATCGGTTTTATCCAGGAATGTGATCAGAGAAGCTACCGCCACTAGGGCAATAAACACATAACCCATTCGCAGCAGGAAGGGGATTTCGGGGAACAACAGCTTGGCCCCAATCCCGAAGGGGAAGGTCAATAAAGCAGCAGCAATGGCAGCTCGGGTACTCGCTTTTTTCCAGAACAATCCCATGGCAAATACCACCGCGACCCCAGGATAAATCAGTCCTGTGTATTCTTGGATGTATTGGAACACCTGGTCAAAACCACCCAACAAAGGCTCAGCGACTGCGGTAGAAACGATCAAGGCCAACAAAGCAACCCAACGCCCGGTGCGCACCAAATCAGCCTCGTTGGCTTTGGGGTTGATCAAAGGACGGTAGATGTCAATGGTGAAGATCGTCGAAGTAGAATTGATCATAGAAGCCAAGGAAGAAACGATGGCTGCCACCAAGGCAGCAAAGGCCAGTCCCCTAATACCCGAAGGCACGAAGTTTTTGAGTAGCCAAGGATAGGCTTCATCAGACTTAACAATGTTGCCGATTTCGCTCATGGGCTTGCCCAGCAAATCAGCTAGATAGCCGGGATTAGCAGCTTCCTGTTCAAACAAGACGTAAGCAGCGATCCCAGGAATAACCACGATCAAAGGAATGAGTATTTTGAGGAATCCAGCGAAAATCAAGCCTCGCTTAGCTTCTTCGACTGACTTTGCTGCCAGCCCCTTTTGGATAATATATTGGTTAAAACCCCAGTACCCCAAGTTGGTCAGCCACATGGCACCAAAAATCACCGCTAGTCCAGGCAGGTCAATGAATGCATCTTTGGTTCCACCATCCCCATCTGGAATGAAGGTCGTCCCTTGCTGGATAACCATATCAAAGTGCTCTGAAGCTTTCTCATAGATCAAGCCAAAGCCCTCTGCCACCGAGCCCGGCGACACCGCATCTAGAGCCAAGTAAGTGGTGACTAAGCCACCCCCGATCAAAAATACTACCTGAATCACGTCGGTCCAGGCCACCGCAGTCAGTCCCCCATAGATCGAGTACACACCTGCTACCAGTGCAAGGCCAATGATGCCGTAAAGCACAGGGATGCCTAAAATTTCCCGCATGGCCAAGGCTCCAAGGTAGGTAACCGTAGTAAGGTTCACGAAAACATAAACCAAGAGCCACATGATGGCAAAGGCCGAGCTGACCCCCTGGTTGAAACGACCGGCCAAGAATTGATTAGTGGTGTAGATTCCCTTTTTCAGGAAAATGGGCAAGAAAAACTTACCTACAATAATTAAGGTAATTGCAGCCATCCATTCATAGGCCGCAATACCTAGCCCCAAGGCATAACCTGAGCCAGACATTCCGATGAAGTGCTCAGCGGAAATATTGGCTGCAATCAAGGAAGCGCCTATGGCCCACCAGGTGAGGTTTCGACCGGCCAAGAAGTAGTCTTCGCCAGAACGTTCTACGCCCTGTTTACCACGGGATAGGTACAGCCCTACGGCGACAATGGTCACCACGTAGAGGGCAAAGATGATATAATCGAGGGTTTCAAATCCAGAGTTCATAGTAGATAAGAGAAGGATAAGGGTTGGGAGTAGAGATTAAGGTATTAACCTATGTAAATCGCTTCATAAATTACTAGGAATGGTCATACATTACAATTAGGCTTAAGGATGAAGCTTAAAAAATATCACATTCTGAACCATTTATAACTATTAGCGGACCCCTCGCTACTGCCCATAGTAGGCGTCCACCCCATGCTTTCGCTCGTAATGCTTGCGAATCAAGGCAGGCTTAAGGCGAGGAGCTTGTGGATTTATTTGCAAAGAGAGGTAAGCCATTTTGGCTACTTCTTCCAATACTGCACTGTGATACACGGCTTTGGCGGCACTCTTTCCCCAGGTAAAAGGAGCGTGATTCCCGACCAACACCATCTCTACTTCCTTAGGACTCAAGTTCTTTCGCTGGAAGCAATCCACGATCTGAAATCCCGTTTCGCGCTCATAGTTGCCTTGTATTTTTTCATCTGCCATAGGAGATGCACAGGGAATATCTGATGTCAAATGATCCGCATGGGTCGTCCCCATGATGGGAATGTCTGCCTGGGCCTGAGCCCAAGCTGTTGCAAAAGTGCTATGGGTATGAGAGACTCCTTTGAGGTGTTTCCAACTTTGGTAAAGGACCGCATGGGTCAAGGTATCTGATGAGGGGCGCAGTTCTCCCTCTACGGTGTTTCCCTCGAAATCAACGATGACCATTTTTTCTGGAGATAGTTCTTCATAAGGAACCCCGCTGGGTTTGATGGCAAAAAGCCCATTGGCCTGGTCTGCGGCACTGACATTCCCGAAGGTATACAGCACCAAACCCAACTTGGGCAATTGTAAATTGGCCTCATAAGCCTCCTCCCGTAAGGTACGATGATTCATGCTTCCAAAGATGATGAGCGATTAAGAAAAAATAGCTTTCCTAGGCTTTGACAGCCTCCTGTAATTGTTGATGCCCTAGCGTCAGATAGCGCTGGTATAGCTGGTCATAGGGCAATTGGTTGGCGAGATTAGGCAAATACTCTTGGTCAAAACCATGGCCCATGGCCTGCATGGCTTCTTCTACGCTGGGAAAAAGCCCAGCTGCCGTGGCCGCGAACATCGCAGCACCTAAGGCGCAAGTCTGCTCCGTGGCAGCAATTTTAATCGGGCGCTGCAACACATCAGCGAGGACCTGCATCACTAGAGGAGATTTTTTAGCTACCCCTCCCAAACCGATTATGCCCTCTATCTTCACCCCTTCCGATTCAAATCTTTCTACAATGGCCCTTGCTCCGAAACACGTACTTTCTACCAAAGATCTAAATACCCGAGGAGCATTACTCCCTAAATTAAGTCCAGAAATAGAACCCTTGAGATGCTGATTGGCGTCGGGTGTCCGCCGCCCGTTGAGCCAATCCATGGCGATTTCGCCATCTGGCTTTACGGGCAGCGCCATGGCTTGCTCAGATAGCCTAGCGATGGTCTGATCCGCGACCTCTGTAATTAACTGAGCACGTAAATCTGGGCTCAAAGCAGGATGTTGCCCGACCAGTTCGCGAATCGGCCAGTTGAGGAGGTCCCGAAACCATGCGTACACGTCGCCAAAGGCTGACTGCCCAGCTTCTAGGCCAATCAAGCCTGGAATCACCGAGCCATCTACTTGGCCACAAATTCCCGCTACGGTCTTGTCTCCTAATTCGTCCGCAGGGGCCACGAGGATGTCACAGGTAGAGGTTCCCATCACCCGACTGAGCATATAGGGAGCGATTTCTCCTCCTACTGCCCCCATATGGGCATCGAAAGCACCTACGGCCACCGCAATTCCAGCGGGCAAACCCAACTTTTCTGCCCACTCAGAGCTTAGCCTTCCCGCCACTTGATCTGAGGGGTAGGTCTCGGTGAAAAGTCGGCTTCGCCAGCCGGCTAAGCGAGGATCCAAGCCAACGAAATATTCTTCTGGGGGCAGCCCATCCCAACTGGCGTGCCATAAGGCCTTATGTCCAGCGGCACAACGGGAACGCTTAATCTGGGTGGCGTCCGTACCGCCACAGATCCAAAAAGGAAGCCAGTCACAATGCTCTACCCAAGAGTGGGTATGTGAAGCCAGTTCAGGAGCGGCCCTCAGGTAGCGAAGCAGCTTGGCCCAAAACCACTCAGAAGAATAAATTCCGCCGACGTAAGCCAAATAATCTTGATCCGCTTCGGCGTTGTATTGATTGATTTCATCGGCTTCGGCCACGGAGGTATGGTCTTTCCAAAGCCAAAACATGGCGTTGGGATCTTTGGCAAAAGATTCTTGCAGGGCCAGGGGAACCCCCTTTGCGTCTACTGGCACCGGCGTAGAGCCGGTGGTGTCAATGCCGATGCCTTTGATACGCCCGGCCACTCCGCTAGGGCACTTAGCTAAGGCACCAGCGACAGCTTCCACCAAGCTATCAAGGTAATCTTGTGGGTGTTGACGGAACTGATTGTTTTCTGGGTCGCAGAAAAGCTTATCGCGCCAGCGAGGATAGTAGCTCACCGCAGCAGCAACTTCTTCCCCATCGGCCCCTACGATCAAAGCCCTGACGGAGTCGCTTCCATAATCGAGCCCTAGTACATAGTCCTTTGCTTCCATGTATGGAAGTTCGGGATTATTTTTTAAATGTCAAAATAACACTTAAACTAAATTTATGCTTATCCCGCTGGCTCGAAGATGTTGATACTGCTGCTGGTCAAATACATACAGAAAGGCTCCCTTCTTGGAGCTCTCCCGTTCCTTTTCATCCAAGCGTCTGAGCACTCCACTGGCCTTGATGCGGCGATTGAAATTTCCACGATCCAGTTCGGTATCTAAAATGGCTTCGTAGAGTTTTTGCAACTGGGGAATGGTAAACTTCTGAGGGAGGAGGGCAAAACCAATGGGTTCAGTTGCTGCCTTTCGCTTTAATTCCTGCTTGGCTTGCGCTAACATTTCTCCGTGGTCAAAGATCAATTCAGGGTGATTTTCCACAGGAAACCAAGCAGCCTTATATCGCCTAAGAGGCTGAGGGTCATACTTCTCTACATTGATCAAGGCAAAATAAGCTACTGAGATGACCCGCTCCACTGGATCTCGATCCACCCGTCCAAAGGTTCCTAGTTGCTCTAGGTAGATATCCGTCAGGCCTGTAAGCCTATACAACACGCGTATGGCGGCTTCATCCACACTCTCTCCCTTTTGCACAAAGCCTCCCATCAATGACCAAGCTCCTTCTAAAGGCTCGAAACCACGCTGAACAAGTAGGACTTTTAAGCCACTCTTATCGAAACCAAAAATAATGCAATCTACCGCTACCAAGTAACGCTCATGAGCTACGTAATCAGACATGGCTTCAATTAAATAGAAATACCCATCTCAAGAAAAATCTTGAGACGGGTAAATATGAGTAAATTTAACTCTTAATTCAAATTTCTTCTTCCTAAGACCTTGGAGGTCAAAGAGGTTTTTTGCGATATCAGTCCAGCACCTCGTACTCGAACAATTCAAAACGCAGCCCACGATTACGGAAAACCAGGGTGTCACGCACCTCATGGCGAATGGTATCTGGATCCATGTAAGTGTATTGCAAGTACATTGCATCTCGAGCTTCTCCCCCCCATGCATCTCCGTCAACTTGGAAGCTTCCGCTGCCAGACATCAATTTGAAGATGGCTCCTTCTATGGAATCAACCTTTACTTGATTGCCGTCAATCGTTAGGGCCATGGAATAGATATCGCCCCCATCAGTGACCGAAGTACTCATGCCATTGGTATGAACCACATTGCGGCCCATGGTAGTCAGGTTCCACACCTGATCTTCTACCACGTACTGCTCGCTGTAAATGGCCGTATCTACCGGATTGTTTTGATCGTCGTAACCGATATCAATGCCCCGGTGAAGGTAGGCACCATGGAATTCGTTGATGTATTTCACCGCAAACATGGTAAAGTCGCGGGGAATTCCGTCTGGTTCCCAATCTTCGGCGACCCGCCGATCAGGGTTCTCGACGATGGCTGCCCCTTCCAGGATAGAATCTGCATTGGTGCCAGTGATGACCATGGGAATCACGTAGAGCCCTCCTTCTCCCCAAGCCATGGGGTCTTGTAAGAAGGATTCGGTCATTTGTACTTCTACCAAACCGGAAAAGCTACCGGAAGGAATGGAAAACTCTCCACTGTTGCTCAGGGTGTAATACTCCCGAGGCATGGGCATCAAGGTGTCACCACCTACTTGACGGACATTGCTTAGCAGTTCAGGTGCCAGCTGATAGGCAACCTGCCAGCTTTGGGTATTTTCACGTAGGCCTCCGATGCCCACCCCAATGTTGAACTTGAGCTCCCGATCCAAAGAGTTATCGATATACCCTTCTCCCAAGGAAAGGGTGCGGATAGGGTACTGATGGGGAAAGTAGACGGCTGTGTAATCAAAATCTCCGAAATCGGGATTTTGCTGGGAGCATGAGCTCAGGACAAGCAGCAGCAGCCCGAGTATGGAAAAGTTTCTGATGAGTTTCATAGCCAAATTAGGTTTAGTAGCTAGAATAAGGTTCATGGCAATGCTCCTTACCAGCCTTGGTTTTGAGTTAGGTCGTACTTAAGTGTCTCCACAAACGGAATGGGGCCATAGCTCATGTATGGTTGGTAGTTCCGCTCTTCTACGTTTTGAAAGCTAAAGCTAGCCGGGAAGCCATCTGAGATCACTACCCCTTTTGCGGGCTCCGTGAGATCTGCCCCCCAACGACGCAAGTCCCAGAAGCGGAATCCTTCAAAACAAAGCTCCAAGCGGCGCTCATTGCGGACAAGGTTTCGGAAACTATCCGTTCCGGATACCGTGTTGATGTATTCATCTTGTACAATGCCCGCTCGCTGGCGAAGGGCTTCGATGACATCACGCGCAGTGAACCCATAGGCATTGGGATCTGCATCAGGGCCGTAGGCCTCATTCGCAGCTTCGGCATAAATCAAGAACACCTCTGTAAAGCGGAAAAAGCTATAGAAATGCTCCGTTTGGATACTCAGGCTAGGGCTTACATTGGCATTTTCATCCATGAACTTCTTGAGATAGTAGCCCGTTCTTGTGGAGTTATTGGTTTGGTTAAGTCCGTTTTCTCCCGCAGCAGCCCCTTGGTAGGTATTGATTGGAGTACCCTTGAATATGCTTCCATTGTAGATCACATACTGATCAAGTCGAGGATCTCGGTTGAGGTAAGGATTGTTGGCGTCATAGCCAGAACCAGATGCGGTAATGGGAAGGCCGTTGGCCATGGGAAATGCATCCACCAAATTCTGGCTGGGATTGGTTTGACCTTGCCCAAAGAAAGAAGGAGGGAAGTTAACCTGCTCCCAGGCACTACTCTGAATAAAGTTGCGCCGCCAAATGATGTCTGGGTCACTTTTGTCCTTGTAAAATTCTCCTCCAGATAGGGAAAGTGCAGCCAAACCGCCATTTTCTGCCAGCAGTTCTCCCGCAGCACGAGCAGCGGCCTCCCACTTGCTTTGATCAGCAGCGAGATTGAAGCTTTGACTGGCTGCATGCAGCAGCACCCTGGCCTTTAGGGCTTTGGCTGCAGTCCCATTCATGCGATTTACAAAGCGGGGCCCCAGTGTTACGGTGGAATCACCTGATTCCTCTGGATATTGCTGATAAACCGCCGGTAACTCATCAATGGCCACTTCCAAATCGGCCAAAATTTGGTTAACACACTCTACGTAGGTATTGCGAGGCACTTCTAGGTTGGCCTCTGCTTCTAAAGGCTCTAGGATAATTGGAAAGCCAAGTAAACGGCCGTCATCAGAAACGCCAGCATGGCTTTGCAGCAACTCAAACATGTGCCATGCCCGTAGGCCGTGGGCCTCCCCCACTAAACGGTTGCGATGTAGGGTACGCTGAGGCTCTCCATTGATAGGGGCCCAATCCACCGAATCAACGATGTCTAGAAAGTAATTGATGTAGTAAAGGGTCTGGAAGCGATTAGACCATTGCCCAACGGGGTTAAAGTCTGCACGCCACTGCCCAGTAGCGATGGCAGTGAGGCTAGAACCGAGGTTGTTGCTCACAGCATCATCAGTGGCCACCGCCGTAGGGAAAGCATAGCTACTAGGCATGTCTAGGTAGCCATTGAGCAACAGGCCTTCGGCAAAGGAAGGGTCGGCCAATACTTGCTCGCGGTTAAGGACCGCTTCGGGCCGGGGTTGCAAAAACTGCTGGCAACCAGAAGCAAGCAGCAAAGCCAACCCCAGCAGCCAAAATGTATGAATAAATGATTTCATTGCGATAAAAATTGAGAGGTTTACTTGAAGTAAGCTCTGATGCCAGCGGCAAAATTCCTGGCCTGCGGGAACGATCCTACGTTAAGGGTTCGCCACTCGGTATTGGCGGAAACATCTAAGAGGTTGGTTCCCTGCACGTAGACCCCTAAGCGCTTCATGCCTAGTTTTCCTGCGACATGGGTAGGCAGATAATAGCTTAGCTGCACCACATTGAGCCTGAATCCATTGTTGGATCGCTGCCAAAAAGTCGAGTTGCGGAAGTTGTTGGGATTGTTGATGCTGCTCAAACGGGGATAAGTGGCCGTAGCAGCAGTAGCTGGGGTCCAGCGATCAAGCACCACGTCGGAGTATCGACGGTCTCCAAAGACCCAGAAGTAGCTATTGTTCAGGAATACTTCCTGTCCAGTTTGGCCCGTTCCAAGGGCGAAAAGCTCAAATCCCTGGTAGCTTAGGCGCAGGTTCAAGCCATATTGGAAGCGAGCTGAGCCATTGCCGATGAAAACTTGGTCATTGTTGTTGATCACCCCATCGCCATTCACATCTTCGTATTTGATGTCACCAGGACGGACGGTTCCGAAGCTCTGAAGGGGGCTATTGAGGATCTCTGTACTATCCTGGAATAGGCCGATGGCGCGAAGTGCCAACTGCGCATCCGAGGCCTGCCCAATACGATCTTGATAGGGCTCAGCAGGAATTCCCTGATCCAGTTCGATGTTTTTAGGAACAGAGTAAACGAAATTGGATCCCAGGCTAACGGCAAAGTCGCCGAAGCGGCGGTCGATATTCATGCCAACTTCTACCCCTTGCTCTCTGACCCGACCAAAGTTTTGGTAAGGCACTAAGTCTCCCAAATAAGCAGGGGTAGTTTGAAATGGCTGGATGATCTGATTATACAGGTCACTCAGGTAATAATTTGCTTCCAGAAAGATCAGGTCACCCAAAGCTGCCTCGAAACCCGCACTTACTTCCTGGCGTTTAGCGAAGCGTAAACCAGGGTTTGCCAAGTTTTGGATGACCATGCGAGGGTTTTGAGAGGTCCCATCGCCATAGTTGAAGTTGTTGGTCTGATCAAAATTGGTTTGGGTAATGTAGTAATCGTTGATCCCTTGGTCGGTATTCAGGATGCCCCAACTGGCTTTTAGCTTCAAGTAGTCTATGAAGTTGCTTTCGGCCAGAAAGCCTTCCTCAGAAAGCACATAGGCCAGTCCTGCCGCAGGAGCAAAGCCATATTGGTTGCTAGGATCTAGGACAGGTGAACCCGTATATGCTCCACCTAATTCAGCGATGAACTTGTTGCGGAACATGTAATTGGCTCGAAAGCCAAAGTGCTGGTTCTTAAAGGGCTGGGCCACCCCGTTTGCCTCAGTTTGGTCCAGATACCCTACCGCTACGGCATCAATGGCATGATCTTCACCAAAGTTCCGTTTGTAGCTCAAGGTAGCAAAGGCACCGACTTGCCTGAGGAAGGAGGTATTTGACAGCGTTTCTCCATCAGCTGGGGCATCTTCACCAATTTTACTCAGCACCAAGCTATCATCCACAAAGCTGGTTTGGTAGACCGCATACTGATTTACCAAGCTGTTGAAGAACTGGTTATTGATGTTACCCGTTAGGTAAGTGCTCAAGGACAGTCCAGGAGTAAGGTTATCCAGGTTAAAGTCTAGCCCTAGGTTCAACTGAGCCAAGCGGTTGTTGGCATTGACGTAGCCTCCCTGAACCAGATCCGCATAAGGATTGCTGGTCAATTGGGAGGTCCCTCCAGGCAAGTATCCCCCGGGCAGCACATTGGCGGCGGCCAGCAATTCCGCGTCATTAACCAAGGCGGTATCAATCAGCAAGGGGTAGGCGTTGGGATGAAGGGTTACTTGGTTGCTCCCTCCCGCTACATCTCCATAGAAATCACCAACCGGTCCTTGCTGAAAATCAAAGGCGGCGATGACGTCTAGGCTAGCCGTGATGAAGGGATTGACCTTGTAGTCAATGTTTCCCCTGATATTCAGTTGATCACGTCGTTGTTCAGCCCCTTCACCTAAATTCAGAAAGGTACCGGTATTTCGATAACCTACATTCAGGTAATATTGAGCCAGGTCACTTCCTCCTCCAAACTCCATAATGGCTGAGGTAAATGGGCGGCTGGGCTTAACGAAGGTGCTAGATAGCAGGTCTTGATCAGGGTAACGCAAAGGATCATTGCCCGCCCGAGTCGCTTCGATGGCCTCGGGGGTAAAACTAGGAGCCAAGCCATCGTTGAGCCGAGCTTCATTGAAAAGCTCCATGTAGTCGGCCGCACCCAGGTAGTTGGGGAGCGCCAAGGGTTGACTAAATCCTGTTTCTGCGGTGATGGAAGTTGTACGCTTATTGGCTTTGCCCCGCTTGGTGGTAACCAAGATCACTCCGTTTTGGGCCTGGGAGCCATAAAGCATGCGAGCGGTGATGTCGCGCAGCACCGTTATCTCTTCAATTTCTTGGACGTTGAAGTTGAAGAAGCTTTGCAGAATTCCACGGGGAATTCCATCCACCACCACCAAGGCATTGCCTAAACCACGTACGTTGGTGTTGCCAAATACGCCAGGAGCACGAGCCCCAATTAAGCCTAGAATCCCTTGACGGGTGTCGTACTCCAAAATTTCTTCTGCCTTGATGGTTGTAGTCGCCCCGACCACCCTACGCTTTGGCAAGGTTCCAAAGGGCAGGATCACCTCATCGGAACTTGCTAGGTGATAGGGAGCCATCGTCATGGACAAAGTGGATTGAGCTTTGAGTTCTTCAGCTGAGATGCTTTGGCCTTCCATGCCCTTGGCCTCAATGTAGATCAATGCCCCAGCAGGCACCTCCATCTGATAAGCTCCACTGGCATCGGTTTGGGCAAAGACTTGCCCCTGGGTCGTATTCAAAGTAGCTCCAACGATAGGCTGGCCCTCCTCGGTCTGAATCACACCTTGAATGGTCACTTTGGCAGGCCCCTCTTGGGCCAAGCTCAGGCGAGGAAGCAAGAGTCCCAGGCCAAGCAGCAACGCTATGAATATATTTCTAATTGACATTTTTTTGAGTTTAGGGCTTACCAGCCGGGGTTTTGATTGAAACCTTCGTATAACTGAGCTTGGTTGCGGTCAATGGGAATCCAGTAATGCCGCTCGTCAAAGACCCGAGTTTGGACCAATACCTTGCGGTAAAAGGTTTTTTCCTCGTCAAACTCTAGGGCATATAACTCTTTGTACTCATTCAAATGAGCCACGTGCCAGCGACGGATGTCAAACCAGCGGCTTCCTTCAAAGGCCAACTCTACTGCACGCTCATTCCAAATGCGGGGCCGGAAATCATCTGCACTGCCGGTGTATTCAGCGGGCACATCGGGCTGTCCAGCCCGGGCACGAATGATGTTGATGGCTTCTACAGCGGTAAGGCTGGCAAAAGGTGGAGCGGTATTGGGGCCCCAAACTTCATTCACTGCTTCCGCATAGATCAGGTAGATTTCGGCTAGGCGAATGTGAGGTTGGTTAAAGCGGAAGTTATTCCAATTGCCATCGTGCTTATTGACCCCACGAGGCCAATACTTTTTGCACATATAACCAGAGAGGCTGCCGTTGTTGCCGCGATCAGGCCCACCGAGGTATAAACGGACAAAGTTGTCGTTGTCACTCCCTCCATCGGCCCACTTGGTGCCATCTAACAAGAGGTTGTAATAGAAGCGAGGATCGCGGTCTACCCAAGGATCGTTGGGATCATAGCCAGAGTTGGGGTGATCAATGGGCAGGCCATTGGCCATTTCAAATAGCTCCACGTAGTTGGCGGTAGGCGCCTCCATTACATTGTTGCCCTCCCAGCGCGAGTTGTTAAAGGCCCGTCCGTGGAAGGTAGACATGCGACTCTTGCCTGCTTGGGGAACAATGGCATCAAAAATGATCTCGTCTGAGCCGAGTAGTTCCCCATTGTTTTTGTGGAAATTGTCCGCGTATTCTGTCCAATCCAACAAACGATAAACCTGTTCTTGTTCCGCCATGCGTAGCACCTCAGCGGCAGCTTCAGCGGCTTGCTGAGCCAAGTCTTGGTTGAAGGTATAGCCATTGCCGGCTTCATTGTTCATCAAAGGACTAGCCGCATAAAGTAAAGCCTTGGCTTTGAAGGCGTAGGCAGCACCCCGGGTGGCTCGTTGAGCTGCCGTGGTCACATCCCAGCTTGTGGGCAACAGGGCTGCCGCATCGTCAAAATCCTGCACAATTCGTTCGGTGGTCCCCTGATAGGTCAAACGATCAAGTCTTAATTCATCCTGCGGATCAAAGGCTTGATCGACGTAGGGCATTCCCCCAAAAAATCGGATGATTTCCCAGTGAAAAAACGCACGAAAGAACAAAGCCTGCCCTCTGAGGAGATCGCGCTCTTGGTCCGTAGCCTGCTGAGGAAAGCCTTCTTCTAGTTTTTCTAGGCAAATATTGGCAATGCGGATACCCTTCCAACTGTTTTGCCATAGGCCATCTCCGCTGTTTTTGTTCAGGAGATTTTGTAGGCCATTGCTCCAGAAATACCAATAGTTTCCGATATCTACCGCTCCTTGAGGAGGAAAGGTCCGGTTACAAATCACGTCATCCCCCCAGTTAAGGCTAGCGGTAATGGATTTATTTAGGTAAGCAATGACCAAGGGATACATCTGGTCCTCAAAGCCTTGGAAATCCCGATAGGTAGTAAATACATCTTCATCGCCAAGGATGGCGGTTTCAGGCAGATCCAGCCAAGATTCACAGCTAGATAGGCTCAGGGATACACACATTCCCAAAATGGCCAGTCCGCGCAGAATGAAGTTTGATCTTAGTTTATTCATCTTAGTAGTAGTGCTTAGAAGTTGATGGAAGCTCCTAGGTTGTAGCGACCAATACGGGGGTAGTTTTCCCGCTGGAAATTTCCGCCATCCCGGTCTTCGTCTAGACGGGTCCAAAGAAACATGTTGTTGCCATTGACGAACACCCTAACGCTGCGCATGCCGACGCGGCGGAAGGCAGGGATGTTCAAGTTGTAGGCTAGCTCCATGCTTTGGAGGCGCAAATAGGAAGCATCTCTCACCCAATAGTTTCCTTTGGGCGAACCGGTTTGGTAGCGGATATGAGGATAGGCAGAGGTCGTCTCCTCTCCTGGCTGCCAGGAATCATCACGGTGAAAAGGATAAACAATGCTATACCCCAACTGGTACTCTCCACGGTTGATGATGCGGGTTACGTTGTGAACCCCTACCAGTTGGAACTGAAAAGATAGGTCCTTGAAGGTAATGCCTGCGGTCATGTTGCCTTGGAACTGAGGGCGGCTGGGAAAGCCAAAAGGCACTTCATCGTCCTGGTCAATTACTCCATCGGCATTGTAATCGATGATCATAAAGTCTCCTGGTAGGCGCTCTTCGTTGTTGTCACCCAAAACGGTGGTATACAAGTCATCCCAGGTATCCACGTACCCATCATGAAGCTGGGACCGGGTCTGTCCAATTTGGTAGCCAGCTTGCTTTTGGTAGTCAGGCGTCAGTTCAGGGTCTTCTCGGAAGATCACCTGATCCTTGGCATAGTTGTAGTTGGCACGAACGAAGTAGCTGAAATCATTGCCTAGATACTGACGGAGAATCATCTCTATTTCTAAGCCTTGGGTGCGGGTCTCGCCTAGGTTGGCCGCGACCGGAGGTGCTCCAAAATAGTCCGGGATATTGCGCTGATTAGCTGACATAAAAATGCCGTCGCGATGTTCCCAGTAATAGTCTACGTTGATGGCTAGCAGTTCCCGAAAGAAGGAGGTTTCTAGCGCGACGTTTTGCTTGGTAGCCGTCTCCCAGCTGATGTCAGGGTTGGCGATGGTCTCTTCAAAACGCAGGGGGTAAATACCTTGTAGGTTGGGGAAACCAAACTGGGACAACCCACCAGCGTTGCCATAGCCACCAAAGTATTGTCCCCGCACAATGCCCTGGTCGCTTCCCACCTGTCCGTAGGTATAGCGCAGCTTTAGGTAGCTAACCTTCTCGGTTAAGGAAGAAAACCACTTTTCATTTGAGATAGCCCAGCCAGCCCCAAAAGATGGGAAGAAGGCAAATCGATTAGCACCGATGAAGTTTTGGGAACCGTTATATGCCCCATTTACTTCTGCAAAGTATCGATCATCATAGCCGTAAGTTACCCGTCCTACCCAATCTTCACGTTTTTCCCCAAACTGATCCACTACGCCACTAAACCGATAGGGAGTCTGCTCTCTGCGCTGCATCAGCATCAACCCAGAGACGTCATGCCGGCCAAACTTCCGCTTGTAGTTCAAAGAAGTTTGGTAAGTCAGAATTCGAGAGATGGAGTTGTTGCTTAAGCCTTCGGTACCGACGTTGAAGGGACGGGCCACATAGTTATAGTTATTCCTCAGGTTACCCGCGTCCCCAGGCAAGATAAAGATGGTATCTTCAGGATTCTCAGGCTGAATACTCATGAAGACAACGCCATTTTCTGTGATATTAGGTCCAGTAGAGTTAAAAGAATTGTCAAAGGAGACCCGGCCATTGAGAGAGAGGCCCTTGGTAATGAAGTCCAGCTTTTGGTCAAGGATGAAGTCGGTAAAAATCTGAGTCCGATTGTTTCTTTCTAGCCCATCTAAATTGAGTCCCACGTATGGATTGGGGAAGCGGTTGTCTTCGGTATTAAAGCCATAAAATCCGTTTGAGAACTGAACCGGGTATACATCAGGGGGCATTTGATATAACCCTTTCCAAATTATATCATCCCCTCCGTCTTTGCCTTGGGTAGGGATCTGCTTCACTCCATACCAGCCTGAAAGATTGGCCTTGATCTGGGTAGTGGGCGTGACGTTGAAGTCAAAATTGCTGCGAAAGTTGAAGCGCTCGTAGGAAAAATCGGGGTCATAGCCCTGCCCTATGTTTTCGGTATTGAAGATGTCGCCTTCTTTCGAGTAGGACAGAGAACCAAAATACTTGACGAAGTCCGTACCTCCTGAGAGGTTGACGTTGGCTTGCTGGGCCCAGGCAAATTGATTGGCCACCAAGTCTGCCCAATCCACATTGGGATAAAGTTCTCCTTGCGAAGGATCTCGGTACCGCTCCAGTTCTTCCAAGGGAGTATAAAACCCCCAAGAAGGCTCGTTGACTGCTACCTCGTGCATGATGGCACGGTTGCGCAGAGCCAAGGCATCGTAGGAGTCCAAGACACTGGGAACCCGGGATACCTGCTTGAGGGTTATGTTGCCGGTCGCACTGATTTGGGCTTTGCCAGCCTGCCCGCGCTTGGTGGTGATCAAGATAACTCCATTGGCTCCTTTCACCCCAAATACGGCGGTAGCCGAAGCGTCCTTGAGTACAGAAATACTTTCCACCTCTCGAGGGTTGATGTCATTAAAAGGGCGCTCGATGCCGTCCACCAGCACCAAAGGGCTGCCTCCGTTCCAGGTAGACTGTCCGCGAATAAACAACTGAGCATCTTCTGCTCCTGGCTCACCAGAGTTGATAATGGTGGTCAATCCTGGCACCTGCCCGACTAAAGAATTGGTCAAGTTGGTAGCCCCGCCTGAGGCACTTACCAGGTCTTCACCCGAAGCAGTGGAAATGGCTCCCACTACGCTTTCTTTTTGCTGTTCTCCAAAACCCACGATGATCACTTCTTCGGTGGTGCGGGTTTCTTCTTCAAGAGACACATTAAAAATGCTTTGTGACCCTACGGCCACAAATTTGTTGGCATATCCGTAGTAGGAGAATCGCAGGGTGTCTTGGGGTAGTACTTGTAAGGAGAAGCTGCCGTCCTCTCCGCTAAGGACCCCTTGGTTGGTTCCTACTCGGATGATCGTCACGCCAGCCAGCGGATCGTCATCGGCACCGGTCACGGTGCCATTGACAAATCGCAGTTGGGCCTGGAGCGAAAATCCTAAGCAAAGGAGTAGCACCAAACATAGTAGTCTAAGGTTTCCCATCTGTAGTGATTTGGTTATTAATAGGGATTAGGTCATCACCCAGGCCACACCACAGGGGGTGGCCAGAGTGACAGATAATTTAGCTAGGCGGTACTCTATAGGTTATTCTCAAGCGGCCAGAGGCCTTGTCGATATGTCCAGAATACGATATGGCAAGGGATATATACGATCCGATCAAACTTTGGGAGGGTGTGACTTGATAGACATGGCACCGGGTACTATCTAGTTGGGCAAGCACCTATTCCTCTCCATATTGACTGTTTTACAGTTCGTCTTTCTCTTCTCAGGCTAGACGAAGTAGGAGTTTATGTCCAGAAGTAGGAATCGGTTTGCTCCCAATTTTTAGGATAAAACAGACTCTACATGCGTACATCATTTAAGCTGCTCCTGCTGGTGTTACTAGGATGCACACAGCTTTTTTCGGTAGGCTGGGCCCAGCAAAAAAACGTCCTTTTCATCATGGCCGATGACTTCAACTATTGGCTCAATGATTACTACCGGCCATACGTGCAGACGCCGCACCTAGACAGCCTGGCCAAGATGGGGATCAAGTTTACGGATGCTTCTTGTTCCTCACCCGTTTGCAACCCCTCTCGCAACGCCCTCTGGTCTGGGTATCGCCCGTCCACCACCAAAATTTGGAAGAACGGCAACAACCCAGATGGAGATTTCTTTCGCGATGTACCTGGTTTTGCGGAAGTCGAAAGCATGAATGAATACTTTACCAACCGAGGGTACTTTACTTTTGGCGGAGGCAAGCTTTATCACCCTGGAAAAATGGGTGACGCCCGTACAGATCCCAATCACTGGTCACAAATCACCACGCAAGGTACAGGCAGTTCAGGAGGCAATTTGTATAAATGGAGTGGCAATGACGCCTCTGTTTCTTGGAGTGCCGGGAACTTTGACGTTGAAACAACGGGTGATCGGCAGTTGGCCAGGGAGGTGGCTAGCTTAATCAGCGGCTATGCCAATGGCCCCCATAGCAGCCAACCTTTCTTCATCGGCTGTGGCTTTTTTCGCCCCCACTTACCCTGGAACTGCCACAAAGATTATGTTGAACGCTGGGACCCGGACACCCTACCATTCCCCCCTGGTTTTTTGGCCAGTGACCTCAATGACGTAAATGGGAATCCTACTTCCGAGCACAATGAAATTGTCAATGCTGGAGAATGGAAAAATGGCATACGGGCCTATTTGGCTAACCTGGCCTTCGCGGACGACAACGTCGGCATTGTCATGGAAGCGCTGAGCGCCAGCCCTCATGCCAGCAACACCATCGTGGTCTTCGTAGGAGATCACGGCTGGCACTTAGGAGAAAAGTCTCGCTGGCGGAAGTTTTCTACTTGGGACATCGCCAACCGAACCAGCCTGCTCATTTATGATCCAGGTGCTACGGGTAATGGGCAGATCTGCGAAAAAGTAGTGAGCATGCAAGACCTCTACCCTACCCTAGCAGAACTGGCAGGCATCCCTTCCTCCACCGTACAGGGCAACAGCTTGACTCCTTTGCTGGCGGATCCCAGTCGCAGCGATTGGGATCTTCCTATTTTCATGTCCTACAACGGGACCCACATCATCAAGACCAATCAATGGCGACTGGTAGATGATGGCAACAACAGCCAACTCTACGACGTTCAGGCCGATCCCTATGAGTTTGTCAACCTATATGGCCAGGTCGCCTACAACCATGTAATCAATGACCTAAGAGGCCAACTTGCCAACATGGTCAATCGAGGGGCGGCGCTAAGGGATTCTCTACAAAACCCCACCCAGCTCAAAGAGCGAGGAGCCTTGCCCTATCGCCCTATCATCAAAAATCCCGCGGTGGAGAATCACCTCCTTCAACTAGACTTGCTGTATACGGCTCCTTTGGCTGAACTAGAAATCCTAGACTTAGAAGGCAAAAGCCTGATGCAATTGACCGCCGTGGGGGAGCAGGAGATTCCTCTCCACCTCCCACAACTCCCCCAGGGCATGTACATGCTCCGGGTCAATAGTGAAGGAGTAACCCTAACTGAAAAATTCCTCATCCTATAGATTTACGATCACTCATCCTTATGCATAAGATTCTAGGTCTTGTTATCCTCATCTTTCTATTGGGGCCCACTGTGCAATCGCATGGCCAAGCCATCACCAGCTATACCTGGCCTACAGATCCAGGACAAGCTCAAATTTCTGACAAATATGAAGTGTATGTCAGGGAAGGGAATGGCCCGGAGGAGAAGCTAGAGGTGCTGATGTCAGAGGCGATTCATGAAGGAGATTTTCGCAGTGCGGAACTAGCCGGTCGCACATTTTCCTTCACCCAGCTCTCCTACAACTTTATCGGTAGCCCTGGCCTTACTTTTAGGGTAGTCAAACTCTTTGGCAGCGACGCGGACAGCGTCAGCCTACACCCCCGCAGCTACGACTTATTACCAAGCTTTGATGGCCAAAAGGAGGTTTCCTTTTTGGTGCAAGGCAACCAATGCTATTTATCAGTAGACTTTCACAGCAATGACAATCGCTCTGGTTTACCCCCCTTCATGGTCAATAAGGGCGTAACCTGGATTGAACACATGCTATGCATCTTTGTGGATCCTCCAGAGCCTAGGGCGCCTAGCGGAACCGGCGTGGTCGCTTTCTCCCCTAGCGTCAGTCCAAGTGAGTTGCTCAATGCCAAAACCATTGTCTTCCCCGCAGGATATCACAACCTCAACGACTACAACCAAGGCGGCATCATAGACAGCGACGGGGTCCTCAAGCTGCAAGATGATCAGGGTTTATACCTAGCAGGAGGAGCCTTTGTCGAAGGGCTGATAGACCGCGAGAACTTCAACAACGACAATCAACGAATCTATGGCCGTGGTATCCTCACCGGCAGGCAATACCTCTGGAGAAGTCATCCCGACCATAGCGGACGTGAATACCGCGAAATAGTCAAAATAGGCAATGGAGAAATAGAAGGCGTCATGGTCATGGAATCCCCCAATCATGGGATCGTAGGAAGAACGGTACACATCCACAACTTTAAGTATTTAGGTTGGCATGCCAACAATGACGGCGTTCGGGTCGGATCGGCCTCCGAAATAGAGCACAGTTTTCTACGCTGTGCCGATGATCACTTCTACAATTTTGACAACTACATCCACGATTGCGTGCTCTGGGCCGGTCATAATGGCTCCATCATGACCTATGGATGGGGAGGCACCGCTGGCGACAATACGTACAATTCTGGCAGTTCCTTCATGGACAATGTAGACATCATTCATCCAGAATGGAGTGGCCTGGGCAACAACAACGGCCTGATCATGTCTCAAGTCGGCCTAGACTATGTCCCCTTTGATTATGGCACCAACAGCACCTTGACCCACTTTCGAAATATCCGGATGGAAGGCAGGATTTGTGCCCTGACCAATTTAAAACCTCGTTCTGGCAACAATGGGGTATCCATTGCGGTCCAAGTTCCTGCCAACGAAGTCGGTTACCTCGGAGACCTATTGCTGGAAAACATCACGGTGGATGAGCAGATTGAGCCCGGTCGAATCCGAGGTGTCACCAACGCCTCCACGACAGGCAACGAAACTTGGTTTGTGCAAAATGTGACCATCCGAAACGTCCAAATCGGAGGTCAATGCGTGGATGCCAGCAATCAAGGGACTTTCTTTGACATTGACCCCAACACCACCCGCAACCTGAGCATAGGGGAATGTGCGCTGAGCAACCGCAGAACGAGTCAGGCCGTACCCTCCTTGGCAAGGATACTTCCTCGGGGCTCAGGGCAATGGGAGGTAGAGAATCTTGGAGTTAGCCCTCTTCAGCTCGAAGTCTTTAACCTTCAAGGACAAGGGGTACTAAACCACCATGAACTGAGCGGTCGCAAAGTGATCTCAGTGAGCCACCTCCCGAAGGGTTTGTACCTCGCACGGTTCAGTCGTGGCCAGCAGCAGCAAAGCATCAAAATCATACTGTATTAATTGAGGAAAGCGGTGGGTGGAGAGAATTTTCTCTGCCCCTCCTTCTCATGCTACCAGCTCCATCACTCCTATGCGACTCCCATTTTCAATTATCCAGTCTCTGTGGCCTTTCCTGTTCTTGTTCCTAGTCTCTTGTGGGGTCCAAAGGCAAGAAAATCAGGAAGCCCCCAGACCCAATTTCCTGTTCATCGCCATTGACGACCTCAACGTCTATAACAGCCCTTTGGGAGAGCTACCCACGAACTTTTTACAAAAAGTCTATCCCGATTCTATTTTACGCGCCAAGGTCATTGATCGACTTACGCCAAACCTACAACGCTTCGCAGATCAGGCCTTAACTTTTGAACGGGCCTACTGTGCCGCGCCCCTCTGTGGCCCATCGCGAACCGCTCTGCTTACCGGAGTACCTCCCCATGTTTCAGGTTACTACCAGCATGACCAGCATTTCCGGGGTTATCCCAGTCTCACCGATGTCATCACCCTGCCCCAATACCTGCGTAGAAATGGCTATTTCACCGCCGGTATCGGCAAAGTATTTCACAAGAGCCAGTCTTACCTGGATCGAGGGGTATTCAGCGATTGGCCCGATCAACTCTACTCATGGGATCACTGGATAGAGACCCGCATAGGGATTGGTCCCAGCCCAGAGGCTCATGCCTCGGCTCAAGAAAGCACTTCGCCCTTTTGGCCTCAGGGAGATAAACCAGCCCGCCACTTTTCTCGCTTTGGTCGCACCCAGTTACCCAGAGAGCAAAGCAACGATTACTACAATGCCCAGTTTATCAGTCAATTGATCTTGGATGGGCATGCAGAGGTCAGGGACTTGCACGGCCAAATCCAAAGAGTAGATATTCCTTCGGAGCAGCCATATTTTTTAGCCTGTGGCCTATTTGCACCCCATTTGCCCTGGATAGTTCCTCAGGAATACTGGGATCTTTTTCCCCAAGACGAAATGGCAATTGATCAAGAGCTACTCCATTGGTTAGAAGAGGATTTACAAGACTTATCACCCAGCGGACTTCGCTTGGCCAGGCACTCTCCTTTTGTGGAGTTACGTGAACATGCCCGTAAGCTCAAGCTAGAAGAAAGCGAAATCGCCGCATGGCGAACGGTCTTCCAAGCTTACCTGGCGACCGTTGCCTGGTCCGATCGCAACCTCGCCTTGCTGATCGATGCAGTAGAGCAAAATCCCCAAAAAGACAATACTGTGGTCATCTTATGGAGTGACCATGGCTATCACATGGGAGACAAAAGCAGGGAAGGAAAGGTTACGTTATGGGAAGCCGCCAACCATTGTAACCTAATCATCCGCGACCCTCGACAAGCGGAGCTTCATGCAGGTTTGTATAGTCAAGCACTGAGCAGTTTGCAAGACCTCTACCCAACTGTCGTTTCTCTGGCGGGGCTAGCACGACCAAAACACATCTACGGACAAGATCTGAGTCCCCTATTGACCAAGCCTACTCAGAATTGGCCTCACAGCATCTTGAGCACCAATGGCGAAGGGAACCACAGCTTGCGTAGCGATCGATTTCGCTATTTGCGCTACCGCAATGGAGACCAAGAATTGTATGACCTGCAAGCGGATCCTTTGGAAGTACATAACCTAGCCTTGGATTCAGCCTACTCAGGAAAGATGGCGAAACTAGATGCGTTATTGGAACAAAAACTAAACGAGAAAGCGCCTTAGCTCCATTGTCCAATCGTGCGAAAATTTGCCTGTTTGTTCCTATTTAGCTTCCGCCCAATTCCATACCATTTTCGAACATTTGGACAGCCCAATATACCTGTCGAGTGATAAATTCTGAATAAGGAAACCAACGACTGGATTCCATCACTTCATCAATATTCAGGATTATGCGACCAATGATTCGCGCTTGCTTACTTGGCGTTTTGCTGAGTAGCTTCACTTTGCTTTGGGCCCAAAACCCTACGGTAGTCAATGGAGTAGCTACCTATCATTCTGACAAAACCATCGGTTCTCAATTTCTGGTCCCCGACAGTTGGGACAAAATTGTGATCAAAGCCAACGTTACCCTAACCGGCAGTTTTTACATGCCCAACCGTACCAGGGCCATTGAGATCATGGGAGAAAACTGGAATACTTCGGTGATTCAGGGAACGGGCGCTACCCAATGGCACGCCCAAGGGGATAAGCAAGCGAGGCAACACTCCGCCATTCGATGCGACAAATCACCCGACGTCTATATCCATGACCTCAAAAGCCTCAATCCTGACAAGTTTCACATCAGTGCAGGCTTCGGCTTTGTGGACGTGGAACACTGCCGCTTGATTGACAACCGGGGGCGCCACACCACGGACGGAGTTCACGGCGGCCGCCAAAAGACCACCGTTAAGGATTGCTACATTGACACCCACGACGATGCCCTATACCTCTCTGAGTGTACGTTGGTAGAGAACACCACCATTGTCCACAACAAAAATGGCTCACCCTTACAGGTATCTTGGGGGTATGATGATTTTGATGGCCATACCTGCGTGGTCAAAAATGTGACCGTCATCGATGCCTACAATGGCAGTGACTACAACCAAGGGGTGGTTTCTTGGGCCAGTAGAAATGGCACGGGTCCTAGGACCATCAACGTGGACTTTCAAGGAAGCTTTACCCGCCAAACACAAAGTGGCGCCCAACAAAGTCACATGTACCAAATTGGTCGCCGCACCGGTGGATTTCCAGACGGAACCATCAACGTCACTGGCCTCTGCAACTGGCAAAACAGCGTAATCATTTATGACAATACCAATAGCCAAGTAGTGATCAATGGCTGTGGGGGAAACGGAGGTAGTGGAGCGCCCATTGGAGCGACCATTGCCCTACAGGCTCGGGTAAATGGAAAATACGTATGGATGCAACAAAGCTCTGGCAACCAGCTCATTGCCCAGGGCCCTGGCACCGCCAACAACGACAAAAGGTACATCGTGGTCGATGCCGGAAATGGTCTTGTGGCTCTCCAATCGAAGAAAAACAACAACTACGTAACGGCCACTAACGCAGGGGCAGGTATCCTCAAGGCAAATGCAGGCAGCATTGGAAGCTGGGAAAAATTTGAATGGGTAGAGAATGGCGATGGTTCCGTTTCCCTAAGGGCTCAGGTGAATGGCAAACTGGTCACGGCCGAAAATGCGGGTAACAACCCTCTGATTGCCAACCGAAACAATGTGGGGCTATGGGAAAAATTTGATGTACTGGTTATCAGCGGAGCGCGGGAGGAAGTCCAGGAGACCGCAACAAGTTTACGCGTGTACCCGAATCCTGCATCAGACCTGCTGTTGGTCGACGGTTTGCTTGAAAAGCAAGTCATGAGCATCACCAACCTCCTGGGGGCCGAGGTCATGCAAGTAGAAACCTCAGGTAAAATTGAGGTAGAATCTCTTCCTTCTGGTATCTATCTGCTTAGGGTAGAAAACCAAGCTCCGATGCGCTTTGTCAAGCGATAAATGGGTGAGGATGTCGAAGGCAGTCAGACCTTCGACATCCTACTTTTATTGCTTCAGCATAGCTCTGATTCCACGTTGTGTTTCAGCTTGAACTCGGAGGTAATACACGCCCTTGCTCAAGTGTGAGGCATCGTATTCCAGCTTGACCTCACCTCCCGGGAAATTACGTTCTGCCACCGTTTCTAAGCGGCGCCCCTGCCCATCGTAGATCTGGACACTGGCCCACCCAGGTTCAGGTAGGTAAAAGCGCAAGTAGGTGTGCCGATCAAAGGGATTGGGATAATTATCTAGAACTTCTAGGCCTTTTGCTTCCTCAATGGCGGTAGAACCATGCAGCAAAGGCAGGTATTGGTAATCCTCAAACAGCAAAGACTTGATGGTAGATTCCGGGACACAGAACCAGTCCTGCAAGATGGACCCATATACCGAGCGAAAGTCGTACTGCATAGGAATATTATCTCCTGCGGTGGCATTGACCGGAATGCTGGGATTGCTGCCTAAGATGCTGGGGTTGACCTGGCTCCCAAACAGGAATAATGGGGCAGCTGCTCCGTGGTCCGTTCCATAGCTGGCGTTGGATTTGATGCGTCGACCAAACTCTGAGAAGGTCACGCCTAATACTCGATCTTCTAAGCCCATCTGCCTCAAATCTTCTTGGAAGGCATGGATGGCGCTGCCCACCGTGTCGAGCAAGTTTGCGTGGTCACCCAAGGTAGGATCATTGCGGTCTACCTGGTTGGCATGGGTATCAAATCCCCCTTGATTGACCACATAGATGGGCGTTTGCAGTCCCCCTGCGATCAATTTGGCTACAATCTGCAGCTGATTGGCCAAACGGTTACTTCCCGGATAAGTAGCCAGGTTTTGCCCCATTTGGGCCGCTGATTCCAATACATTGAAGTACTGGTTGGTTTGAGACATCAAATCTCTAAGATAGCCCAGCTCATTGCCATAGCGGGTATTGGGGGGGGTACTACCAGCACCTCCGCTCAGGTCGAGGAAAGAGTTGAGATTGGGAATGGCCATGCTCATGTTGGCCACAGGTCCCTGGCAGGTCTGAGACACCACCGATCCAATGGTGATGGCCAATGGATCGGGCATGTTTCCATTTGGATATCCCGTGGGATAGTTGGGAAAAACATGATCCAGGTAGCGGCCTAGCCACCCATCGGTCCAAACTTCATCGGAAGGAGAGCCTGAGGTCCATATATCGGTGGCCCGAAAGTGAGAGAAGTTCGGGTCAGGATAGCCGACGCTTTGTACCAGTCCTAACTTTTGGTCTTGATAGAGGTTGTGCAAGCCACTCAAACTCGGATGCAAGCCCGTCATCGCCCCATTGCCCAAAGGCAGGACAGAGCTGGAGGGTAAGACCACCCCTGGACGAGCAGCCGTGAGCTGGCTGTATTGATCCAAAGGAATGACCGTATTGAGGCCGTCGTTGCCACCATTGAGTTGAACCAAGACCAGGATTCGGCCTTCACAGTCATCTAAGATGCTGTTGAGCACATGATTGCGGGCCAGAGCTTCGACCCTAAAGCCACCCAGAGCCAAAGGCAAGGCCCAAGCAGCGCTTCCATATTGTAGAAATTTTCTTCTTTTCACGAGAAATGGGCGTTAAGGGTCAAGACAAATGAAACTCAGGTAGGCCCAACATGGCTTCCATCAGGGCTTTGACTTTGTTGCGAATAGGCGTGGCAAGCCCGTTGTTGGTAGGATCATTGGCGTAGCGATTGTATTCCATGGTCCATTCATAATCTGGCAAGCCGGGAATCAGGGAATCCTTTAGGAAGTCAAACTGACTGGTCGGTAATGGCTGAGGCAAGAGCAATTCAGCCATTTCTCCTACCACCAAATTGGGGTCTGAAGGATCACTCACTTTGGCGAGCCAGCCTAATGCGTCCACTTGCAGCTTGATTTGCCGATAAAACAGGCCGTTGCGGGTGATGCGTTGGGTAAAGTCCAGGCGATTGGGCAGGGTAGCCGAATTGGCCCAAAGTTGGTGAAACTGAGGCCCTTGATAATAAGCCGGCCAACCTGCCACGCTTGGTGGATCCAGCAGATCCATTTGCGCTCCCTGCGCCAATTGATACAAGCGAAAATGTATGTCGTAGTACCCCTTTAGGTCCTGGGTGGCATCAGGCAATTCTAGTTCTAACTGACGGACGGGAGATAAGATAAAATCAACCGGATTTTTGATTAGACCTCCTATGTTGTTTGCATCATAAAAATGCTGACTGCTCAATAAGGCACGTATCACCGGAGCCATTTCATACTGTCCATCATATAGCATGGTGGCCATGGGCTCAATCACGTCTTGTTCTGCACCTGCATCAATCTCGTAATAAACAAACCAGCGATAGAGCTTTCGGCAAATGTATCGGGCGGTTTCTTTTTGCTGGAAGATCATTTCAATCAGGGATTTATACTCTTGATCTCCCTGGTCAAAGATGGAATATTGATTAAAAGCTGACGAAAAAGTCTTTTGTGAGGTATCGTGATCATTGGGGGTGAATTGAACCCCTGGCAGGCGGTTTTTATTAAAGTATCCTAAGTCCTTCCAACCAGTCAACACCTTGGCTGCTTCCAGAACATCCGTCTCGGTATAATTGGTGTAGTCACCAGGGCCAACTTGAGGTCCTTTTCCGATGGTAAAAAGCTCGAACAATTCCCGAGCGTAGTTCTCATTCGGAGCACCCTGGACATTGCTATTGCCATTGAGAAAGCGCAACATGGCCGGATCGATGGTCATCTCTTCCACCAAAGTTTTGAAATTGCCCAAAGCATGGCTACGCATCAGTTCCAAATGGCGGTAAGCAAAGCGCGCATCCTTGTAGATGACCAAACCCGTTGCAAAATGATTATGCCAAAAGAGCGTCATCTTCTCGCGCAGATGAGTTCCTGAATGCAACATCAAACTCACCCACCAAGCCCGCAGAGAGCGACGCCAACGGAAAGGCGTTCCTGGAGTATGCAACTTATCCACCCAGGTAGTTCCTATAGGAACATTGGGATCATCTGGATAATCGCTGTTCAAGGGCATGGCTGGAGCTTGACTGGGCAAGGTCATGATCTGGTCCATGGCGGCCGTGAACCCCAGACTAGTCAACTGTTCAATTTCAGTGGCGGTGGGTCCAAACAGACATCGCCGAGCCAAATGGGCTGCCTGGGTTTTGGTCCAAGGCCCCTGATAAGGGGCCAAGGTGCCGGTGACCCTACGTGGAGCCGTAGCCAAATTCTTGGCGTTTGATCCCATTTGCAGGAAGTTCCTTCGATCCATAATGTTGATTGAGTAGTAATAAGGGAAAATAGCCAAAATCCTACACAGATATCATCTCATGTTGCCACTCGTTTGATTCCATCAACAGGATATAAGGGTTTGAGGTAGAGAAAAAACCATCCTGTTGGTCCATTGCCGCTTGAGAGTGGGCTTAGACTTGGACTTTGGCCATGGGCTTAGGTTTAATCAGCAGGATCATGGAACGAAAAAAATCACCCAAAAACCTGTCCTTTAAGTAAGCGGACATAAGGAAAACGGTAATCGGGATAGGCGTACGGGGCATGTTGGGTATTCAGTTATTCTCATCGCCATAGCCCGTACCGCCATACCCCGATTTCTTCTGTCTAAGTACTTATGTTTCATATAACCCATTGGTAATCTCTCCCCTCTCAATGGTTCCCTTAACATAGCAAGCAACTCACTTATAGTTAACATTAGGCGCATAGGTTTGACAGAAAGTATTCAAAAACTCACATATGAAGCAATTTCTGTTTATAGCCATTTTCCTGCTGAGTGCGGGAATCTATGCACAAAATGGAGCCATCCGTGGGAGAGTAATAGGGCAGGACAATTTGCCTTTGCCTGGCGCTACACTCGTAACGGATCAAGGCAGAGGAGCCGTTTCTGACCGAGATGGATTTTACACCATCCTCAATGTCCCAGCCAGAACGCTTACCCTCAAAGTATCTTACATTGGGTTTACCACTCAGACTCAAAATGTCAAAGTCACAGCAGACCAGACTGCTCAGGTAAACTTCAAGCTGTCTGGCGAGATGGAGCTTGACCAGGTGGTCATCACCGGCATCATCCGTGGCCAGGCAAAAGCCTTTAACCAACAGTTCTCCAACATCAATGTGACGAACATTGTGGCGGCTGACCAGATTGGACGCTTTCCAGATGCCAACATCGGAGATGCCCTCAAGCGTATTCCTGGTATCAGCGTGCAGTATGACCAAGGTGAAGCAAGATTCGGCTCTATCCGCGGAATGGCCCCACAGCTGAACTCTGTGACCGTAAACGGTGAGCGTATCCCTTCTGCTGAGGCAGAAATTCGGACCATCCAGCTGGACCTGATTCCCTCAGATATGATTCAGACCATTGAGGTAAACAAGGCCGTGACCCCAGACATGGACGCAGATGCTATTGGAGGTTCTGTGAACCTGGTAACGCGCTCTGCTCCTTACGAAAGACGTATTTCGGCCACCCTGGGTGCCGGTTACAACCCCCTGGCCAATCAACCTACTTGGAATGGGGCCTTGATCTTTGGCGACAGATTTGCCGATGACAAACTAGGCATCATCGTCAGCGCATCATACTTTGACAACAACCTTGGATCAGACAATGTAGAGGCCGAGTGGACCTACGATGACGCCAACGACAATGACCGCTTCGATGACGGGGAAACTTACTGGCCAGAAGAGATCCAGATACGTCAATATTACCTTCAGCGTATCCGCCAGAGCTATTCTGCGGCCTTGGACTTTAAGCCCAACGCCAACCATACCATTTACCTAAAAGGCCTCTACAACCGTCGTAAAGACTGGGAAAATCGCTACCGTGCGGTATTTGCCGATATCGAAGAAGATGATGGCCAGTGGATTGGAGAGTTAGAAAGACAAACCAAAGCAGGAACCCCTGACGTTAAAAATGCCCGCTTGGAAGATCAGACCATGATGAGCTTTAGCTTGGGCGGAGATCACTTATTTGGAAATATTCAGCTGAACTGGTCAGGAAACTACTCCAGGGCTTCAGAGGACCGGCCAAATGAGCGGTATTTTGAAATTGCGACCGATGGCACCGTGCCCATCAACCTAGATTTTGCCAATGAGGAGACTCCATTTGTGTCGGCAGTTGATGCCTCCTTCCAAAACCCTAGTTCTTCATGGGAACTCAGTGAGATCACCGAAGAATTTCAGTTCACCTCCGATGAAGACATGAACGGCCGTTTTGACCTGACCATTCCTCTCAGCAAAAACGCTACTCAAAGCTTCTTAAAATTCGGTGGAAGATACCGCGGCAAGTCCAAGACGCGCAGCAACGACTTCTATGAATTTGAGCCGACTGAAGACGCAGTATTTGACCAAGGTGTTCAGGACGTAGAAGATTTGAGCAAAGACAACTACTTGGCAGGTGATTACACCATCGGCTCTTTCACTTCTAAAGAATACGTAGGTGGTCTTGACCTAGAAGGCAGTGGATTTGAAAAAGAACAGGATCTCAGCGAACTGGCTGGCAACTTTGATGCTACGGAGGCCATTGTAGGTGGCTACGTGATGCTAAACCAGCAAATCGGCAAAAAACTGTTGGTCTTAGCAGGTGTGCGTCTGGAGCAGACGTCCCTGACCTATTCAGGCAATCAATTTGACGATGCCGAAGAAACGCTTACGCCTACCGATGAGGTGGAAAGTAGCTACCTCAACGTATTGCCGGGCTTACACCTTCGCTTTGCCGCGACCCCCAAGACCATCATCCGTTTTGCTTACACCAACACCCTCGCTAGACCGAATTACTTCGACCTGGTACCTTATCAGCAAATTGAAGATGGGGAAGAGCTTACCATCGGCAACCCTGAGCTAGATGCGACCACCGCCATGAACTTCGACTTAATGGCAGAGCATTACTTCTCTTCCATCGGCATTGTCTCTGGAGGTGTATTCTACAAAGACATCCAAGACTTCATCGTAACTCAGAGATTCGAAGACTATACTTACCAGGGAGTAGAATGGGGTGATTTCGCTCAGCCCATCAATGGCGGTAACGCCACCGTTTTGGGGGCAGAAGTTGCCTTCCAGCGTCAGCTTGACTTCCTGCCCGGAGCCCTCAGAGGCATCAGCGTTTATGGTAACTATACCTACACCAACTCCACCGTTACGGACTTCAACTTTGAAGGTAGAGAGGATGAAGAGCTGCAACTTCCTGGCTCTCCAGACCACACGGTAAACCTTTCTTTGGCTTTTGAAAGAAAGAATTTCACCTCTCGCGTGTCGTACAACTACGCCAGCGACTTCCTAGACGAGGTTGGTTCTGAGCCATTCAGCGATCGCTACTACGATGCCGTCAACTACCTGGATGTAAACTTCAGCTACCGGATTGCCTCAAACTGGGTTATCTACGCCAACGTGAACAACTTGCTCAATCAGCCTCTTCGCTATTATCAAGGAGTTCAGATGCGTACCATGCAATCGGAATACTATAACGTTCGGGTTGACTTAGGCCTTAAGCTAGACTTGTTTGAGAACAACTAATACGTGATGGCCGAGAGATATGACTCGTAAAGTGCAGCCATAGATCTTGTGTCAAACGCATAAGTAAGCGGACAGGAAAAAGACGGTAATCGGGGTACGGGAGTAGAGGATACGTTGCTGTATTGATTCATCCTTATATCCATAGCCCGTACCGCCATACCCCGATTTCTTTTGTCCAAGTACTTAAGTCTGCTTTCCACTTGTCAAACAGAGATGGGTTATCCTAATTCGGGATAACCCATTTTTGTTTGATAAGGAACAGGAAAAAAATAACATGTAATTTTTGCGCCGATATTTCATGCCAGATCAAGGAAGAAAAATCGAGTTTGGCGGGCCAATCGAGCTTTTTTCTGACGCTGAGATGGTATGGGAGATCAAGCAAAAGTGCATAGTTGTTTTTTGACTGTTCCTAAGCTGGACTTTAGCAAAAATGTTGCCCTTAACCATTAGCAGTGTCGCCTGCGGCGGGCCTTACTTTTTTTGAAAAAAGTAAGCAAAAAACTTCTGCATTTCAGGCCAGCCCGCGAAGCCGCCCCAGTACACCAAATGCAGCCCAACGCCGCCTCAAACTAACCTTAGGCTACCCAAACCCCAGCCTTGAATTAATCAACATCAGCCTAAACTTATGAAGTTGAATAATTAAATATAAGCGGTTTTAGGTCATCAAGGGAGGTTTTCATCCGTTTCAAAATGGCCAAAGTCCAGCTAAGCACAGGTAATTGAATAAAAAGATGTATATCGCTCCCAGAAAACATATAAAAATCGTCATGGGAAGAGTATTTCGTGGACTCTTTTGGCTGCTGATTCTTTCAAACGCCAGCTTGTATGCACAGATGGATTCGGTCCTTTTCATGGGAAATAGCTATACCCATGGCAACGGCGTGCCCATGCTTTTTGATAAGCTTGCCCGTTCTGTTGGGGATACCTTCTACGTGGAAAGTATTACCAAAGGAGGATACACCCTGGATTCCCATGTGAATGATCCCAACCACATTGCCAAACTAACCCAGCGGAAGTGGAGCTTTGTATTCCTCCAAGACCAAAGCCAAGTACCTACCATAGACCTGTATTTCAATGCCCTATCCCTGCCGAGTGCGTTGATCTTAGATAGTTACGTAAGGTCCCAAAATAGCTGTGCCAAAACCCTGTTTTTCATGACTTGGGGGCGGCGTTTTGGAGGTCAACAATGTGATCTGGGCAATGCCAACTGCAGTGTGGCCTTTACAGACTTCAACCATATGCAAGATACCCTCAAGAGTAGGTACAGGCAGCTCGCCCAGCATATTGACGGAGGAGTAAGTCCGGCAGGAGAGGCATGGAGACTAGCTTTGCAGGACACCACAGGTCTGGTCCTACATGCCGGAGATGGAAGCCATGCCAACCTCATGGGCAGCTACTTGGCCGCCTGCACCCACTACGCCAGCGTAACGGGTAAGTCGCCCATGGGAGCAAGCTATACCGCCGGGATCAGCGCTACCTGGGCGAGGTACCTACAAAGAAAAGCAGCCGAAGCGGTGCTAGACAGCATGGAGGTCTATTTTATTGATGGTCCGGTTTTTCCTGGATTTGAAATGGAGGCCCATGGCCTGCTCGACATCGCCCAGCCTTCCTGCCAAACTACACAGCTGAAAGTGCTTACTCAGCTACAGTATGTAGGTAAGAAAGCCAATAGGTCCAATCTTGAATTGGCCCTAAATCAATATGACATTTCAGGTGGCTTTTTGCGGTCCGATCCCCTTTCCTTCCATTGTCCTCCACGCTGCACAGATACCCTACTGAGCCTGTTGGACACGATTTCCCTTGATAGCCAGTTCTATTTTCTAGTTCTAGACAAACTAGACTCCCTTGACAGCGGCTTTTCCTTTTTCCCCGATACCCTAGCAGCCTTTACACGAGATCTATCCGTATGGGATTCTGCCAGCGAGTACTTGGAACCTTTTACCATTAAAGAAAACACGGCCTCTCATGACCTATGGAAAGCTGAGTTGGACTTTCTGAGTGGGCAAGGCTGGCGACTCGAGGCAGACGCCTCTGTGGAATTAGCGCAAGCTCCCATTGAGCCCAAAGGCAGTGCCCTGCTAACCCTTGGGGCAGGAGGCTCCCCCAAGTGGCTGATATCGCCCTGCATAGAACTGCAGTCAGGCCATCAATACGAAATTGGTTTTTCGCACAGCAACCATCGCATGGAGGGTCAAAGCGGGTTGGGATTCCAGCTTGCCATGGCTATGGATGAGGAATTTCTCAATCCGGTCCTTATCCATGACTTTGGAATACGCTATGATTCCTTGTTTACGCAATTCATCGACACCATACAGGTGGATAGCAACGGACGCTACTTTTTTGGGGTTGAAGCAGTAGAAACCATGGGCCCTGGCCTTATTGGCAAAATGGCAATCGATGATTTCCACCTAAGAAACTTGGGTGAAAAGGCTGACTCCATTTCGTCTATTGCTGGAGGCAATGTGCCTAACGACGTGGAGGTCCTTTCCCTGTACCCAAATCCTGCGCATACCGAACTTCATATCAAACTTCATCAAGCATTGCCACCAGGAAGCACCTTATCTTTCATTGACATGCTGGGACACAAGCTCAGCGCTAAGCTCCCGGAGCAAGGACCCTTAACATTTGATCTTTCTCATCTAAATCCTGGAATTTATACCCTTCTATTAGAGATCGACGGCAAGATCATTTGCGCCAAAAAGTTCGCTGTGGTACGCCGTTAGCAGCCAAGAGGAACCCACTCCTTGCAAGTCATACCCGTTCAAGCATGACAGGATAGGTCCTACCCGAGTACCATTGAGGGACATAGATATTCTCGTCTTGGTCAATGCAGACATCGTGGGGATTCATGAAAGAGGTGAGGTCGGATGTAGGAGGCAACAATTTCCCGCCCTCGTATTGAGGCTCACTCCCTCCGGGAAGGGAAACAACCTGATTGTTCTCATCCAGTACCGCAATCATGCCGTCATACTCATACCAGCTCTTGGTCACGATGGTCGCGAAGTACAGATTTGTACCCCTGATCACCGGACGACATATCCAGCATCCAGGCAATGAGATGGTCTCAAGGTGTTCTCCCTCAAGCGTCAATCGCTGAAACTCATTGGCCGTACGAGAGGTAATGAGCAGTTCTGGGGTTCCCCTCCGGGTATCAAGTGTCACCCCATGCGCGCAATCAAACTTGCCTGCGTCTCGCCCCTTCCCCCCAAAGTGTCGGATGTATTCCCCCTTAGAATTGTATTGAACAATCAGATTGGTTCCATAGCCATCGGCTATGTAGATATCTCCATTTGGCGCAATGGCCGTCTCCGTAGGTTTCCATTTCCCAGCGCTTTCTATCTCATGAACCATGCTCGGGAAGCCGATCTCCATAAGGACATTTCCGCTCAGATCCGTTTTGAAAACTTGGTGATTTTCACTGTCTGTGATATACAGAAACTCCTCTCCTCCCTCATCGGATAAGGTCAGTCCATGTGCCCCTGAGGCCCCAATGGTCCAGGTATCTAATACCTTTCCAGATCGATTGTAAATGAGGATGTTGTTTCGGGTATGATTGGTCAGCATGAACAAGCGCCCATCTCTCACCTGCACCATCTCGTGGCAGTCTTTAACCGGGATTTTATTGGGGTTTTGTGTTCCCCAGTCCTGCTTTAGGCGATACTGAAAGTTGCCATGACCAATAATGGGATACTTTCGCGAAGGTGTAGCGGACAATATGGTGGGTCCGAGACCGGCGGCAGCCAATCCAGTTCCGAGGGTGATTTTCTTGAAAAAGGATCTTCTTGATTCCATAAGGCGGAGCAGTTTTGTAATCAATGGATGATGTGGAGATCAGGGCGCGCTGCGGCCAGAGTTTGAATGTACTCCTCAGATATCTCGGTATTGCCGAGGTACAAACGCTTTAGGGCAGGGATTTTTCCCAAAGCAGCCAGGGATTGATCGGGTAGTTGGGCTGCATACAGGTTGAGAGACTCTAGTTGGGGGAGACTACTCAAAGCTTCCATCAGATTTTCTGGCAGTAGGCAATTGCTCAGGTTGAGTTTGGTTAAGTGGGGAAGGCTGGCCCAATCCACGGAGGCCTTGGTCAGGTCACATGAGCTAAGACGCAACCAAGTTACATGGCCTGAAGCTTTGCCAAGTGCCGCAACGTGCTCGGGCTGAAGTACTCCCTTGAATTGCACATCCAACAAATAATTTTCATCGCTAAGTTCATCTACGTCTATTCCCAGCGCTTCAAGTTCTAACGCTATCTCCGAATCGAGTTGAGTCACTTGAACTTGGTCTATGTAGGGCCTTGGCACATAATCCAGCCCATACTCCCTCAGCAAAAGGGCGACCAGTTCTTCATCCAACTCTTCTACCGAGAAGCCACTCATGGTATCCGCCCCCAGCTCGATCCAAGTTTTGAGGAGGCTGATCTCGGCGTAGCTTAATGGAGTTCCACTCGGTGGCATGAATTTTCGATCCTCAGGGGAGCGGGTTACCCGATCAAAGATCTTACTCTGGTGAAGGTCTTTTGGTACGATAGGAATCCCCTCATCGGCGGGCTGAAACAAGTCTACCGCATGGGTCATGGATAACTTACCTAGCTGCTTTTCCTCGCCATGGCAGGCAAAACATTTGGCCTGCAAAATGGGCCGAACCAGATCTCTATACACGACCACCGAGTCTACAGGCAGCTCAGACAAGTCTCTCTTTTCTACCTCTTCATACCCTGCTACTTGCTGGATAAAAGAAGGAGCGTACTCGACCAGATAG
>CAZFPQ010000032.1:7469-38009 GCA_964521065.1 uncultured Bacteroidia bacterium | reverse complement strand
CCTCCTTTTTAGCCTGAAAAGCTTTGGCAAGACTGGGATCGGCTTCGAGCAATTCTAGAGCCGTTTCCTCAAAAACATAGCTTGAGAAGTATTCTTTCTGCATCAGTACCCCATCGAAGAAGTTCCACCGAAAGAAGGCATCAGGTGCCTCCGGCTCCAAAGTGTGAAGTATATATGGATCTCGCCATTGGCCGGTAAAAACCACTGCATCTCCAGCAAAGAATTGAAGCTTTTGCGTGTCTAACTGGGTCCTCACTTCACGGTGGTAATAATGCCCTTCATATGGCGATGAAAAGCTTTGAACATCGCGCAAATAATAGGTTTCCCCCTCTATTGCTATGTCCTCAGCTAGGCGGTGAACCTGAATCCCATTTACTTCTAGACGCTCAATCACGGCGTGATAGGCCTGAGGAATTAAATAAGCTTGAGGTTTATCCTTGACCAAGCTCGTAGAAAAAGAGTTTAGAAAAGGCACCTCTTTTTCCCAAGGTTGGCTTCGATCATATCTTAATCGAGTTTGCCCCGTCAATTGGCTGGGTTCATAAACGGCCTCATAACCCTTGAAAGAGATCATTTCTACTTGGGTGGTGTCCAAGGTCCAATTCAGACCCTCAGAATCAGCCATAGAGGCCTGTCGGCGAGCAAGTTGGACCGCAGCGGTCACCTCCATGGAATGCTCGTCAAGGTATTCAATCATTCCCTCCAAAAATATGGAGGTAGCTTCTACTCGAGCAGCAAATGGCTTCAGCATATGTGCTTCTGTGACGTAAGAGAGGCACTGAAACAAAGCCGTGTAACCGGTGGAGTATCGGGGTAGATCTAAGAAGCCTGCGAATCCATCGTCAGGAGTACGACCAAATATATTGACGTAGGGACTCATGATCTGCCCGTGAGAGTCCATGTGCTGATAAAGCGCGGGAGTCAGTCGCTGGGTCATGAATGCCTCGGCAGCTGGCTGAAGTTTGTTGTGCTGGGTTTCGATGAGGGTCATTACAGCCTGATAGTCAGCCCCATTGGTGGTATGGGTATCAACGAACACATCGGGTAAGAAGCGCTGGAATATCTCCACAAATGCTTTGGCATTTCGGGTATCCATTTTCATAAAATCCCGGTTTAGGTCATAGTTCCTAGCATTGCCTCGAAATCCATAGGCTTGTGGACCGACTTGGTTAGCTCGGCTAAATGAACCTCGGTTATGTGCCCCTCCAATATTGTAAATGGGGATGATTCCAATCACGAGTTCTTCGGGGATGTCATTGCCAGCCACGAGATCTCGAGCCAGCATCATGCTGGCGTCTATCCCGCAGGGTTCCCCGGGATGAATCCCATTGTTGATCAGTAAAAAGGCTTTGCCTTGAGCTTTGATGGTCTGGGGATCAAAGACTTGGTCTCTTGACAGCAAAACCACATGCAAGGGCTTCCCAAAATCTGTGGATCCCACGGTCTCTATCCTTACTTGAGGGGAGCTTTGAGCTAGGCTTTGGTAAAAAGCAATCACTTCCGCATAAGGCGCCGACTCTTCCCCATAGCTCCTTTCAAACCGGACTTCCTCTACCTGGCCGTAGGCAAGGCGACAATAACTTATCAGGATAAGAGTTAACATCAATAAGTGATCGAAGGACAGCCTAGGCATAGAGTTAAACAATTAAAAGGTTATGGGTCCGTGTTTGGTGACGGAAAAGTAGCAAAAATTCACCGCAAGAGACTAGGGGCCTGCACCAAAGATATCAGAGGATGGCATTGGGGCTATGTGCAGAAAAATCATTCAAGCTAGCTCGGCACCTCTTTTTCTGCTCTCCCCCCACTTAGCTGCTTCTATCCTCCCCATTAGGGGCTACTGGGATGGCTATTATCCCTAAGAATGGGGGAACATTAGACCGTTACACTTCTCCCTCCTATTAAGCACATTTGCCCACCTCACCTGCTAGGAAGATGGAATAATTTGATTGGAAATCAGACCATTACCTACTACTATTACTTCTCTTCCTATGCGATCAACTAATACCCGGTTTTTAGTTTTCATTCTGCTTTCCTGTTCTTTTTCAGCCATGGGACAACGCCCAAGCATCTCTTCAATCACTCAACGTACTGCTAGCCCCAGTCAAAACCAGAAGCTTGAACTAGCCATTGATTTGGTAGCAAGCTACCAAAACCCCTATGATTATGAGCAGATCTGGGTAAAGGGGATCTTTACAGCTCCCTCGGGAGAGCAGTTTGAAGTAGATGGTTTTTACCAGGAAGAATACAGTGCCCCCAGTGGCAATGGAAGCATCTCTCCTACTGGAAATAACGGCTTTTTCATTCGTTTTTCTCCTCCTTACCCTGGCAACTGGACCTACTCTTTGAAGCTTGAGGATCAGTTTGGAACCGATTCTATGACCGGACAAACCATTCAGGTAGCTCCGCCTGACAGTCAAGCCGAAAAAGGATTCGTAAGAATTGGGCCCACCAATTACCTGCAATTTGACAATGGCGAGCAGTTCATTCCCATTGGTCAAAACATAGGCTGGCCCAATGGAAACCCCTACCTCGATTATTCTAAATGGTTGACTAAGCTCAAAGCTGAAGGAGCCAACTTCTTCAGGATATGGAATTGCAACTGGGGTCTAAGCCTTGAGTGGACCGGAACAGGCTATCAGGGTCTCAAGCAATATCGCCAAGACAAAGCCGCCTACCTGGATTGGCTGTTTGACTTTGCTTCCAGTCATGAAATGTACGCCATGTTATGCCTACAGCATCATGGTCAGGTGTCTACTCAGGTCAATCCTCAATGGGGCGAAAGCCCTTATAATCAGGTTAATGGCGGCATGTGTGTCCAAACCTGGGATTTTTTTACGGACCCTTCTGCTCGACAAAACACCAAAAATCGCTTAAGGTATCTGGTAGCTCGATATGGATACAGCCGAAGTATCTTGGCTTGGGAACTTTTCAATGAGGTAGATTGGACTGATGATTATGAAACCCACCAATCGAAGGTTGCCGATTGGCACGAGGAAATGGCTGAATTCATCAAAGAAATTGACCCCCGTCAACACTTGGTTACAACCAGCTTCGCCGAAGCGCAACACGACCCTTTGGTCTGGGTCAATCCTAATATGGACTTTACGCAGACTCACTTCTATGCAGCCATTCCAAACCTTGAAAGGACTTTAGCCAAAGGCATCCAAGATTATTTAGCTGATTATGACAAGCCAACCTTCACCGGTGAATTTGGCATCCGCACCAGTGGAGGAGGCCTAAGGACAGAGGACCCCGACGGCATCCACTTACACAACAGCATTTGGGGTTCATTTTTTGCAGGCGGCTTGGGTAGTGGCATGACTTGGTGGTGGGATAACTACATCCATCCTGGCAGCTTGTACTATCACTATACAGCGCTTAGCAAAAAGGTCAAAGCCCTCCCCTTGGTAGAAAAAGACTACCGTAGCACGCCAGTGCAGGTAATAGGCTCATCTGGGGACCTGACCCTGAATCCTACCCAAGGATGGGGGCTAAGAGGCACTAGCCCCATCACCATTCAAGATGATGGCAGTTTACTGCCTGAAACTGCGGAAATCAGCGAATACCTGTATGGAGCACAATGGAATACCCAGTTCAGGAATCCTCCTGTATTCATGGTGAATTATCCGAGTGCGGGAGAGTTCACTGTCCGCACAGGTACCAATGCCGGCCAGGATCCCAGCATCGTGATCACCCTAGATGGCAACGTCCTGGTACAAGAAAATGCAGCCACCAACCAAGAATACAGCATTCAAGTGCCAGCTGGTAGCCACTCTATAGGCGTATCTAATCAGGGAACGGACTGGATTACTATAGCAGGCTATACCTTCACGGGGCTGGGCTCTGCCTTAGATGTGTACGCACTCCGTTCTGCAGACTCTACTCAGCTTGCTGCCTGGGTGCTTAATCACCAGTATAATCACGTAGAGGTCAAAGAGAATGGACCTCCAGCTCCAGTTATCGGTGCGAAGTTGATGATACCAGGCTTTGCCCCTGGCACCTATTATGCCAAATGGTACAATTGTATGTCTGGAGGATTTACCGATGCCTTTGTTGCTACCACAGAAAACGATTCTTTAGAAGTTAAGGTCCCTCCTGTGAATTGGGACTTGTTGCTAATAGTGGATACTACCGAAGCACCTTTAAGTCAGGTTGCAGCACATCAGCCTCAGGCCCATGGCATTTTGGCTTATCCAAACCCTGTAAAAGACCATTCGCAACTCAACTTGAGCTTTGAGGTTACCCTACCCGGCATCCATACGCTTTCCTGGTACGACCTAAGTGGCAGGCAGCTTGCTGAAAACAAACTGCACTTGATCGGCTCTGGGCATCAAAACGTTCGGGTTCCCGTTCCCCCACAACTTAGTCCCGGACACTATTGGCTGAGCATTCATAGCGAAAACATCCAAGCGGGCACCATGGTGGTTATTGCACCTTAAGTAGGGGGACAGGAGAAAAGCGGGTTACGGAGTATGGGGTATGTTGCGGCAAGCGTTTGTCTTTTTTCCGTAGCCTGTAGTCCATACCCAGATTGCTCCTGTCCTAGTGATTAGACGAAGGTTTATAAGAAACAGACGTATTGGATTAAGTAACTGAAGAGCAAATAGTTATATCTCAAGCCAATCACTTTTCCAAATCCCGTGGCCCTGCCCTACTAATCTCAACTCTTAGTTGGAGCTGCTCCAAAACGTCTTCCTCATCCGCCCAAAGGGCAAACAGATTGAGTGCCTGTTCCTCGCTTCTAGAAGCGCATGATCTGGCTTTTCCCATTAGAAGTTCCTAGGGGTTGAGCAACTTGATTTTGGATCAAATAAGTATATTTTGATATCTATGACTGCCGCTACACTTGGGCTCCTGCGCATTGTTATCCGCAGCTTGTTCATCTTACTATTTTGCTGCTTAGCGTCCTCCCAAGGACAGCCATCTGCTTTGCTCTTTGATGGACTCCCCGGCATGGGTAAGGAATTAAAAGGGACCGTCACTTCTATCGTTCAGGACCACCAAGGTTACGTTTGGTTGGGTACCTGGTCAGGATTGATCAAATACGATGGGTTCAACCTAAGCAAGTACCAGCAAAGGCTCGACAGTGGGGGTCTGCAGTCCAATAAGATCCGGACTATTTATGAAGATCGGAAACAGCGTCTTTGGATAGGAACCAGGCAGGGAGGCCTCTACTTATATGATCGAAGCAAAGACGAATTTACCGCCTTCCGCCACCGAGCGAAAGACCCCTATAGTTTGAGTAGTGACAACGTTCTTTGTTTGTTTGAGGACAAACAGAATCGGCTCTGGGTGGGAACCGAGGAGGGGCTAAATTACTTCGAAGAAGATCAGCAGCGTTTCCACTCTTTTCGCAAATCCGAGGAGGGACTTAGCAATGATTACATATGGCAGATAAGCGAAGGGGGAGACGGAAGCCTTTGGCTCGCTACAGAAAATGGCCTAAACCGGCTCTATTGGCCAGGGAGAAGCGGTCCACCGACTTTTTTCACTTATTCATTGGATGGAGTCAGCCTATCGTCCAAAGCCCCATCCTTGGCAAATTACGTATACACGGTACAGCCCTCTAAGGCAAACCCTCAGCTTTTTTGGGTGGGGACCAAAGCAGGGCTTTTCCAAGTTACCTGCTCCAATCAAAACTTCGACCAAGTCAAAGTAGAGCTATACGCCCACCCACAACATGCTCCCATTCCGATTTCTCATCCCTTTGTTCGCGCTGTGGTAGAAGAAACCCATCGACCCTACCTATGGATAGGGACATTTTCGGGTCTTAACCGAATTGACCTTTCACAGAAGAAAGTTATCCCGGTGGTTTCCTATGCAGAGGACAAAACGGGCCTCAACAACAATGTGGTTCAGTCCTTGTTCATTAGCCAGGAAAATATGCTGTGGATCGGGACAGATGATGGGGTCAATGTCCACTCATTCAACCCCAATCCTTTCCACAACCTAGGCCTCAACCTCAAAGAGCCTTTTCCTAGAAATCCCACCATTTCATCCCTTCAGTTTAGTACCAAAGATGATGCACTTTGGTTTGCGACTACAGGGGGGGGATTTTGCAAGGTGGACTGGCAGACTCCCCTAGAACAGCGGGTACCTGTCCAATATCATTTGGAACCCCAGGGCAAAGAAGCCAAGGAAAATTTCATAGAGGATATTCTAGTAAATCCTAAAAGTGGGATTTGGCTGGCTACTCACGGGTCAGGCCTAATCCATATTAACAAACAAGATCTTCCACCCGGAGGAGGTCGCGTTACCCAGACGACCCATTATGGGACCCAAACAGAACTTGCCCTACAGAAGGACTACATCATGTCTCTCCTATCAGATGAGCAAGGAAGGATATGGATAGGCTATTGGGATGGCGGAATCCAGCTGTTAGATCCACACAACCACAGCACCCATAGCTTTACCAAGCTTAAAAACGATTCGCTGGACTTACAAGCCTTCCCAAATGTCGTCATGACCTGGGTAGCCCATCCAGATGGGCCACGGCTTTGGGTAGGAACCCGCGGTTCGGGAATATTGGTTCTCGCTTTTAATGAGGACAGCAAGGAACTTACCTTAATAGATCATTTTCTAAGGAACCCTAGGCAAGCTTTCTCCCTGAACAACAATTTCATCACGGACTTCCTTGTAGAAGGGGAACGCATATGGGTAGCCAGTGAAAACGGCATAAACTACTTCGACAGGGATGCCCGCAAGTTTGAAACTTTCTTACCCCCTGGAGTCCTCAGGAATGAAATCGTACAAAGCATACACCGAGGAGCAGATCAAAAACTATGGATAAGCACCTTGGAGGGCTTGTATTCCATCCAAGAAACCAGCTCACAGCCGGAAGTAAAAGGATACTTTGAAAGTGATGGGATCCTCCATGACCTATTGCTTTCCAATACCGACGCCTCTAGTTCAGATGGTCAGCTGATCTTTGCCAGTATTGATGGCATCACCTACTTCGACCCGAAATCTATCAGCTCCGATACCGCCGCCCCCAAAATCAACCTCATTGGCCTCAGACTTTTCAATAAACCGGTAAATCCGAATTCAGCTGCCCAGGGGAGGGTTATCCTGTCTAAAACCTTAAGTGAAACACCCTATTTCGAGTTAAACCATGATGAGCGAATGATTTCATTCGAATTTGTAGGCATCGACTTTCACAATCCCGAACAGATTCGCTACGCCTATCAGCTTGAAGGCTTTGATGAGGATTGGATTTATACCGACAACAAACATGCGATCGCTCATTATACCAATTTACCCTATCGAGAGTACACCTTCAGGGTAAGGGCCATGAACGGGGATGGCATTTGGAGCAAAAGACCGGCCATCGTTCGGTTGAAGATTAATCCACCATTTTGGCGAACGCCACTAGCATACGCATTCTACGCCTTGCTCCTATTAGGAGCGGGCATTTTAACCAGACGCATTGTTTTGCTCCGTATTCAGCTCATCCGTCGTTGGCAGGCAGAAAAGGTTGAACGAGAAAAGCTGGAGTTAATCAGCTCCGTTAAACAACAATTTTTCACCAATGTATCTCACGAGCTAAGAACCCCATTAACCCTGATAATCAGCCCCTTAGAGCATCTTATCAAACAAAACCAAAACCAGCCTATCCTTCAAAAGAGTTTAATTAGGATTGAGTCCAATGCAAAGCGATTGTTGAAAATGATCAATCAATTGCTGGACATGAGGCGAGTGGAGGAAAGGAGAGGAAGTCTTGACTTTCAAAAAGTAGATTGGGTAGAATTCCTTCGAGAGGTGGTTCTGGTGTTCAGTTCTTTGGCCGAAGAACGAGAGATCAAGCTCTCTGTTCAAGAAGAGTTTTCCTCCCTATTTGGCTGGTTTGACCGAGAGCAAATGGAGAAGGTATTTTTTAACCTCCTATCAAATGCGTTGAAATTCACCCCAGCTGGAGGAGAAGTTCAGCTTAACATAAGTGCCCAGCCAGATTCCGTGGAGCTACGATCGATCACGGTGGAGATTAGCGACACAGGGCAAGGAATTCCCCCCGAGCAAATCGACCGGATTTTCGATCGGTTCTTTCGAGGTCCAGAAACCCCATCCACCGAAGCTGCATTTAAAGGAAGTGGAATTGGACTTTCTTTGGTCAAAAGTGCAGTAGAACAGCACGGGGGCACCGTATCTGTAACATCTGAATTATCTAAAGGAAGTACATTTTCCCTTACCATTCCATTGGAACCGTCTAGAAAGACAGAGACCCATTCCACGTCCGAGCTAGCATCCCAATCAAATAATTGGAAAGAAGAAATTCCGAACGGACTTCAGGTTCAAGCTCATGCTACATTAACAACCCAAACGCACAAGCTAAGAGACGAAGATGGGAGTGAGTTTCCTGTCATCTTGATTGTGGAGGACAACCCTGAGATTCGACAGTATCTCTCCGAAAGTCTAAGAGGAGAATATCGCTTATTAGAAGCAGAGAATGGCCAAATAGGCTGGGAATTAGCCACTGACCAAACTCCAGACTTAGTTATCAGCGATATTGCCATGCCGGTATTAGATGGAATCCAATTGAGCAAGAAGCTAAAAGGCGATATAAGGACCAGCCATATTCCCATCATTTTGCTAACAGCAAGAAATTCGGAGGCTTATCAGCGGCAAGGATTTGAGACTGGTGCAGATGCCTACCTAGTCAAACCCTTCAATCTCGACCTCCTCAAAATCCAAATCCAAAATCTGATTCGCTTACGCCAAGAGCTTCGGTCGCGGTGGGCCAAGAACATAGAACTCAGTCCCAGTCAAGTACAGGTGGAATCTTTGGATGAAAAATTCCTCAGAGAAATTCTGCAAATCGTGGAAGACAACATGGACAACTTCGAACTGTCCGTCGAACAAGTTAGCCGCGAAATTGGCGTGAGCAGGATGCAGCTCTATCGCAAGTTAAAAGCCTTGACTGGCAAGTCTCCCAATCAACTGATCAGAAGTATCCGGCTGAAGCGAGCCGCCCAATTGCTATCTACCCAACAGTACAACGTATCTGAGGTCACCTATATGGTCGGATTCCAGGATCTAAAATATTTCAGGGAGCGCTTCAAGGAAGAATTTGGGACCATCCCCTCCGAGTATAAACCCAGTCAACAACCCCATTCCGAAGCATGAAGATCAAGCTTAACTAGAAGCCAGTCGGAGTCGTCCCTCTCCTAATGCCCTGCAATGGTGGTATGGAGCTTTCCAAGGGCCAGCTTTGTCACGGGAGCGCATGATTTCTCCTTCCCGATTTATTCCCCAATGCCATTCGCCATGTAAGGAATCAATTAGCCAGCGTTGACAAAACTCCCAAAAATGGCCACATGCCACCAGGTAATGCTCTTTCCCGGTTAACTGCCAAGCATTGATACAGCCTAGCATAGCTTCCACCTGAGGCCACCAATGAAAGTCTGTATCTATCCATCCGTCTTCAAATTTTTCATTCCAAAGTCCTTGCCAAACGGGGTCAATCCCCTTCTCGAGAACTGCATCGACCGATTGAATGACCCAAGGTTTCACCTTGGCGGCCAGGGCTTCATTTTCTAATAAGTCGACGGCGTCCCAGATCAGCCAGCTGGCTTCGATGTCATGCCCAAAGGAAATATGAGAACTCAACTGATTCCACTCTTCATCAAAGAACAGGTGAAGGTGAGGACGAGGGTGATCCACGAACTTGTCCATGAATAGGTTGATCAAATTTTTCAACGAATCCCGAACGGCAGGATCTGGCCATACCCGAAACAGAAGGGAGTAAGCCTCCAATACGTGTAGATGCGTATTCATCGTCTTGGCTGCGTTGAGATCCTGTTCACTGAGTCGAAGGTCACTCAAGCTTCCCCAATCCCTAGAGAAAGCCTCAAAGTAGCCTCCTAGATGAGAATCAAGGCTGTGCTTTTCCAAGTTGGCATATAAAGACTTGGCTATTTCCAGCGACTCAGGCCTATGGGTAAGGCGATAAAACTCACAAAAGGCATAAATCCCAAAGGCCTGGGCGTAGACTTGTTTCTTGTCCTCCAGCATTTCCCCCTGATGATCGAGCAGCCAAAATAGGCCTCCATCCCTTTGATCCCAGAAATGCTCTATGAGGTATTGATATGCCCTTTCTGCAAAAGGAAGATACTTTTCTCGATCCAAGATCCGCGCTCCATGGGAAAAGCCCCAAAGCAAGCGTGTATGCTGAATGACTCCCTTTTGGCTTTGGGGGAGCAAAACACCCCACCCATCCATCCGACCAAAAAAGCCGCCCTGAGAAGGGTCAAACATGTTTTGGACCCACCAATCTAGGATAGAACGATGCTCCGCTTCCCACTCTTTAAGCCATCGATTGATTTGAAGTTCCATATTCATCTGGCCTTGGCTTCTTTGAAGAGAGCCAGGTTTTTAACAATCAACTCGCTGCGAACATCCACACTTGCAGCTGAAGTCAAACCATCACGGGGAGTATTCAGGCAATAGTCTAGCAGCTGCTCCAAGGTAGAGGTAGCAACGTGCATACGGGTATCAGAAGATCCATAGTAAATGAATACCTCCTCCTTATCATTCATTATCCAGCCGTTGGAAAAGGCTACATTGGACACATCTCCTACTCTTTCATCCCCCTCAGGCGCAAGGAAATGTCCACCAGGTTCATGAGTAATCCGCCAAGGCTCATCCAGGGCTGTCATGAATAAGTAGAGTACATAACGAAGTCCTGCAGCAGTGTTTCTCACCCCATGCGCGAGGTGTAGCCATCCCTCCCGGGTCTTAAGCGGAGCTGGGCCTTGCCCATTTTTGACTTCTTTGACCGTATGGTACACCCGCTGGTCAATGATGAATTCTTCTTCAATAAGGGCAGATTCCATGGAATCAGATAGTCCCCATCCTATTCCCCCCCCACTGCCCACTCCGATGAATCCATCCATGGGCCGGGTATAGAAAGCATACTTTCCGTTTATCCATTCGGGATGTAAAACCACATTGCGCTGCTGGCTAGAAGGGGTGCGAAGGTCGGGGAGTCGCTCCCAGTCTTTTAGGTTTTTGGTGCGTACAATTCCCGCTTGGGCCAAAGCCGATGAGGTATCTCCCAGGGGAGCAGAGGGGTCTTTTCTTTCCGTGCAGAATACCCCATAGATCCACCCGTCCTCATGCAGAGTCAAGCGCATATCATAGACATTCACATCCGGTTCAGAGACCTCGGGCAATCGAATAGGCAGATCCCAAAACTCAAAATTGTCGACCCCGTTGGGACTCTCAGCTACAGAAAAGAATGATTTACGGTCATTGCCCTCGGTGCGAACCACCAATATGTACTTACCCTCAAAAAAGATAGCTCCAGCGTTAAAAGTCGCATTTATGCCCAATCGCTCCATTAAGTACGGATTGGTCTCAGGATTAAAATCGTAGCGCCAGAATAGAGGGGTATGGGCAGCGGTTAGGATGGGATTCTGGTACCGTGTATAAATTCCGTTAGAAGGGTGTAATGGTTGGTTTTTTTGGGAGATAAGGGCAAGGTGCTCTTGATGAAGAGCAGAAAGTCTTTGATCAAAATTAACTTGGTTCATGTCTACCTATTGAGGTTCAGTCTTTGAGAAAATAGATCGAATGGGTTCCAGGTCTCGTCGTGAATGGGGAGAATTCGGGCTTCCAGAGGTGATTTCTTCAGGTTCAGAACTCGCATCTCGGGGCCAGTTCTGGATTTGATCGTACCAGTTTTGCTTAAGTAACCAGGAGCAGAGTAGCACCACCCCAATCGAGATGGTCAAATAGTCCCATTGCTGAATGACAATGAATACCCCCGTAGCCGCTAGGCTTGTTTGCCAGATGATGCCTACGATGATGTTTGCCACATCTCTAGGAGCATCAGTATTTTCCAATAAACCTGGATATGATTTTTGGGCAATTTTTCTGATCGGTTTCCAAAACCCCCAAGGTCGTACACGGTAATAGAAATTGACCAAGGTTTCCACCTCGTCAGGCTCTGACTGTAGGCTGCCAATCACACAGGCTATCAAAGACAGAGCGAGGTTAATGGGAAATACATATAAGGGTTGGACATCAGGAAAAACGAAGGGCAGAATCATGGCTGCGAGGATGCCTGCTAACATGCCCCAGAAGTATCCATACCCATTGAATCGCCACCAGTGCCACTTAAGCAAGTTAGCCGCAGTGTAGCCTCCGTAGAGGGCAGCCACCATCCATTGTATCAATTCATTTAGCGAGGTTATAAACAGCCCAATCACGGTTCCGATAACCACCACCAACAATGAAGTCACATAACTTAGGCGCACATATCTTCGGTCCGAAGCGTGGGGATTTAAGTAGCGCTTGTATATATCGTTAACTATGTAGGCGGGTGCTGCATTGACAGTCGCCGCAAAAGTTGACATAAAAGCCGCCAAGAGTCCTGCGATGAGCAATCCTAATAAGCCTACGGGCATGAAGTTTTTGATGGCAAAGGGAAGGATGAGTTCAAAGTCTACATTTTCTCCCATGCCATTCAGCTCTTCGGAGAAAAATACCAAGGCCAAAACTGTCAAGCCAGCAATCAGCATATAGCGGGGAATCAGTAATACGAGGTTTACAAAGCCACTCATCAGGGCTCCTTCCTTGGGGGTACGAGCAGATAATACTCGCTGCATATCGTAATTAGGCGCAGGCCCGGCCATACTCTGCAAGATTCCCTTGAACAACATCATCATGAAGAAAACCCCAAACAAGCCCCACCCATCTTTTTCGATTTGCTGGTTGGCAGCCTCCATCAAGCCCGACCAATCCAACTCTAATTCCCAGCCGAAAAAAATATTTTTCCAGCCGGTAGGGATGAACCCAGCCAAGGTGTCAGGACTGACTTGGTACATGGCAATGATGCCCACCGCTATACAAGCAATGGTCATGACTACGAATTGTAACACCTCCGTAAACACCACACTGAACATGCCTCCCTTGATCACATAAAGAGTGGTCAGGGCTGTGAGGATCAAGCCGTAAACTTGGGCATTAAGCGTAGGGTCATCCGCTAATTGCCATGGCAAAAAAATGGCTGCGAATTTCCCAATTCCAATGAAGCCATAGGCCAAAAAGCCAATCACGTTGATCAAGGCAAAAGTCACCACGATGAGGTGGGATAGCTCTGCTCCCCTACCAGACCCAAACCTAAATCGAATCCACTCTGCACCAGTCATCACATTGCTTCTTCGTAGCCAAATCGACAGGTATACCATCAAAAAAATTTGGTTAAAAGAAGGCCATAACCAAGGGATCCAAATGCTTTTGAGGCCATAAACAAACAAGAGGTACACCATCCACATGGTACCTGAGATATCAAACATCCCCGATGCATTAGAAAGGCCGAGGTAGTACCAGGGGATGGAATTACCTCCAAGAAAATAACTCTCCATGTTTTTGGAAGCCCGCCGGGAAATCCAAAATCCAATCAGGACAGTGGCAGCGATGTAGAGGGCAATGATGCTGATATCGATCCAATGCAAATTCATAAAAGAGATTTACGGGTAAAGTAGCAGAGCCAATTCTGGGTCTAAATTCACTGCGGCTGGCACAGCAAAGAGGCATATCTTTCCTCTTCGCTCAGGTCTGAGGCAATCGAGTTTCGAGATGTAGCCAACGCTGCTCTCTTATTTTGGCATGCGGTAAATATTGGGCAGGTCATTTTCAAAAAGGACTGCACTCTGATGCCTAAACAGCACAAAGTCAGGTCGGCTCTTGTGCCCAGGAAAGGGAGCATAGTGATGCTGCAGCCTTGCATTGCGCCAAACCATGACGTAGGCAATCCGCTTAGCTTTTTCATCGTCCTGAATATGCTTAAGCAAAGTCCCCGTCCACCAATAAGGGTGCTCAATCGTTTCTTGACCGGTCTCGGTTAAGGCCGCTACTTTGCCCCTTTCCTCGGCCAATTCTACCAACATACCTAAGCGATGGGTGAGCATAGCTGGGCTACCTTGCAGGGATAAGTCATGATAGTCATCCATCCCAAAAATATCGACGTATTCGTCCCCAGGGTAACAAGCTAAATACTCTTCCTTAGAAGAAAAGATGTCGGTGGAATAGGCGTAAATAAGTTGATGCAGCCCCTTTTCTTCTCTCAAATAGTGAAGAGTGAAGCGCCACAGGGCTTTGTATTCATCGGCCCTGCGGTGAGTTTCCCCCCACCAAAACCAGGCCCCTGTATGCTCGTGCCAAGGGCGGAATATGATGGGGATTTTATGCTTGAATAATTTGCCTGATTCAAGCGAATTCACAAACTCAGCGAAAAGGTCAAGCTTGTTAAGGAACCAAGCATGGTGCTCTCCACCTGGCAGAATGGAATAAACGGCAGAAGTGGTATCCCAAGAATTTCCACCGGTAACAGGATTGTCCATGTGCCAACTGATGGTATTGACTCCGCCTCTCTCATAAGCCTCAATGATCCAGCGACGCATATCTTCAAATGACACCGAATCAATGTTGTTCTCACGGGTCCCTAACTTACTCAGTTCCCAACCATATAAGGCGGGATAGGACCCACAGGATTCTCTAACATCTGATCGGCCTGATTCCCTCTTCCAGTGTACTCCGTAAGCGAGGTCATCTTGATGTCCAAAAAGGAAATGAGCACTCTGGCCTATCGTAGCCAAATGACGATAAAGAGCCTGGGTCTCTTGCGTCGCCTTTTGATCATTTAGGGAATAGCTTTCAGGAAGCAGGGGGGCGTCAGGGATTTGCGCAAGGCTCTTAGGTTCGCCCAGGAGCAAAAGGAATGCAACAGCAATACCAAAGTGGAGTACGCGAGTGGATAGGTGAATCATTAGGTCAATCATCTTTTCTTTGCAGCCTGTAGGCATTCCATCTCCTGCTCGCCGGGAACTTCACGTCGAATCTTGATGGAATACGATGGGACAAGTCCGCTAGGCCCTAGGCCAGAAAGCGGAAAATCCTGTTGAAGCTAATTTGCTAACTCACGGCTACAGCGTAGCTGGCGGAAACGCTCAAGAAGGGTGGCTATCGGTAACCTTGCTGGCTTAGTCGCCACTGTATCATCAGACCCCCTGATTGATTCAAGTCCCCCCCTTTAGAAAAAAGAAGAAAACTTGTTCTAAGGCCTTTAAATGAAATGGTGAGAGAATGGAATGTAGAGTAACCAATTGGTGCGGGGTGAAAAGGTTAACCAGTTAAACCCAAGAAAGGAGGGTAACCCAGTCACTTGCTAGCTTTTCCATTATTCTCAATCTTCTTGCCCGGATCCGACTTATCCCATAACAATTCAGCTTGCGGGACCCAAGTGATAAAAAATCAGGTAGGTCATCATGACATTGAAAGCCATGTGAGCAAGGATAGCTCCGGCTATGGAATGGCTGAGCCACTTGGCAAAGTTGAAAGTCATTCCTGTCAAGAACATCAGTCCCATCCAAATAAATGCAGGCAGAGCTAAGATGGTCCATTGATCTTGATAAAAAACCAGCCCAAAATGGGAGAGGTGCACCAAGGCAAATGCCAAGCTATCAATCAAAGCAGCCCTCCAGTCTCCTACCGCTCTTTTGAAGGTTCCATGTACAAGACCTCGGTAAAACAATTCCTCACCAAAGGGACTAAAGCTCATTCCTATTAAGGCAAATACCCAAAAGTAAGTCTGCTTTTCTGAGGCAGATATGGAATAGATATCTATGGGATAAGAGTCTCCAATATACCAGAACCAGTTCTCCACCTGGTTACCATAAAGGGAAGTGCCGAGCAGGTGAATGAGCCATGCAATGCCTCCCCCCAACAAAATGGTCAACATTAGCCTCCATGGCTGTGAAGGTTTTCTCCAGCCAATATCTCTCCGCCCGACCTTTTTTAACAAGGCGAATGGAAGAATAATCATCAGACAAAAGGTGATGGATAGATATTGATTATTGCCGGACTCAATCCCATAAACGACTGCCCAAAATCTTAAGCTCCCAAATAGCAAAATTAGGCCAAATCCTAGTGGCCAGTCGTATCTAAAATGCTTTTGAAAAGTGGACCGAAGCATGAGAGTTGGAAGCTAAAAGTGTCTAACATACGCCAAGTAAAATAAAAACAGCCCCCTACTCCATTGGGATGCTTTTAGGAAAGTTTAAAATGAAAAAGCACCTATAACGATGTTATATTTTATGTGACATATAAATACCTACAAAAAAATACTCCCACCAATTGAGTCTGGCGGGAGCAAAAGAGTTTAAATCAAGTTTTCATTGAGCGGAAAACAGCCTTCTAATTTGCATGCCTGATTCTATCTCTACTTTCAAAGTGGATATCTCCATGGCGTTCGATCACTTCGATTACGCTGTCTTTGCTTACCTCCCCAGACAAAATCGCCTTAGAGAGTTTATTTACCACCTCCTTTTGTAAGAGACGTTTGACGGGCCGTGCGCCGTATTGGGGATCATAGCCAAGGCTAGCCAGTAAGTTCAAGGCTTCGTCGGTGAAGGACAGGGTGATCCCCATTCCGCTTAGTTTTTTGCTTAAGCCCAAAGCCTGGATTCGGACGATTCCAGCCATATCGGCCTCGCTTAGAGGTGCAAAAACTACGGTCTCATCGATGCGGTTCAAAAACTCCGGACGAAGGCGCTGCTTCAATAGATCCAGAACTTGTTCTTTGATGATTACCATCAAAGCATCCTTGTTCTCCGGCGTCAATTCCTCGAATTTCTCTTGGATATATTGTGAGCCCAGATTAGAGGTCATGATGATAATGGTATTCTTAAAGTCCACCGTCCGACCTTTGTTGTCAGTCAATCGACCATCATCTAAGACTTGTAGGAGAATATTGAAAACATCTGGGTGGGCTTTTTCAATTTCATCTAACAAAATAACTGAATAGGGCCGCCGTCTTACCGCCTCCGTCAGTTGCCCTCCCTCATCATATCCCACATAACCTGGAGGCGCTCCAACCAAACGGCTCACACTATGCCTTTCTTGATACTCAGACATGTCGATCCGCACCATATTGCGTTCGTCATCGAAGAGAAATTCAGCTAAAGCTTTGGCTAATTCCGTTTTTCCGACTCCTGTTGAGCCCAAAAAAATAAAGCTTCCGATGGGGCGATTTGCGTCTTGAAGTCCTGCTCGGCTCCTTCGAATGGCATCCGCAACTGCCGTGATGGCCTCATTTTGGCCTACTACTCTGTGATGAAGTTCGTCTTCTAGGCGAAGTAGTTTTAGGCGCTCACTCTCTACCATCTTACTGACCGGTATCCCAGTCCAGCGTGAAATGATGTCGGCAATGTCTTCGGCATCTACTTCTTCTTTCAGCAAACGTTGATCATTGACAGCTAGTTCTTCTTGATGCTGGGTGGCTTGTTCCTCTAACTGAGGAATGCGGCCATATAAGATTTCTGAAGCTTCGCCGTATCGGCCTTCTCGTTCTGCTTTTTCTGCTTCAAATCGCAACTGTTCTACTTCCTCCTTGGCATGACGAATTTTGGCATGAACCTCCTTTTCGCTTTCCCAGCGCTGGCGCATGGCATTTCGCTCTTCTTTAAGGTTAGCCAAGGTTTCCTTTACCTCACGCAGTCGCTGGCTATCTCCTTCTCGCTTTAGGGCTTCTCGTTCTATTTCCAGTTGGCGAATACGCCTTTCCTTCTGGTCTAATTCTTCAGGAAGGGAGTCTGTTTCAAGGCGCATTTTCGCAGCCGACTCATCGATTAAGTCGATGGCTTTATCAGGTAAAAAGCGATCACTAATGTAGCGATGGGACAACTCAGCTGCCGCCACAATGGCCGCATCGGTGATGCGTACACCATGATGAACTTCGTAGCGCTCTTTGAGCCCCCGAAGGATAGAAACCGTGTCCTCCACACTGGGTTCTCCGACTAGGACCGATTGAAAGCGACGGGCCAAGGCCTTGTCTTTTTCGATGTGCTTTTGGTACTCGTCTAAGGTGGTGGCACCTACTGCCCTTAATTCCCCTCTGGCTAAAGCAGGTTTCAAGATATTGGCCGCATCCATGGCGCCGTCCGTTTTTCCGGCCCCTACTAAGGTGTGAATTTCATCAATAAAAAGGACGATGGAACCCTCAGCATCCGTCACTTCTTTGACGACGGCCTTGAGTCTTTCTTCAAATTCTCCCCTAAATTTTGCCCCTGCAATCAAGGCTCCCATGTCCAATGAGTATATGGTCTTTGACTGGAGGTTTTCGGGCACATCCCCACTGATGATGCGGTGGGCCAATCCTTCTGCAATTGCCGTTTTTCCTACTCCTGGCTCTCCCACGAGAATAGGGTTATTTTTGGTTCGCCGACTCAAGATCTGAATCACTCGCCGAATCTCATCTTCTCTACCGATTACAGGATCTAGTTTTCCTTTACGGGCTGCCTCATTGAGGTTTCGGGCATATTTCTTCAAGGCATTGTATTTGTCCTCGGCACTTTGGTCGGTGACTCGCTGGCCCCCACGCATTTCCTGCATGACTTGTAGAAGAACCTTTTCATTGACTCCTTGCTCGCGGAGCAGTTTCGCAACGCCGTTTTTGCTCTTAACCATTCCCAAGAGCAGATGCTCCAAGCTTACAAACTCATCTCCCAGCTTGCCAGCTGCTTTGTTGCTAGCCTCCAAAATGGCATTTAGGTCAGTAGATAGGTATTGACCTCCGGTAGCACCGCTCACTTTGGGATAGGAGTCCAATAACTCTTTCACCTTGGATTTAAGAAAATCCAGGTTGACCCCAATCTTCTTTAGGATGAAGGCACTTAGGCCCTCTTCGTCCATCAGCATAGCCCAAAGGACATGTCCCCCCTCCACGGCTTGCTGCTTTTGTGCTTTGGCCTGCTCCACCGCTTGTTGGATGGCTTCTTGGGCCTTTATGGTGTAGTTATTAAAATTCATGGTGGTATATGATGGCTCCTAAAAACAGAAGCATTTTTACTCAACTTAGTCTTCCTCCTTCAACAAAAAGCCCTCCATATGGGCAAACATGCCATTTTGACACCAGACATACCGCAAATAAGCCACAATGGCAGCATTCATCATTAAAAGAGAAAAAACTCATCATTAGCCACCTAGACAGCTTAGAGGGCTGGTGAAAATTGGGAGCCCAATAATGAAGAATCTCCTAGCGTCTCTCTGACGCCATCAATTGCTCTCTCTACCCCCTAAAAAAGCGCTGATTTGAATTTCTATTTGAGGAAAGCGGGTAAGTTTGGTCAACAGTATGGGGGGAAACTCATTTAAATGAGGGAAACAGGGAGTCAGCTTTTCAAGAGCCTGATCAAGGTGCCCGCCTTTGGCTGAGAAATAAGCCATTGCTGCATCAGATAGCCAAGTAGCATTTTCTAAATCCGTGCAAAATAAAAATTCTCCTAAGGCTTCATCTTCTCTTTCTAACCATAGATATAGTACTCCTCTGGCTTCCCGATATTTTGCTGTTTCGGGGTCCAAAAAGATAGCCCTTTCGAGGTCGACTTCGGCGAGTTGGTAAGCACCCATGTTTTGCTCTGCCTTGGCCCTCCCCCAATACCAATCTGCACGTTGGGGATCCAACACAATTGCTTCATGAAACTCTTCGATGGCAAGCTGATCTTGGCCCAGTTGATGATGAACTGCAGCTAGGTTGCCCCAGATCAAGGGATCATTGGACTCTAGGCTAAGGGCAATCTGTAGGTCTTGTTGGGCTAACTCAGGCAATCCTAATCTAAGGTGACAGATACCCCTCTGTAGGTAGTTGAGGGATTCATCTGCGTTTAGCTTAATGGCCTGGCTAAAATCCTGCCTCGCCAGTTCTACCTCTCCCATTCTAGCCTGGGTCAATCCCCTCATGGTATAGACCGCTTGGTAACGAGGATCCACCGCTATGGCCTTATCAAAGTAATTCAACGCAGCTGGGTATCGTTGGTCTTCAAAAAACTGGAGTCCCAGTCGATAGTGCTGAGCCGCGCGACCATGATCAAAATATTCTAAGACCCGCACCACCTTTTGATAAAGTTGATCTGCCCATTTTGATGGTCGTTGACTCATTTTACCTTTCATTGCTAGCTGCTTTCATGGAAATGAAAAGAGGAAAAATATGGCACGAGCATTTTCCCTAGTCATATATACGATCAGGCAAAGATGAGTTTCCACAAATTCCATCTGAAGAGCCTAATCAATCAAATATCCAGATTTTCGTTTTAACTTATGAAAACTCTCCATTGATGGTAGAAATTGTTACACCTCGTCTTCGTCTTATAGCTTTGGATTTGAGACACTTGCGCCTAATGGCACAAAGTAGACAGTACTTAGAAAAGGCTTTAGACCTGTTCCCTTTTGAGTTACAAATCGACCCCGAGATTGCGCAAGAAATACACCAGGCCATAGATTTTTGGTTGATGAGGGTAGAGAGCAACCCCAGTCGCTACGCTTGGTACACCCATTGGGAAATTGTATTAACGGAAAAAAATCACAGCATAGGTGGCATTGGCATGAGTGGATTTCCAGATGAGGACGGAAAAACCATGGTTGGGTATGTAATCGATGACCGTTTTCATAACCAAGGATTTGCGACCGAAAGCCTTGAATACTTAAGCAGGTGGGCGGGAGAGGAGGAAAAACTCCAATACCTAGTGGCCGAAACACCCCTAGAAAACCGCTCTTCGCAAAGAGTCCTCGAAAAAAATGGATTTACGGAAACAGGCAAGTATGATCAAACCAGCCTATGGGAGAGGCACTTCCCTTGAACGAACTTGCATATGTCCTCTCACCCGTTTCAGCCGTCGAGCTATCTGATAGGTTCGGCGAATTCCAATGGCCCATCATAACCAAAGCTGCCTTCATGAAGTACATTAATGATAGTCGTTTTTCATTCTGGAAATTGATCTAAATCTTCAAACTTACCATTACTATGATCTCATCTTTTATCAGACTTACCAGTCTTCTGCTCATATTAGGTGGCTTTGCCTATGGACAAATCGGGTTCAAAGTCGGAGAGAAAGTCACAGACTTTTCCTTAGAGAATATCGACGGAAAAATGGTTTCTATGGCAGATTACGAAGAAGCCAAAGGCTTTATCGTGGTTTTTACCTGCAACCACTGCCCCTACGCCAAAATGTATGAGCAACGCATCATGGACCTAGCGACCACTTACAACGCAAAGGGCTATCAGGTAATCGCTGTTCAGCCCAATGACCCACAGGCCTACCCTGAAGACAACATGTCAAATATGCGGGCTCGCTCATCGGAAATGGAGTACCAATTCCCCTATGTAATGGACAAAACTCAGGAAGTGGCAAGGGCTTATGGGGCTACCCGTACTCCTGAAACTCGGGTAATTGAGCGCATGCCCAACGGAGATCTCGTTCTGAGGTACATTGGAGCCATCGACGACAATTATAAAAATGCAGAAGGTGTTGAGCAGGCCTATACCGCTGATGCAGTTGATGCCCTCTTGGCTGGGAAAGAAGTCAGCACTACTTCGGCAAAAGCCGTAGGATGCAGCATCAAGTGGAAAAAGAGCTAATAGGAAATGTCTTAGGGAAACGTCTTAGATGGTCTGCCTAGGAATCATGCTCGTTTTCAATCATACAACAGGAGCCCTACCAGCTTAGTAGGGCTCCTGTTTCTTTTGTTCGCTTCCAAAGATAACGGAAACGGAAACTTTAAGCCTCATAGCCCCTATCTCCCTGTCCCAATTCCTATCCACATCAGCTTCAAAAGAAATCGGGGTACGGGGTATGGGGTATGGGGTATGGAAAATGAGTATGCCTATAAGGATGAATATTTACCACAACATACCCCGTACTCCCGTATCCTGATTATGGTTTTTCTAATCTCCACGGGTTTAAAACTCAAGTCGATAGCTTAGCAGCGGAATAATGCCCAATTGGTAACGGGTAATCAATCCGCCCTGAACGGGATCAAAGGTTTGGAAAGCCACGTTTTGCTGATTGGTCACATTCTGTATGTCCAATCCAAAGGTACGGGTCACCTTAGGTCGATGGCGTTTGAACATTACCCTCAAATCAATCCGAAAAAAATCGGGAAGTCTTTCTGTATATCCCTGGTCAAAAGCATAAATAGTCCGACCCCTTAGCTCTGAGTTTGTCACGTCTACGGGAGTGGCCCAATAGCCTCCACGATACAGCATGCGTAGGTTGATACCCCAGGTTTTATTTTTGCCTTTTGTGCTTACACGAGCCCATTCATACCCCCCGGTAGCACTGAATTGGAAACGACCGTTGTAACGGGAGTCTAACCAAGTTTCGCCTCCAGATCGATACTCTGCTTCAAATAAAGAGCCCGAAAAAAGCAGGTAATAGTTTTGGCTAAGGAATTTTTCCAGAGAAAACTCAATCCCATAATTCCGGCCCTCACCTAGATTGACCAATGAATCCCCTTCAATTTGGTCTGACACAAAGGCCTCAAATAGGTTCAATGTAGAAAACATGGTATCCCCAGGGGTGATAGGAACACCAAATAGGTATTGACCATAGGCTTCTACCTGAAATCGCCAATCTTTTGCGAAGCTAAATTGATAGTTTCCTACCAAATGATGCGCCCGGGTGAGGTCCAGAGATCGATTGGGATAAATGGGAGGCTGCCCCCCCTCTTGTGGAACGCTAAGGAAATATAACATAGTTGGCTGAAGCTGGCTATGTAAACCATAAGCCAGTTTCATCTGATGCTTAGGAGAAGCCTGCCAGATCAGGTTGGCCCTTGGCTCCAGGGAACGGCTTCCATTCAGGCCAAAGTAGAATCCGTGTAAGCCCAATTGAGCTTTCAGCCTTGGGTTCAGGCGGACATGCCAATCCAAATAAGGCTGAATCAGGTCTCCCCCCCCCTCGAAAGCAGCCAACTCACGCAGGGGTGCCTGGGTATTCAGTTCCCGAATCTGGCTGAGGCTACGGTTGTAAATTCGAGTATAGTAGACTCCGCCTTCTAAGGTAGAGGCGGCATTAAATGAATGGGTGATACCGCTTCGGAACGAAAGCCTTGCATTCACCACTTCGTCATTTTCCACTGTCAACGGAGTGGACAAGGTGTCGCTGATCAGTTCCCCCTGGCGTCCACTTTCTATCCCTGAAAAGACCAATGTGCTTTTCCACAAGGTGCGGTTGCCCAAGATTTTTTGGTGGGTAGCACCCAGTGCACCCATATTAGAGAAAAAGTCGGTATCAAAGCGGTCTCTTTCTGTCTCCAGGCTATCTGCCCCGCGGTATCGAGTAATACTCAGTCCTCCCATTCCAAATAGAGAGAAGGTACCCAGGCGCTTGGTCGGTAAGTGAAGATTGAAACTGAGGTCTTGATAAGTAATCTGCTCATTGCCAAACTCAATCCCAATGGCTCCTAAGAGTCCCACCGTGGAATAGCGGTAATTGGCTAAGAATGAGCTCCCTTTTGCTTTAGAAATGGGGCCTTCAGCGGCTAAATCAATTCCAATGAGACCAGCTTGAAGGGTGTACTCATTCTTTTGGTTGTTTCCTTCGCGAAGATGGATGTCAAAAACACCAGCTAAGGCATTTCCATACTGGGAAGAAAAAGCCCCGGTCGAAAAGGTAGAGTTGTCGAGCAGCTGGGTGCTAAGGATAATCGTACCTCCTCCTGACTGACTGATGCGATCCGAAAAAGTCCCGGCATTGGTCAAATGGTTGGGATTCACAATCTCCACACCTTCTAATCGCCAGCTAAGGCCATTGGGGTTGTTGCCCCGAATTACCAGGTGGTTGGCTTGGTCATTTGCGGCTGCCACACCAGGGTAAGAGGTGACAACCCTTGCAGGATCAAAATAGGCTGCTGCAAAGCGCTTACTTTCCTCCACAGTAAACACCCGAGTACTAACTGGAGATATATCCCGGAACGTATTGGCAACAATGGGAACTTCTTTTCCTTGAAAAACAACGGGTAGTAGAGAAATATCAAGAACAGTTTGCTTCCCAGAGCTGATAACCAGATCGGGGATGCTGTAATCTTGATACCCGGCCATGCGTATGAGAACTTTTCGGCGGCCTACTGGTGCCTCTAGCCGAAACTCGCCACCCTCATCTGTCTGGGTTACAAGGCTATCCGAAGGGCTTACGAAGCAAATAAGACTAGCCCCCTTCACTGCCTCTTGGGTAAATTCACTGCTAACCCTTCCCCTTAGCAAACCAGATAGCGTTTGAGCATGTCCCGTTATACATCCAAAGCCAGCGAGCAGAATCAACCCAAGTTTGATATACATCTGTTTCATAGCGCGAAATTAGTATTTCCTACTGTACTAAAAATTCAATTTCACCTTCTTTCTGAAGTGCCGACCTGCGCTCTAATTTGATGCATGAAAATTGTCGATAACCACAGAATACATCTTGTCATAATTGACCTACCCAACATTCGTAGTTTTAGAGTTTAGGATCACTTCTTACAGAAGAATTCAAATTGCCCCAACTATCGCCAAGCAAATGATGTTTCTTGCTTCGCTTTTTGGGTGAACCAAATTTCGGCCCAAACTTATAGTTCCGTAGGCCACACCCCAATTTCTTCGTGAAGGGTGATCAAGTCTAGTAGCGGGTATTTTCTAGTACTAAATAAGGTACTCCGGCTCTCACCCATTGCTTAACCAGGCTGCTATCCCCAGGCACTTCAAAGGTCAGAGAGCCTAGCATCAAATCTGCATCACCGTCATCGTCAAGGTCTCCTTGACTCATGGTGACAAAACGCCCCATTCGGCCCAAATCGCGAGGTTCATGGGGCTCAAAATTTAAATTCCCCATATTCTCGTACCAAACAAAACTGCGAATTTTGTCTGCTTGGAAGTTCGGAAAGAAGGCAATTGCAGCTAGGTCCACATCGCCATCCAGGTCAAAGTCTCCTGGTAAGACCCGGTAGGCTCCTGGCAACCACAATTGCGATTGTCTTTTAAAGGCCAAAGCCCCTGGCTGTTTCGATCGATTCAGGTATACATGGATACCATGGTATGGTTTTACCACTGGGAGGTAATCTGCATTATCACCATTGACATAGAGGATATCCAGTTTCCCATCTAAGTCCAAGTCTGCCAATTGGAAATAGCTTGATCCATAGGACGGGGGGAAGCTCATTACGGTCTTTTCAACAAAATTCCCTTTCCCATCATTTTCATAATAGAATATTCCCTCATCCCCTTGCGCCATCAAGGCCATGATATCCGGGTCTCCATCGCTGTCCCAATCCAACACATAGGTCTGCGTAGCACCTGGTTTTGCGCGTAAAAGATGCCTTTCAAAACTGCCATCCTCTCGCTGGGCATACCAGGCGAGCCTTCCTACCCATTTTCCAAATTCACAGATTACTACGTCGGTACGGCCATCATCATTAAAATCGCCAAGGGTACTCTGGACAGGTCGATGGAGCTTATCAATGAGCACCCTCGGTTTCTGGCCGGGCACCATAGGTAGCTGCATGAAGTATCCTGTAGGCTGATTGGTTGGTGAAAAAGATCCCATGACGGTCAAGTAAAGGGCATTTTCCGTTTCATGTAGGTCTGTGAGCCCCTCTCCTACTTGAGCAGCTCCTTTAAACTCTTGATCTGGGCCCAAGACATACAATCGCCCCGAATTCGCGTCCCCCACATACAAGTCACCTTCCTGCCCGATGCGCGTCAGGGTTGTACTGGGAGGGCTTAAGGCAAGTTTGGTCCGCTGTAATTCAAACAAATCTAACTTTGAGGATGAGGGATGAACAGGAAGGGTGAGAGAATCTGGAGCTTGGTCAAGATAGTATTCTCGGATTTTTTTCCAGGTTGTAGGCTTGATAGCTGCCTGGTTAGGGAATACATTTCCAGCCAACAATGCGGCTCTTTCCTCACCGAATCCCAATAAAGAATCTCTTGAATACCGTCCAGTATCTGAGTACTGCCCAAGCATAGCCCCCATGAGCGGCAATACATGGGATTTCCAAATATGCTTCGGTAAAAGTTCTGGGGCAGGGATTTGGTGGCAAGAGCCACAGTTAACTTCCAATAATTGAGAAGCTTCTGTTTCAATTAAAACATCTGAATCTGTTGATCCAGGGAGGCAGGCCCAAAGTCCAAGCCCAAGTAATATGCACCCGATAAGTAAGTACCCCGTACGGAGGTTGGTTGTCTTCATCAACCAAATGTAGCAGATCACTTGTAAGCTTAGGTGACATTACAAAAGGGTTAACGGAATTTTTACACCAAGGAAATAATAGACCCTTGTTTTTGGGGAACATCACAAGAAAGTTTTTACATATCAGACTTCTTTCCCCTTATCATATTCTGCTTTGCTCATAAAGGCAACACCCTACACACAAGAGCGCAATAATGGCGAAATATAGAAATCAATATAAAAACCTCTTCTAAAAGGAGTCTTTAAAAATTTAGATCATTTCTAAATTAAGATTACCAAGATAACTCATGCTAAGCTAACAATTGCGTAAAAATGCAGGGGCATTTTCGCGGGACAGTGATGAGGCCTCATAGCAAAGAGGCTAGCTGATTCTTTACCTAAATCTTTCTATTCAACTAAACTATGAAAAAGCTTTACGCTATTCTTGGGGCGTTTGTCCTGGGTGTGTCTGGGGTATTTGCCCAGATTACTGATCCCAACTTCAGCGAACTCCCTCCTTCTTATGAACCAAGCACCGTGGTGCTACCGCCTAGTCCACTGCGCATGCAAGTTCTATTTGTAGGTGGTGAAGACATGGTTCAGACCACTGCTACTTATGGAAATGCTGCTGGCGAAGCTCCTGCCAAGCAATGGCATGACTTTATCGGATTTACTCCTGCCACTGACACTGAAGATGGTCTAGGTTGGGTTTCCGTAAACCATGAAATGATCATTGCTGATGACAACATCGGTGATGGTGGTGGAATGACCGTGTTCAAGGTTGATCGCGATTCTGATGGAAACTTGATGATTGTAGACCAGACTCTGAGCGACAATCGCAGTGGTAAATTTTTCAACGTTGATTTCGCTAACACAGTTGGCGAAACTGGTATGAACTGTGGCGGCATCACTTCCGTTGTGGACGGTCGTATCTGGACTGCCGAAGAATGGTTCCGTGGCAGCAACGCTCGCATTGACGCCGACTTCCAAACTGGCTTTGTTCCAGGTACAGGGGTTCGCGACACCGCTGACTTCACTGTAGGAACTACCACTCCTAATGGTTTCCCTGGAATCGACGGTGATGTCTTGAAGAAGTACCAGAACTTCAACTACATGGTTGAAATTGACCCACGCGAAGCAGTTGCTGTCCGTAAGCAGTACAACTGGGGAAGACAAGGATTCGAAGGGGGAGTAGTGATGCCTGACAACCAGACCGTTTACCTTGGGGTAGATGCTACTCCTGCTTTTTGGTTGAAGTTTGTAGCAACTACCGCTGGTGACTTTACTTCTGGCAAACTTTACGCATTCAAAGAAGACGAAGCCAATGCTGCAGACCGTTGGAAAGAGCTAGACGTAACCAACAAAGGTTACCTTACCATCAACGATCAGGCTGTAAACTTCGGCTGTACCATGTACAACCGCATTGAGTGGGTAGCCATTGACACCACTACTGGATATGTATACTGGACTGAAACTGGCCGTGACAACCCTGGTTCGCGCTGGAGAGATGAGTCTGGTGATGGCGCTGTACACTCAAGCTACACCATGGCTCGTGCGCAGGCTCAAGGAACTTCTCCTGACAGCTCTGACTATGTTGATTATTATGGACGCGTAGTGAAGTACGATCCCACCACAGAGTCTACTACCGTTCTAATCGAAGGTGGCCCTGACTTTGCTGCTGATTCAGTTTCTCTAGCTGATTACCAAAACGCGGGTATCACCAAGCACCTTTCAAATCCTGACGGATTGAACGTAATGATGATCGGTGGGCAGTCTTACCTCGTAATCTGCGAAGACCTTAACGGCAACTCTCACGGTCGTATGCCTTTGAGCTTGACTACCAACCGTACTTGCGAGTTGTTCCTACTTGACCTAAGCATCGAAAATCCCACCCAGGAAGACTTGATCCGTATCACCGCTACTCCTTTCGGAGCAGAAATCACTGGAGCTTGTCCTACACCTGATGGAAAGTCTTTGCTGGTTAACTCTCAGCACCCACGTGACGACCAGAGCTTGAATGTTTACCCATTCAATAACTCTGTCACAATCGCCATCAATGGTTTTGACCAATTGCAGTCAACTACCAGCATTCGTGACTACTTCGAAGGTGATGTCAATTCATTCAAGGTATTCCCTAACCCAGTAGCCCGTACCCTACATTTCGAGCAGCCTACCGATGCTGCTATCTACAACCTACAAGGACAAGAAGTTCGTGTTGTTCGCAACCGCGCTTCTGTAGATGTATCTGACCTGGCTGCTGGTGTATACACCGTGACCGATCTGAAGAGCAACATCAGCCGCAAGCTCATCATTGAGTAATGTTGTCGGCTAAATAAACAAAGGCCCGGTTATGTCAGTAATCGGGCCTTCTACATTTAGGTAGCACCATATCCAGCGTATTTCTCAATGGAGTCGTCGCCTAATTATTTACCCTTACCCAACCTTCTAAATCTCTGAAAAGATGCAACTAGCTACCAGATATACTATCGTGGTGATCGCAGGGCTTTTACTGTTGGGAGGGCTAGCTAGCTTTCGGCATAATCCAAGCTTGCCCTCTCAGCCTTCCAAAGATATCCAAGAAGCCTTCTTGGAAGACCTACAACAATTTGAAAGGGAGATTGTACAATTACAAAAGACCTTAGATGCCGTCTATGAAGAGGAAGACCATTATGTATTTGCTCAAAAAAAATATTTGAGCCTCCGTGATCAATATAAAAAAATAGAACCCCTATTAGCTTACTTGCAGCCCGAAACCACGGTAAAAGCCATTAATGGTGCCCCTCTGCCTAAAATAGACCCTATGGAAGAGGTTCGGCCGGTAGTTGTCCAACCAGAAGGGCTACAAGTCATTGATGAGCTATTTTTTGAGGATGACTTTATCCAAGAATACTCGGCCATTACCAAATTGCTGGAAAAGTTGAGGCAAGAAGTCATCCAGCTTGAGCGCTTCCTTTCCAATACCCTTCATTTAACTGATCGGATGATCTTTGAGGCATGTCGGCTCGAACTGGTCCGCATCTTTACGTTAGGTGTCACAGGCTTTGATACTCCTGGCTCGGTTAATGCCCTATCGGATGCCCAGGTTGCACTAAGTAGCATCAGTCAGATTCTCATGCAATATCAACCTCTCTTGGTTGAAAGAGATCACACAGACCTTGCTCTAAGCTTGCAGGAACAACTAGACCTAAGCCAATCATTTCTGAACGACGGTCCCGGATTTGAAGATTTTGACCGCATGGCCTTCCTTAGAAATCACATAAATCCTCTTTTCAAGCTGATTTTAGACGTCCACCTAGCTTTGGAAGTGGAGACGTTCTACGACATAAGTCCGGCCAAACCTGCCGTAAATTATTTAGCAACCAACCTATTCAGCGAGGATTTCCTACATACCAATGCCTATGTAAAATTAGATGCGAAAGATGATCAGCATACCAAGGCTAAAGTAAACCTAGGCAGATATCTATTCTTTGACCCAGTGTTATCCTCACTAGGCAATCGCACCTGTGCATCTTGTCATGACCCTGCTCAGGGGTTTACCGATGGAGAAAGAAAAAGCATTGCGACAGATTTAAACGGTACCGTTTCGAGAAATGCTCCCACGATCCTTAACGCTGTTTATTCTGATCGATTCTTCCATGATCTTCGCAGCAGTGAGCTTGAAATGCAGGTCGACCACGTTGTTTTTTCAGAAAAAGAATTCAACACCAATTATGTGGAGCTCATCCAGAGACTCAATTCCAGTCCAGAGTATCTTGATTTGTTCTACCAAGCCTACCCCAGATACCAAGGAATTGAGCGGCCAGCCATCAATCCCAATACCATTAAAGGAGCCCTAGCAGCATACGTCAAGTCTATATCTAGTTTCAACTCTGAATTTGACCGGTATGCCAGAGGGGAATTAGAGGAGGTTGATCCTTCTACAATCCGTGGATTCAATATTTTCATGGGTAAAGGCGCCTGTGGCACCTGTCACTTTGCACCAAGCTTTCACGGCTTGGTTCCTCCTTATTATAAAGAAAGCGAGTCAGAGGTTCTTGGAATTCCCAGTGAGCCAGTTTGGAAGGAGGCGGAACTAGATCCAGACAAAGGAAGAGCAGTAAATGGCGTACCATTGGACGCAGCTGGTATATTTTTGTATAGCTTCAAAACCCCTACCGTCCGCAATGTCGCTTTGACGGCCCCCTATATGCACAATGGAGTGTATGATAGCCTAGCGCAAGTCATGCGGTTCTACAACCTAGGGGGAGGAAAGGGAATCGGCATTCATTTGGAGAATCAAACCCTGCCTTTTGACAACTTGAACCTTTCACAAGAAGAGATGAACGATGTCATCCGTTTCATGGAATCCCTAACTGATACTACCGGCTTGACTGACATCCCTCATAGACTTCCCACCTTTCCTGAGGGTTCTCCTTACGAAGAACGAAAAATAGGTGGCGAGTACTAACTAGCATCAAGTCTATTCAATGAGTAGACTTCTCCTTCCCCAAATCTCTTGGGGTTAACCCCTGGCCAGGCAAACATAGTTTTTGTCTGGCCTTTGTTGATATTGAGACTCTGAGAC
>CAZFPQ010000032.1:0-7369 GCA_964521065.1 uncultured Bacteroidia bacterium | reverse complement strand
TGGCCAGGCAAACATAGTTTTTGTCTGGCCTTTGTTGATATTGAGACTCTGAGACTCTGAGACTCTGAGACGTTGGGACATGGTGATGATACTCATATGTATATCCAGGATAATACATTCGCAGAACCCCAAAATCGATCCTGCAAGAGAATTGTCCAGTCTTCCTATTTTTTACGTATAGAAACCCGTAACCTATCCATCATCTTTGAAACTGCTTATATGCCAGTCACTTTTCTCGCTACATTATTCCGTAGCGCCTTCCTATTTAGCCTTTTCTACCTCTTTGCATGTAATTCCGGCCTTGGTCAGCGAGAAAGTCTATCCTTTATTTCAGGAGAAATAGATGAACATCCGGGACTGGACAGTATTGCGGTGTACCGCAGCTCCGGATCTATGATGTCCTGGCGGCAGGTTAGCATCAAATCCAATGCGCTCACCGAACCTCTGGAGATGGGATACACTTTTTTTTATAGCAATTTTTCTAACCCCATTTTGATTCCGCAAGAATGGCAAGAAGAACCTTTCCAGTCCTACCATTCATTGGTGGATTCAATTTTTGGGTTTGAACGGAAACGCCTATCTGGCGCAGAACCGGACCTTCGATGGCTATTAGACGCCTTCACCTTCCAGGAACAAGGAGACAGCATATTTCATCGCTACTTCAACGTCCCTCTGCAGTATCAAAAGCTCCCTATGGCCGAACCCGTAAATGGTTGGTACCCACTACCAGATTCTGCCCGAGAGCCTTTCCTACTTCGGGAAGGTCCAGAACAGAAAAGCAAGGATTACTCAGAAGTTTGGCTGGATTACCAGGGTCACAACCATTTTCTTGCCTGGAAGAGTAGAACAGATCAAAAGCAAGACACCAGCTTCCAACCAGTCTGGAAATCTGGAAACAAGCGGCTTTGGCGAACTGCGCATGGCTTACTTTGGCAGCAAGGTGATCAATACGCATGGGTTTTTGTTTCCAGTGGAGACTTGATGGGAGGTCCACAGAAACTGCGCTGGGAATCGCTCGTCCAAGCACAGGTGTTGGAAAAACGTTATGTACTCCTTCATCAGGCCGCTCCTGTGATTCAATGGAATCAATTGTTCCTGATCGATACCCAAACCGGCCGGGTAGGTGACATTAGACTAGATGAGGAAATAAAAATTGGTGCAACCAGCGCGTTGAAGTTTAAACTCAAAAAGGGGCAACTCATTATCCAACGCTCAGAAAGCAAGTATGTAGATGAAAGCTACGAAGCGATTCTAGATTGGAAAGAGTTGAAAAGGACCTTAAGTGATTCCTAGCCATGCCATAGGATCATGTTCTAATCTGGATGGTAGATGCGTTCTGCCTTGGTTTTTACGTTATCCCAAACCAAGCTCATAACCTTGGTTTGTTGGTCCACGTAGCGCTGCATTTGGTCGGTATAATGCGGACTTTCGGGACGAGCCGAGGCACCATAGGGGCTGATAGATTCCAAATGAATATTCCCCTCCATATCCCAGCGGACCAACTGAATGTAGGTCTCACCGTGGGTAACTCTTAGGCGATGATCCGCTTGAACCTGGCCATAACTAGCAGCCAAAATGTCTGGACCGCCTCCTAGAGGAAGGTCGACCCCTCCGCGGCGATGCCGCTGTACCTCTCCCCAGGCAGGGTCTAGCCGACCATAGTGTGTCTGCAAGTATTTGGAAGCTGACTCAATGGCAGCAGCAAAATCGCTCTCGTTAGCTTGTTGTGAAGCACTCAATCGGTTTTGTTTCCTGAGATTTCGGTACAGTTCTTTTTGGCTCAAGACAAATAGGGCCGCCCCTTTGCTTTCTGGTTGGGTGCAGCGGTCCCAAGCATTGAGGATGTTGATAGCCTTGGAAATTTCAGGATACTCAGCTGGGTCCAGTTGCAGAAGCCCCTCTAAATTCCCCAAATCAATGGCATAGAGCGGATCGGGATAGCAGCGATCATATTTGATTTGCTTAAACTCTTTCCAAGTAATGTTTGCCTTTTGCTCAAATAAATGGGCAATCCTTTTTGCGCGATTGTTGTCCCTGGTTCGATAACCCAAGTTAGCTGAAATTGTCTCAGGTTCTCGGTTGTATCCCTGCCCCGTGGCATGAAAAGGAGTATTATTGGTATTGAAGAGATAGCCAGAGGAGGGATTCAGATACCAAGCCAAAGAATCTATGGGCACAAAACTATCAGACCAACACAAATCTGAATCATCTCCTGGCAGAACTCTTGACCAGTCATACCCCCTTTTTCGAGGGGGCAAGGAAGCATTGCCAAGGTAATAGATATTGCCGGCCTTATCCGCATACATGATGTTGGTTCCGGTGATACCCTGCATTCGCAGGGCGGATTGAAATTCTTGCAGGTTCTCAGCTTTACCCATACGCCACCATTGTTCAGGAGCTTTAATAGCCCTGGAAGCAGCAAAGCTTAGCGCGAAAGTTCCATTAGGGGTTTCAAAAGCAGGCCCAAACATTGTTTCAAAATAGGTTCTGCTTACCGGAACCTTAAGGGGACCAAAGATTTTGACTTTAATCTTGGCCTTCCTCTCTTTAAGGGGCAACCATTTTCCATCTACCCGATATTGAGCTGGATGGGTCTCGTCAGTATGCAATCGATATACATCATTGAAGTCAGCGTAGTTCACCGTATGAGACCAGCCAAGATGCTGATTAGAACCAAGGAAGATGCTGACCCCTCCGGGAAAGGTCGCCCCCAAGATATTGGTCCCTTCGTCGCTGACTAGGTGAGCCTCATACCAAGAATACAAGCCCTCCAAGGGCTGATGCGAGTTGATCGCCAAAAAAGTCCCTTCACCTCCTGTTTTGCTAGGGGCTACAGTCATGACGTTAGAGCCACTAGATTGCGGCAGTTGATCAGCCCCAATTTTCCCATCCAGGATATCACCGATCACATTAGGGGTTTGGGTTAACAAGGCCAAACCTAATAGATATCCTGAAACAAGGTCTTTTCCAGAAACAGGAAATAGTCCTTTCAGCTTCACTTCAGCAGGATGCAGTTTGGCGTATCGGTTGATGCCTTGCACATATCCGTCCAGCACCTTGCGGAACTCCGGAGATAGCTGAGTCTGATAGGCTTCATCGCTTACCAGCTCACTAAATCCCAGCATTTTAACCACTACATCTGCTGGGGCAGATGCTTTGCCATTGACCTCAGCTGAACGGCTACGGACCACCAACAACTGATCCTGAATAGTGGGAAAGTCATCTTCGGCATGTGCCCAAGCCAAGCCATAAGCCAAGGCTGCATCCGTAGGAGCGTGAATATGGGGTACACCAAAAGAATCACGAACAATGGTGACCTCCTGGGGATTGACTTGTGCATGACCCAAAAAAGCAAGACCAATCAAGGATGAGAACAGGCAAATGCGTACTCTTTTCAGCATGGGTTTGGGGTAAGAAAGAATCAAGCGTGGCTATAAACTACTCATTTTGGCCTAATCACCATCAGCCTTATTGAGGCTTCTGACAAAATAGATCTTTCCGGAAATCATCATCACCGCTACGTCTCAAGCTCCTAATATCTCCTCGTCATCGAACCTGGAAGAAGTAATCCGGAGCTATATAGCTTGCCCCATTCAAGTTCAGGCAATTCAAGCACCCCCTTGGATAATGCCCCCAATTCCGGCTGGGATCAAATTTACAGGGATCGATAAAGACTCCTGGCAAGTCACTAGGGTAAATGGCAAAACGACTGACGCTGAACTGAGCCATGGTCACATATCCTCTTACAGGCTCACTGGGTACGCCAACCCGAGATACATTGCCTCTTAAGAGGCCAGGAGGCGGATCAAACAAGGATCCATCCTGTTCAAGCAACCGACCTACCAATTGCCAATACTCAAAAGCCCCTTTGGTAATGCTGTACTGCTCCACCGAAATGACATGTTTTTCGTCATAAAAGGCATCAATAAATAGCTTTCCTACCGCCAGGTTCCCCGCCTGTCTACCCATGTATCGCTCTCCGCTCAAAGAAGTCACGGCCTGCAGGTCGGGGCGTCTCTCTATATAACAATTGGGAGGAATTGAGTTAAAGGGATCTGGAAAATCAGTGGGTGTTTGGACAAAGGCATCGGTAAACCCCCAAAATGTATAAAGGGGACCCACCGTATCAGGGTAAGAAGGATTGCTAAATACCACGATGACGTCGCGCCCACGGTCAGAGCCAAGCTGCCAACTGATGTCGTCCTCTGCCAGGGCTAGGGGCAGTGTGTCGGGCTCTGACCGGTATACCCTATTCTCACTTAATCTGGCCTCCACATGGTAGGCTACTCCCGGACGGACGTCAAAAGCCCCTGTTTCTTCTTCATAAAAGCCCGTCTTGGTTTCGGTCAAGAATAGAAAGTCTCCAAATTCACTCACGATCCTCACTACTGCACCCGTGACAGGCTCTTCTATTAAATTGTTAAAAGTGGTAGTAGAGAGCTTCACCGTAGCCTTGTCGGGAGTAATGCGCCCATCTAAAACAAAAATGGAATCGTTGTCTTGATTTTCAAATCGCAGCTCTTCGATACATCCACTCAATCCAATTGAAATACACATGATCGCAGTTAACCAAAGAACCTGGCGGAGAATATGTCTCGTGTTTTCCATATTTCCTGGGTGATTGCTTGTTTCTTAACTCATCGAACTTGTAAAAAGTAATCTGGGGGTGTGTGGCTTGACCCCTCCAACACCAAACAATTGGCACACCCTCGTGGGTAATGGCCCCAATTTTTCGTGGGATCAAATACACAAGGATCAATAAAATCCATGGGCAAGTCACTGGGATAAACCGCAAATCGAGTTACTTGAGACTGCGCCAGGGTTACATAACCACGAACAGGCTCTTCAGGTTTATCTTGCCGAAAAACGTTTCCTCTTAATAAGCCAGGAGGAGGATCGAAAAGTGAGCCGTCTTGGTCAAGTAGTCGAGCCGCAAGTTGCCAGTATTGAAATGCCTGCTCTGTAATGCTATACTGCTCTACTGAGATCACATGCTTTTCATCATAAAAGGCATCAATAAACAGACGACCAATCGTTAAGCGACCAGGACTTCGTCCCTGGAAGCGGCTCCCATCGTAGAGCACTACCTCTTGCAAGTCGAGTTTCCGCTCTATGTAACAGTTGGGCGGCAGCCTATTGAACCAATCCGGGAAGTCGGTAGGGGTCTGCACAAATGCATCGACAAACTCCCAGAGGGTGTACACAGGTCCCTGATTAGCAGGGTATGCTGGCTCATTGTTGACCACAATCACATCTCGCCCCTGATCTGAGCCAATACTCCAGCTTATCTGATCCTCCGCCACCATCGAAGGCAAGGTATCTGGTTGGGACAGGTAAACCCTGCCATCACCAAGTATGGCCCGGATATGATAAGCTTCCCCAGGTATCATGGGAAAAGTCTCCATCTGAGACTCATAAAGTCCTGGCCTTGTTTCAGGCAAGCGTAACTCCTGCCCTTCCTTATTTACTACCCATACCAGAGCTCCTCCAATGGGTTCTTCATTTCGATTGTTGAAGGTAGTACTGGCTAGCTTAACCTTGGTTTTTTCAGGGGTGATTCGGCCATCTAATACCACAATGGTGCTAAAGTCCTCATCGTCTAATTTGATTTCCTCAATACAAGAGAGTAACCCCATTAGCCATAAAAGGCCAAAGGCAAAGGTCCATTTCGACATATGGTTTCTCAGCATGGTTTCCAGGGTAGATGATCAAAATGAAAAATTGTACACAACGGAGGGAAAGGCGGTACCCAGTACAGCTAACCTAAATGGCCGTGGAATGACCGAAGTGGAGGGTCTCTGAAAGAAAAATGAATAGGCATTGTCGCGCCCGAATAAGTTGTACACCGAAAAAACCAGTTCATCATTCCATCGCTTGGAGACACTTTTGACATTGATGGACACGTCAAATCGGATATAGTCTGAAATCCGATCGCTGTTCCGGAAACCAAAATCAGGTACCGAAGTGCCTCCGAGGAAATAACTTCCTACTAGCGGCGTATAAGGACGCCCTTGACGATAAACCCCATTCATGGACAAATAGGTAAGTTTACCCACCCGCCAGCTCGCTAACAGGTCTATTTGGTGAGGCTGATCGTAATTAGAGGGATACCACTCTCCTTCGTTGATTTGTATCTCAGGATAAGGGGACTGGGTTTGCACCAAAGATCTGACGTAGGCATAGCTAAGTCGGCCAGTAAAAATCCCACGCGTCCGTTCTAAAACTACTTCGGCTCCGTAGGAGCGACCACGCGCAGGAAGGATCTGCTCCTCGAGGTAGGTCACCCCAAGCAACTGAGCAAAGTCTCGATACTCAATCAGTCCAGATACTTCGCGGTAAAAGCCTTCCACAGTGAACTCCCAGCGATATCCAGCACTCTGTTGAAGCCACCCAAAGGTAACTTGATCGGAAACCTGGGGAGGGGCATAATTGGTAGCCACCAACCAAATATCAATGGGAGTGGGAGCTGCCGTATTTGAAATCAAGTGGGCGTATTGTCGCATCCGCTGGTAGGAGGCCCGGATAGCCGTACGATCAAAGGGCTTGTAACGCAGGGATAATCGAGGTTCTAAACCTCCATATCGACTCACAACTTCCCCAGCGCCAATCGAACTGCTATCGATCCGAGTGGCTTCGCTGGCTGGGAGTCCCGCTTGGTACTGGATGAGTGACTCTGGTCCCAATTGGACATATTGACTAAAGCGTAAGCCCATGGATATGGCCCATCTTTGCCCGAACTGCCATTCGTCCTCTATAAATATCGAAGCTTCTAAGCCACCAGGACGGGCAAACTCTTGAGGTCCAATCCCCAAACGTTCATCGTCGATTGTCAGCTGTTCGGTTAGGCCTTGGGTGAACTGCCATTCAAAGCCAGCTCGAAGTTCATGTTTGTCCGGCAACCATAACAATTGGGCACGCCCTGGCAGGTACCAAAGGCCATTATTGATGGTCTGAGGAGGTGGGCCTTGCAACTCTGAAAACGTTTTGAAATATCGACCTACATGCTGCTGCACTTTGAGGGTGAGAGCGGGACCTAAAATGCCATAATAATCGAGGCTGGCCAACTGGGTTTGGTACTGGTAATTAAATCGATTGGCGACCTGTACAAAATCTCGGGTACCATAAGCCGTCAGGCTAAGTCGGTGGTTGCTTCCAAAAGATTGAATCAGCCTAAGCTGTGCCTCCTGAAAGTTGGCTGCACTGGAACGAACATCGGGGGCATCATCAAACAATCTCAACAAATAATCCAAATAACCTCCCCTTGCAGCTACCACGTAACGGGTATTTGCTCCCAGCTTACCTTGAGCAGAAACTCTCGCTGAGACTGGCCCAACCCCAAATTTCACCTCGGTGCTATCCCCTGGCGTAG
>CAZFPQ010000031.1:26794-38441 GCA_964521065.1 uncultured Bacteroidia bacterium | reverse complement strand
AGCTGGGGTAGGACCTTTCATTAACCTGAACATTTGTTCAGAATTAATATCATTGACGATGGCAAAAATCATTCCTTAACCGAGCGAGGCTTAGCAGAAATAATCACCTTGCTTTGGTTTTTCCTTCAGAAGAAAGGCTAATTGGCTCAATGTTAAGAATCAACGGCGATCTACTACGTACTTCTACATTATTTTCATAAAATGAGAACTTAATCCTTTTTATAAGGACTATTTCCCAAATCCTTGGTTGGCAATAAAGTACTTATGATAGAGCAAGAATTTCATCAGGTTCAGGATAGAAGCGGCATCGGCCCAAGCCTGCGTGAGCGAATCTTTAAACTCACGAAGGCAGGATACTGGGAGCTCAATCTTAAGACCAACGAAGTGTTCTGGTCAGATGAAGTTTACGCTATCCATGACATCCTCCCTGGGACGGAAATCCATCTCGAAGACGGTATTAATTTTTACAGAGAAGATTTTCAGCCCATCATTACCCAAGCCGTCAACCGGGCCATCCAAGAGAATGAACCTTATGACATCGAGTGTGTCCTGGTTACTAGCCAGGGCCAAGAGAAATGGATCAGAACCATTGGAGAAGCTAGTATATCAGATGGTAAGGTGGTGAAAATACACGGAGTACTACAAGATATTCATCAGAGGAAGATAAAAGAATTTGAATTGCAAGAGCAGGAGTTTCGTTACCGAAGCATGCTCAATCACACCTTTAACTTTGTAGGCTTACTTGATGCAGAAGGAATCCTTTTAGAAGCTAACCAAGCAGCTTTAACATTTGGTGGTTTTACCTTTGAGGATATCAAAGGCAAGCACTTTGCAGACGCGCCTTGGTGGTCTAAATCTCCCGAGATCAACAAGCAAGTTCGAGAGGCTCTCATTTCAGCCGCCAAAGGAGAGTTTGTGCGATACGATGTAGAAGTCGTAGGAGCCGAGAAAAATCAAATCATCGATTTCTCAATCTCACCTATTTTCGATGCCAAAGGCAAGGTTAAGTTTCTCATTCCCGATGCCAGAGATATCTCAGATCGCGTTGCCACCGAAAAAAGGCTAAAAGAAAGTCTTACTCAACTCCACCGCTTCGTTAATCTTGCCCCTGCGGCCGTCGCGATGTTTGATAACAACATGTGCTACTTAGCTGCATCCCGGAAGTGGATAGAGGATTATGAGATCAGTGAAGGAGGTATTATTGGTAAAAGTCATTATGAGATTTTTCCTGAGATCTTGGATATGCCGGAGTGGTTACAAATCCACCAAGATGTGCTTGCCGGAAATAAATTTGAGGCCCCAAAAGATAAATTTATTCGGCAGGATGGAAGTGTTCAGTGGCTGAAATATACCTTACTCCCCTGGTACCAAGCAGAAAATGAAGTCGGGGGAATGATTATGTACACGGCAGATATTACCGATGAGATTGTATTTCAAGAAGAGCTGGCTCAGTTAAACTCAAAACTTGAAACTCGTGTCCAGGAACAAACAAGTAATCTCAGGCTCCTAAATAAGGAGATGGAGCAGTTTGTTTATATCGCATCTCACGATCTTTAAGAACCTCTTCGGGCCATTGTAAATTATGCAGATCTGCTCAGTGAGAAAGAGAGAGCAGATGACGACCGATTTATCATTCATCGTATTTCTACCGCTAGTAGGCGGATGCAGACCCTCGTAAAAGATCTACTGGACTACTCTAGAACCGGAAGGGAGGTTGAGCAGAAAGATTTAAATCTTAATCAGTTGATAGATACAGTCTTGGCTGATCTCGACCAAATCATAACGGAAACGGGGGCTGAAATTGAGGTCGGAAAGCTCCCTAGCATTCACGCAGCAGAGTCTGACGCTAGGCAACTCTTTCAGAACCTTATTGGAAATGCACTGAAATATCAGTCACCTGATTCTGTTCCTAGAGTCTCTGTAAAATCTCAAAATGAGGGAGGCCAGCGGGTGTTCTCGGTGATAGATAACGGAATCGGGATCAAATCCAACCATCAAGAGCGTATTTTCCAAATCTTTCAAAGACTCCATAACTCAGAAGAATTCGCAGGTACAGGGATTGGTCTGGCGATGTGCAAGAAAATTGTGGATAAATACGGCGGGAAAATCTGGGTTGATTCAGTCGTTGGAGAAGGATCCACCTTTTCCTTTATCTTGTAAATAAATAGGCTTACTCATACTCATACTCATACTCATACTCATACTCATTCGCTTGACCGCTATGCAATTAATATCCAAACTCTCAAGGATTCTACTGGTCGATGATAGCTTCGATGATAACTATCTTCATTCTCATCTTCTCAAACGAATGGATATTTCGCAGGAAATTGCTACAGTCCAAGATGGAGAAGATGCCTTAGCCTATCTATGCTCAGAAAGCCCGTATTCAGACTTTCTACCCAACTACCCGAAACCAGAGCTGATTTTTCTGGACATCAATATGCCAAGGATGAATGGCTGGGAATTTCTGGAAGAATACAATAAACTCCCTGACGCTCAAAAAGGAGGCAATGTCATCGTCATGCTTACGACGTCATTGAATCCAGATGATGTGTCTAAAGCGAAGGAGTATGGAGATATCAAAACGTTTTTGAATAAGCCCTTGAAAGAAGAGGTAGTCTGGCAAATCCTCCAGAAATTCTTTCCGGCCTATGTCGTTGAGGGGTAATTTAACACTATGGATCATAGTGTTAAATCAGTCCTCACAGTTCTAAGTTTAGCTGGTACGCTTGAAGGGAAGACTACAGTGGTCCGAAAATTGGGGGAATTATACTTCAAGTGTCAAGGTTAAAATCAGCTTTTTAGTAAAATTTTGCAATTTTTACTTCTAGAATATGTGATATGCTGTATAAAATACATACATTTATTTATATAAAATTTCAATGAAATGGGAGCACAAGTCAGTAATATTGGAACTTTAGTTGATCATTCTTCAGAAGAGCGCTTTATCGAGATTCACAGAGCAATACCAGTCTCTTCAGAACAACAGAGTGAATTTAACGAGTTGATGGAGAGTGGAAAGCTTATTGAGGCTAAGGCTAAATTAATTAGCTACGCGCCTGAAAACGCAAAAGCAATAATTGAAGCAGCGTTTGATGACCTTATTTCCCATGTTCTACAAAAAGGAAAGTCAAGACAATCAAAAACCTACTAGACCTACTTGTTTAGTATAGCCTTCCCCTGAGTCTGCAACCAGTACATAGTAAATTGTTAGGTCCTCTCTCAGAAAAGGTATATTCTGTCACTCCTTAAAGTACCGATTTTACCGTCCAAAGATTGGAGACAGCCTAACCGAACGGCGCCACCTACTGAATTTCTTGCAGTGGGTGGCGCCTTATTCTTGGTAATGGTAGGACTAGTCCTGCTGCTTACGGATAAATGCTTCCAAAAATTCAGCAGGGAGAATGATAGCGTCTTCGCCTTCAGGTATCTTCATGCCCTGCTTGTCGGGGGCACTCACTTTATAGCCTTGCAGGACATATTGGCCAGTAGCCTCATCCTTGTAAATGGTCGGGCAGCTGGAGCTTGCACAGTTCTGAGTCGTGTGAATGGGTTGCAGTTGCATCGATGTGAATTTTAGGTACTTCTTTCTTAGGTAGAATCTCCTGATCAATGAATGTTTGAAAATCTTGAGGGTAAAAAGAACGAATCACTTGCCATCGTTTTTGCACCATCTCATCGGTAAAGAGCAAGGCAATGTCTTTGATGTCCTGGTCGCGCCGATTGGCTGGAAGCAATTTTTGCTGATGTAGGTAGTGAATAAGGTATGCCCGATTGATGTCAAAAGACCCTAAGGAGTCCTGAATGATCAGTTCGGGTGACCTTTTTTGCTGCTTAACGAGTACTTCCAGGATAGAAGGATTGGTCAAAATCATCTGTCGGTCCCGGTGGAACGTCTCGAACACATCCTTGATAAAAGTCGCTTCCTGAATTCGGTTATTGCGGGTGAATGATCGTGTAGCAAAGATTAAAGCAATGACTGTGGCCAGGGTCCCGATGAGATCTAAGAGATCCGTTAAGCCAAGTGCAGGTATCTCCATAAATGCCTCCTTCCACGCAAAAATCTTCTTCGATTAATAGGACGGTGCGGCATCTATCGCATCAAGTAAAGATAATAAAACTAGGCAACACGACAAATATGTCGTGTATTAATTTTTCATCATCTAGCATCTTCACCTCTATGAGGTCAGAGGATGACATCAAGCCTTTCTTACAGGCCTTTGGTCAGCGCATCAAGGACCTCCGAAATCGTGAGAAAATGACCCAGCTGGATCTTGCATCCAGCACGGATATGGACACTCGCCAGATTCAGCGGATTGAGGCTGGGAAAGTCAACACATCTGTCGGGAATGCCTACGCCATCGCGACAGCACTTGGGGTTTCGGTGCCGACTTTATTTGAATTTGAGGTGGGTTGATCGGGTGTGGAGCCACAGTTATCTTTAACTTAAACCTACAATTTCCAATGAGTCTTCTTCATGCTTACGATTGAAGAAGATACGCGGTGCTTGAAGCCAGATATTTCCTGAGAAACCAAACTTAAAATCAATGTGGCATTGCTCCCTTGGCCAAAATGAGTAGTGCTTCTTGCCTTCCCCAGGTCTGTATAATTCTGTACTGAATTGGAATGCCCCATTGGTCGGAATTTGAATCGGTCGATTCAATCCAACGTGATGCTCTTGCTCATCTCTTTTAATAGGAATTTTATAGGAAATGAGTGGAGAAAGTACTGAAGCTTTAGGAGTACCATGTAGCCCGCTAAAATATTCCATGGCCTGATAACGAATGTCATGAAGAATGACTGTCTTAGGGAGGTGGTTTATCACGGACCAGGTCAGAATTGGGAAACAGGATTGACCATTTTTTACGGTATCCACCGCATAAAACGCATAATGATCCGGATCCTTCCTCCAAGCACATTTATCTTCTTCGATAGTTACTAAGGAAAACTCGATTCCGTGTCTTGTAAAGACAAGATTCTTCTTTACTTTCTCAACCTCTACTCGTGTGATTCTGCCCTGGGTCACTAAGTTATGGCATGTCCCACAAAGCATAAGTAGGTTTGTAGGATCGTTATTGGCGGGATTCTCATCAATGTGATGAATCTCAAAACCCGCGACATCCCGATTACTGCAAAATGGACATGTTGAACCAATTTCTTGTTGTAACTCCTTTTTAAGCGGCGCTGGAATATTTTTTCGCTTATTCATGTAATTCTAGGTGAAAAGCTGAGAAGGAATTAAGCAAGAAGGGCAAATACGATGCTGAAGGCTTCGTGATAACGCTTCATAATTTGCTTTTTTGTCTCTTGTAGCAACCGGGTTGCTTCCTGCCGATTTGCTAAATACCCTCCAAAATGATCTTGCTCCTGCTGAATCCATTTTTTTCGATGTTTACAAAACTCTAGAGATTTCATTGTGGGAGGATCCAGTTGTAATTCGATGTTGCAGTCAACGTTATTGCGACAGAGAAAAGTGAGTTTATAGATGTTTTGTGAATCTACCCCATAGAGAAGAAGCTCAGGAGCTTCTTTAAGTCTGGCAATCTTTAAAAATTCATCCGCATAGTAGCGTGGTTTTTTATTGCGTTTAGGGTAAAGCTTTACCTTCAGCTGCGTCAGCTCATCGCGATAGTGGTAATAGTTGGCTTCGTCTTTCCCAAGGGTGAGCCAATGCATGATACTATCATCATGTTGATGGTCGTACCCTTCTCTAATTCTTTTCTCTTCTCTTATAACCCATACCTCTAACCATTGGCGTTTCCGCCAACTGATTAAGGATAGCGGTATATCGGGAGCTATCACATTAAGAATTGCGGTGTATTTAGCGATGTCCTTGTCGAGTGATTTTACTGCATCTGGCAGTTGTTTTTTACTCTCCTCTTTACAGCGAATTGCTGCCTCGCCAAATGATCTTAGTAACGAATATTCACGTGGAGTAAGAATCATTTCCATAGCCGCATTATTTGAAATACCCGAGTATGCTAATTTTGGTATGAATATTTTTTAGGGATAAACGTTCGCATGGAACCCGTACTAACATAAATATAATTACACTAAAATAATTAGTATATGCCAGTTGAGAATCAATAAGTAGCTTAAGGCCATATCTGACTATCTCCGACTCATGCATTTTGAGTGCCCCACAATTAAGATAGTGCCTAGAATATATAATTTTCAACGTAAAAAAATTTACAATTATTAGTAATATGTGCAACATACATCTATTATTGTTTGGGAAGATGTATCAAGGCTTTAGTATTATTTGTATAATTGTTTTAAAGATGCAACAAGACAGTTTATGGCCACTGCTGAACAGCTCAAATCTTTAATTCGATCTCATTTTGATGAGGATAAAGAGCTATTTACTACAGTGGCCCTTCAGCTTGCCGCTCATGAAGCTCGTTTAGGCCATAGTTCGCTAGCTCATGAAATTCGATCATTAGTCGATAAGAACAAGTCTTCAAGGGTTAAGGTGTTTCATTTTAGGAAAGACCTTGATGACCTTATCATCTCTTCTGAGCCTCACGAAAGACTAAGTGATTTGATTCTTTCAGATGAGATGAAAAAACGCATAGAGCGAATATTGCGCGAATATTATCAACGAGAAAAACTAAGTAAATTTGGGCAGAATCATAGAAGAAAAATTCTACTGGCAGGTCCTCCAGGTACCGGGAAAACAATGACCGCTACTGTGTTGGGTGGCGAACTCAATCTTCCGTTATATACGATCCTCATGGACAAGCTGGTGACTAAGTACATGGGAGAGACTAGCGCTAAGTTGAGACAGATTTTTGAAGCAATAGAGGAAGAGCGAGGGGTATACCTCTTTGATGAGTTCGATGCTATTGGCGCCGAAAGGGGACGTGACAACGAAGTCGGGGAAATGCGGCGAGTCCTCAATGCTTTTTTACAATTTATTGAACAAGATTCTTCAGATAGCTTGATAATTGCCGCTACGAATAACTTAATGATACTTGATCAGGCCTTGTTTCGGCGATTTGATGATGTACTACACTATTCTCTTCCTTCAGAAGATCAAATTAGACATTTGATTACTAACCGCTTAGGACAATTCCAGTCAAAAAAACTATCTTTAAATAGCGTTATTAAGGAGGCTGAATCTTTGAGTCATGCAGAGATTACCCAAGCCTGTGATAATGCGATTAAAGAAGTGATTTTAGAGGACCAGAAATATGTGTCAGCCAATCTCCTTAAAACGATGATCAAGGAGCGAAAGTCGGCTTACATAAGGGAATAGTTTTATCTAATGGCACAACGATTTAAACACCTATTTCTAGATAAATCTGCCGCCGCAGCGAATTTTACTGGAAAAAAGGGAGGACCCCGAACAGAACCTCCATCAAGAGTTCGGCAAACACATGCGCAAAGTCTAGAGAATAAATTCGGCTCTGCTTGGAAAAAAGCAGAGGCAATCTCCTCTCACCGCAGAGCCGTATCACTACCTTCTCGTAGAGGTACCTATTTAGAGTTTGAAGGTTCGCCAGGCTATGATCTTAATACAAAGAGTCTTGAAGATAAGAGGCGGGGTATTCGGTTGTTGAATGTTAGGAAGCTGGCTTCACCTGATGAGCCGGAGATGCAACTTGAACGTGCAACGGTCTTTATTCCGAAAGGAAGAGAGTCTTATTTCCTAAAAAAAATACAGGCATATAAGACCGAAGAAACAAAAAAAGGGAATTTTAAAAATGCGGCATTAGTTGAAAGTATCAATGATATCAAGTTAGCCCTAGTTGAGTCTTTTTGGCAGGACCCTTTCGATCAGATTCCTTCAGATAAACTCGAATGGTGTGAAGTGTGGTTAAGAGGAGATAATGAGGACGTCGAAGATGCATTTCGAAAACTGGCGGGTCAGCTAGGATTTCTTATTCAGGATGAAGCGATAAAATTCCCAGAGAGAACTGTTGTTATCGCAGATCTCAATCGAGATCTCTTAGGAGAATTGATTGAGTCGAGTGATGATATAGCCGAGTTTCGACTTGCCAAAGAGACAGCTAGCTTTTTCGTTAATCTGACTAACCCAGAACAACTAGATTGGGTTCAGGATCTTCGGTCTCGGATAGTGGTTCCCGAGAATTCAAATGTTTCGGTTACGGTTCTAGATACTGGAATTAATAATGGTCATTTGCTCCTAGAGCCTCTCTTGGATGACGCTGATATGCATACCATTAATGCAGATTGGCAGAAAACAGACCATGATGGGCATGGAACATTGATGGCAGGAGTTGCCGCTTTTGGTGATGTGTGGAGAGCATTGGAATCCCGTGGGATGATTAGGATCAATCACCGTTTAGTATCATCAAAAATTCTCCCACCTCGAGGGGCGAACCCTAAGCGTCTATATGGAGCTTATACTTCTCGAGGTGTTTCACTGGCTGAAATTGAGAAACCAGATTGGCAACATATTATCTGTATGGCGATAACTGCAATCGACGGTAGAGACCAAGGAAGACCTTCTTCCTGGTCTGCTGCAGTAGACAAGTTATCTTCTGGCTACGAGGATGAGCAAAAGAGATTGTTCATTATTTCAGCTGGTAATGTTAAGGGCCAAGAGAACTGGCAAAATTACCCATTAAGTAACTTGACTGATCCTGTTCATGATCCTGGTCAGTCATGGAATGCATTAACCGTTGGTGCTTACACAGACAAAGTGCAACTCAGCGATAAAAATATGGCTGATTATCAGCCAATCGCTCCCGCTGGGGGATTATCCCCTTACAGTTCCACGTCATTATCTTGGGAACAAAGAGCTCGAAAGTGGCCCGTAAAGCCCGATATTGTTTTGGAAGGAGGAAATGTCGCAATAGCTCCAGATGGATTCTGCTCGACCCATGATGATCTTTGCAGCTTGTCTTTAAGCCATCAGTTACAAAGGCGACAGTTTGATGCTTTTAATGCAACAAGCGCAGCTGCAGCGCAGGCTGCGTGGATGGCTGCCCAAATACAGAGTGTTTATCCCAATGCCTGGCCCGAAACTGTACGCGCCCTTTTGGTGCATTCTGCTGAGTGGACAGATGCTATGAAAAGACAGTTTTTAGGATCAGAGAGTAAGAGAGAGTATGCAGACCTACTTCGTATCTGTGGCTATGGAGTTCCAAATCTTGAGAGAGCACTAAGCTGTGCTAATAATCAACTTACTCTCATTACACAGGAAGAGATTCAACCTTTTGAAAAGAATTCGATGCATGAAATGCATATGCATGAATTACCCTGGCCAAAGGAGGAGTTATTAAATCTTGGAGAAGTTTCTGTCCGCTTAAGGATCACCCTATCCTACTTTATTGAGCCTGGCCCCGGTGAAGTAGGCTGGAAAGATCGCTATCGGTACGCATCTCATGCCTTCCGTTTTGAGCTTAATAATGTCAACGAAACGCCTGAGCAGTTTGCTGTTAGGATAAACATGGCTGCTCGTGAAGAAGGCCAAACTCCAACGACAAAGAGTGGTAGTGATCGATGGCTCATTGGTTCCAATGGTCGAGATCAAGGATCAATTCATTCAGATATCTGGGAGGGATCGGCTATAGACTTGGCTGAGTGCAATTTAATTGGAGTATATCCAGTCGTCGGATGGTGGCGAGAACGTGTCTGGCTAAATCGTTGGGACCGAAAGGCTAGGTATTCACTGATCGTTTCTATTGAGACTCCTTCAATAGATGTTGATATTTACACTAAGATAGCAACGGAGATTGAGGTTACTCCCGTCACAATAGAGGTTTAACTTCAAGGTTTCTACATGGGGCAAATTACAGTTTTGACTGTCCACATCCCATCATTAGATTTTTAAATCATTTCTTGGCCGTATTTATTTATCAATAGCAAAAGAGAGGCATGTAGTTCAGTAGAAACTTCTGTAGCCCTATAGTCCTTAAGAGCAGCTATTTCTGCTCCAGTAACATATTCATTATCGTTGGGCTTAATCTTTGTGATCAGCTCTTCAAAGGGCACCATACTTTCCATTTCAAAGAAGAACTGTGGCTTACCACCCCGAATCACATCGCGACAAAATGCCAAAGGCTGTGGATCTTTGAGCATATGAATATCCAACCCTAACTCTTGGAACTGTTCTGTGGACAAGTCGTTCATGATAAGTGATTTGATGTCTACTAAGGGGTGTCCAATGGGGAAGTCCTCAGGCGAATAACACAATGCAAAAGAAAGAGGAACATGCCAAGTATCTTGGTAAACAGCGACCTTATTTCTTCGACGTTTGCGGCGTAATGTAATGCGCTTTCCATCAGAGTTACGAGCCGTGATAGCGACAGCAACACCGATAGTATTGGCAAGGTTAGATTGACTGAACCATGGTAACTGCTTTCCTACTCCAGCCTGATAACAATCCCATTCTCTAACATTATGAATGTCATCTATGATTGGTTCTTTATGATGATAGTCGAGAGTAAGGTTGGTTCCAACTTGGTCGTAATAGTGTGCATGATGTAGTTCAAAAACGGGACCTTCGTTTTGTGGAGATACATCATAAACCCTTGGAGCCGGTAAGTTCCCTTTACGGAGTTTTTGCTTCTTATTGAATTGTCCTATCATCAGTTCCCGATGTCTCCTTAAAATAGTTGGGAACCGGAAATGGTCAATAAACTTAAATTGCCCCCAATTTTGGCGGGTCTTCTCAGATATACTGGGATCAAGATAATTGATAACCTTAACATAAGGGGTTCCAACCCATATCCTGCCTAAGACAGAACCCAGTTTCTCGCCCTTGGAGTGTATGTAGAACTTTGAAATATCACCATGATGATATTTAAGATAGGTCGTTTTACTCCGGACCATTCCTGGAAGATCAGATGGGTCGAAGTTGGTTGAGATATTTATCGAAATGAATGAGCCATTGAAAAGCTTACCAGTAAACCAAGGCATATAGTGTAAGAGTTGTGTTAATGCGTAATCTAGTGAATTAGTGATAAGTTCTCAATAGTACTGGTATACAAACATCATCAATACTCTAAATCCTTGCCAACCCTCTCTTTCCTCGTCAGAATAGGCGAAAAATAATTAGGGGATACATATGGCGTTTACGTTCCGGCTGTCGGCCAGCCGTAGTCGTCCTCTAGCCCCGTCGATCCATATCGGCGAAGACGGGCAAATCCAGCTTACCCTCAGCCGCTATACACCCCAAAAGGGTCCTGTGACCGACTATTTCGACTCGGCGCTGTATGAAGGGCTGAAGGCACAGTACCAGAAACTGGGCCTGCGCGAGGTTGAACAAAGCGACCGCACCCGTACTTGGCGTGGCCCCTACACGGAGGATGCCCGCCGCTATGTGCTGAGCCTTACCCGGGGCAAGGCCACGCCGCCCCCGGTTCTCACCCAGGAGAAAACCCATGATCGACAATCACCATCTACGCCAGACACTCCAAACCTATTTTCGAGAATATCAACCGGAAATACTGGATTACCCAGAGAGCGACCAGGTACTCAACGCCAAACTAGCCGAGATCGAAGCCGCGATTCAGAATCGCTTCGACGATTTGATGAATCAGGCCAACCCACCCTCTTCAGCGCAGGCTCTAATGCAAGCCGAAAGCGAAACCCTCCGAGTGATGCTACCCGTTCCCGAATCGAAGAACTGACCCTATTTTCCGGGGATGTAAAGGAGCGTGATCGCGCCCCTCCC
>CAZFPQ010000031.1:0-26694 GCA_964521065.1 uncultured Bacteroidia bacterium | reverse complement strand
CTCCCGCAGAACACCCTGCCCAGAATTACCGGATTAAAACCGAAGATGAACTGCGAAAAGGTCCAAAAACGAAGCTTCGCGAGATCATCGCTTCCATCCAACTACTGAAAGAATTGGAGCAGAAAGGCCGCATGGCCAGCCCTGAAGAGCAAGTGATTCTAGCTCGATTTACTGGATTCGGTGGTGTGGCTAACGTGGCATTTCGCCAGATGGATGGAACCTTTCGTGAAGGTTATGAACAATTAGGGCAAGAGCTTGAAGATGTGCTGACCCATGAAGAATTACATTCGGCCCGGCGCAGCACTCCCAATGCCTTCTACACCTCCCCTATTGTTATGCGCGCCATGACCCAGGCTTTCGAGCAGATGGGAGTTCCAACAGGCACTGGAAGCGATAAAGTTCACGTGCTTGAGCCAGGCTGCGGTATTGGCAATTTCATGGGGGTATCACCGAATCATTACCAGTTCATCGGGTTCGAGAAGGAAAGTATTTCAGCGCGTATCGCTCGCCAACTCTATCCAGGTCATGATATTCTAAACAAAGATTTCAAAGATACCGAAACGGCCCTCCCCGGTGATGATCAACCTTTGTTGCAAGATCAAGCTTTTGACCTGGTACTAGGGAATATTCCGTTCGGCAATATTCAGATTCCGCATTCAGACGGGCGTAATGATAAGATCCACGACTATTTTCTGCGTAAGTCACTCGATAAGCTCCGTGAAGGCGGGCTTATGGCAGTCGTTACTAGCAGCTACAGTCTGGATAAAGAAGATAATGAAGTACGCGAGATGCTGGCAGAACAGGCATATCTGGTCGCAGCCTATCGCCTGCCCAATCAGGCTTTCGCCGCACAAGGCACCGAAGTACTGACCGATATCCTGATCCTTCGCAAACGTTCACCAGAGCAAGACCCGCAAGGACCAGAATGGATGCAGACGCAAAAGGTTTCGGTCGCGGGGGATGGAACATTAAGCCTTAATCCTGACGGCATTACCATCAATGAATATTTTCTGCGTCACCCTGAGCATATCCTCGGTGATGAATTGGCTATCGAATCAGGCATGTATGCCCGTCCGAGTCTGCAAGTACGTCTTAAAGGGCCGGAGACGCTCCAAGAGAAGCTCAACACTCAGATTGCTGATCTACCCTCCCAACTCTATGTTCCTCGTTCTGAAACAACACCAGAGCCGTTAAAGCCCCTTTCCACCCTCTTGCTTTCGCAGAGTACGGAAGATGCCCACCTACGGGAAGGCTCATTTTTGCTCCAGGGCCGAGAGGTTCACCAAATTCGTCAAGGAGAGTTGCAGCCTGTCGAGCATCGAGGCAAAACACTCACGGTTGATAGCAAGATTGGTAAGCGTATCCGTGACTACATCCAGGTTCGTAACGCAGTCAAACGGGTTATTCAGACCCAGAAGGAAGAACGACCACAGGCAGAACGCAACCAAGCCCGGGAGGCCCTGAGTCAGGCATACGACCTTTTTAGCAAACGTCACGGGCCTATTAATGCGGTCAAACTCTTCGAGCGTCCCGATCCGAAGCGGCCAGGCGAAACAAGGATCACGCGCCGCTTTGTCAATGTCAATGATTTACGTGGCGATCCAGACATCTATCTGGTGATGTCCATCGAACGTTACGACGAGAAGAGTAATCAGGCCGAAAAAGGACCTATTTTCCAGCAGGACATTGTCGCTCCCCGGCGTGAAGTACTGGCCGAGACCCCTGAAGAAGGGTTGATTGCTTGCTTACAGCAGATAGGTAAAGTTGATCCAGCGGTCATCGCTGATCTCTGTGCGCAGCCTGAGGATCAGGTCATCGCCCAACTCCAGCAACGGCAATCACCGCTCATCTTCTTCGATCCAGGCAAACAAACTTACACTACCCGTGAAGATTACCTCTCGGGGAATATCCGCGAGAAGCTAAAGCAATTTCAAGCCTATGAAGGGGATCCGAACCAGGTTATGCTCAACCAGCAAGCCCTACAAAGTGTATTACCTAAACCTATCCCTTATGAACAGATCTCAGTCAATCTCGGGGCGGGGTGGGTACCGGCTAAGTATGTACAGCAATTTGCCGAAGAGCATTTTGGGGGAAGCTGGGATGTACGTTTCATTGAGAAGAATGCCCAATGGATCGCTGAAAATTCCGGTGGCCGCGCTTATGGATCCGCAGGGGATAATTTTGCCGCCGGGGGAATTGCCGGAGAAAAACTCTTTACCATGACGCTAGAAGGTAAGTCGGCTAAAGTCTATACCACAGTGTCTGATGGCCAGGGAGGTGAAAAGCGGGTCCTTGATCGTGAGAAGACCTTACTGGCGCGGCAAACTCAGGAAAAGATCCAACAGCGGTTTGCCCAATGGGCCTATGAAGACCAAGCCCGAGCCGAGGATCTAGGTCGCTGCTACAATGAAACTTTTAACAGTGTTGTTCTGCGTCAGTATGATGGGAAATTCCTTGATTTCGAAGGGATGAACCAAGGTATCCGTTTACGCGATCATCAGAAAAACGCGGTCTATCGCACCTTGTGCGAGGATAGCTGCCTCATGGCCCACGCTACTGGCGCGGGTAAAACCTTCTCTATGGCGTCTGCTGGCATGACCCTCAAACGGCTTGGTTTGCGTCATAAGCCACTCTACGTGGTGCCCAATCACATGCTAGAGCAATTTTCACGCGAGTTTTTGTTGCTCTATCCCGATGCGAATCTACTAGTCGCGAGTAAAGACGATTTGAAAAAGGAAAACCGTAAACTGTTTACTGCCAAAGCTGCTACGGGAGATTGGGACGCGATCATTATGACCCATAGTTCCTTTAACAAGGTCAGTATGTCCGCCACCTATCAAGAACAATTCGTTCAAAGGGAAATCGACAATTACGATGAATTATTACGCTATGCCTCGCAAAAATCCGGCTTGGCTAGCCGTCGATTTATCAAAAATCTAGAAACCGCTAAGCAGAATCTGGAAAATAAGCTCGATAGTCTGGTCGGTAAGAATGCCCGTAGCAAAGACCAGCATATCTTCTTTGAAGAATTGGGGGTTGATCACCTGTTCATTGATGAGGCTCATATCTTCAAGAATTTACAAATCCAGACCAAGATGGATCGTGTGGCCGGGCTCAATACGTCCGGCTCTGAACGCTCGCTTAACCTCTACATGATGACGGAGTATCTGAATGCTCAGGATCAGGCTGGTATCACCTTCGCTACGGCTACTCCCCTCACTAATAGCCTGTCGGAAATGTACACCATGATGCGTTATCTGATCCCCGAGCAGATGCAGGCCATGGGCGTCCATCATTTTGATGCTTGGGCTGCTGCCTTTGGAGAGGTCGTCACACGGCTAGAGATTAAGCCCGATGCCAGCACCATCGACTTTCAGAGTCGGTTTGCTAAGTTCCACAACGTGCCAGAGTTACTCCAACTCTTCAATCTGGTCGCTGATATCAAACGGCCGGAGGATCTCGATCTGCCAGTGCCTCAAGCTACCTATGAAACCATCGTGGCCGAGCCTTCTGAGGATTTGTTAGACTTTCAGAGTGCGTTGCAGGAGCGTTACCAGCGGGTCCGCAATGGCCAGGTCGATCCCAAGGAAGATAATGCGCTGAAGATCTCCACCGAGGGTCGCAAAGCAGCACTTGATGTACGCCTGGTCGATCCGCTGGCACTCGATGATCCCGGCAGTAAGGTCAACCGAGTGGTCGATCAAGTATTCGATGTTTGGGAACGCAACCAGGGCAGCAAAGCAACTCAAATGATCTTCTGCGATATGGGGGTGCATAGCAAAGGTGAAACGATCAGTATCTACGAGGATATTCTTAACAAGCTGGTCACCCTTGGTATTCCTCGCAGCGAAGTCGCCAATATCAATGATTACGATACGGATGTGAAGAAAGCCGCCATGTTCGAGAAAATGCGGCGCGGCGAGGTACGCGTTCTGATTGGCAGCACGCAGAAGATGGGTACCGGTACCAATGTGCAATCCGGTACTGAAATTGGCGGTAAGCTTCAAGGCGGACTTATTGCTTTGCATCATCTCGATGCACCTTGGCGGCCAGCAGATATGGAGCAGCGGGATGGGCGCATTATTCGTCAGGGCAATCCTTTTGGATACGTAACGATCTATCGCTACCTCACTCAGCAATCCTTTGATGCGGTCATGTGGCAGAAGCTGGAACAAAAGCAGCATTTTATCAGCCAGATTATGAAGGGTACATTGAAGGATCGTACCATTGACGATATCGGGAGTGAGGAAGCGTTGGCTTTTGCCGAGGTAGCTGCTATTGCTTCTGGCAATCCCGAAATTCTGGAACTGGCCGAAACCGAAGCTGATATTCGCGCTTTGAGTCTGCAAGAAGAAGCTTACCTGCAGAAAGTGAATCGGGCTCGGCGTGAGTACCAGGCCATTCCCGGTCGTTTGGAACGCTACCAGGCCACGGAGTCGCATCTTCGTCAGTTGATAGAAGCTCGCGATGTCTATCGTCAGAGCCGTCCAGAAACGGACGACTCCCCTACCCTACGGCTTGGTTCCCAGATTCTTTCCGACCGTAAAACGGCAAATCTTCGGCTCAAGCATCAACTGCGAATGCTATCGCCTTACCAAAGCCAAAGAGTGGGTCACATCCAAGGTTTGCCCCTCATGGTACAACGATTCGGCGAGGAAAATTTCACCATTCGCCTGGGACATGAAGATGGCGCAGCCATGAACCTCCATCGTTCGGATGCATTGAAGGACAATACGGATCTGGTAAGGCGGCTTGATAACCTCGCCGATAGTCTGGAAAAACGCATCGAGCAAGTGCAAGATAAGCAAGGAGCGACCCGGCAGAATCAACACCAGATCGGAAATTTTCTGGAAAGACATGCCCAACGTGTTTCTGAAAGCGAGCACGGTTCCGGTTTTGAAGAGATGGGTCTCTTACTCAGTCTGCGAAAAGAAAAGGAGCGGTTAGAAAATCTGCTGGCCAGCAATGAGCGTGAAGTAGCCGAAGGAGACTCCCCTATCAACAAGGAGCTTCATGATGCTGAAATCGCAGAGGTGGTCATTATGGGAGAATCCAAAGAGATGGAACGTGCTTTATGAGCAGTCCAGACTTTACTGCACAATTCAAACCTAAAGTGCCAGGAGGATTTGTTGCCCAGCTAGAGGCTCCTTCCATGGTATTCCTCCTTACAGCCCGTTACCGTGGTCATCCGGTCTATTACTACCTGCAACTGCCTATAATTCGCCAGCAGGCTTTCAAGCGTAAGCTGAAGCTTGGCCTGCCCTTACGACTGGCTCACGAAGGAACCATCCTTGCCTGTGATTATGGCACCCCCTCCCCTACCCTTCAGCAGCGTATGTTTCGAGAGTACCAGGTTGTTTCACTACCCAGTCAGTCGAAGCTGTACCATGTGTCATAATCTACAAATGTCATTATGTAATATATTACATAGTGACTCTTTTGTTAATTTACCCCTATGATCCCTTTGGGAATAAAATCCTCTGGCCGAATGGATGTTCCGTCACCCTTAAGGATCAAGTCTGGATGGCTTAAACGTTATGGCATGAACCTATTATGTAACAACTGACATTTGTCATTTATTACATTTGTCAGTTGTTACATTGATTTGTACTTTGACCGCGTTTCCTAGCACTATTGCTAGCTTTCTGCCCTACTTCTTCAATCTCTCCGTTATGGCTAAAAATGATCTTACCATTTCCGTTCAGGGACGCTCCATCACTATCAAGCAGGTCGATCAGGAAGAGTATATTTCTTTGACTGACATGGTTCGTGCGATGGAGCATGGTAGCAAATTATTGGAAGGCTGGTTACGGAATAAAAATACGTTGGAGTTTCTTGGTGTCTGGGAGCGTCTCTATAACCCATCGTTTAATTCCCGCGAATTCGCGGGAATTATGCAGGAAGCTGGATTAAACCGTTTCTTTATCTCTGCTAAACAATGGATCGAACGGACTGGAGCCATAGGTCTAGTGGCCAAAGCTGGGCGTTATGGTGGGACCTTTGCTCACAGCGATATTGCTTTTGAGTTCGGGGCCTATATAAGCCCTGAGTTCAAACTACTGCTGATTCGAGAATTCAAGCGGCTAAAAAGCGAAGAAAAGCGGGCTTTACAACAACGGTGGGATTATCACCGCTTCCTATCAAAAGTTAACTATCGACTTCATACCGATACCATTCGCGATCATATCCTGGCCAAACTTGGAGGTAAGAAGGATAAGGGCTGGCTGGTCTATGCCGATGAAGCTGACCTGCTCAACATGGCCGTCTTTGGGCAAACTGCAAGGCAGTGGCGAGAAGAGTACCCTGAACAGGCCAAACAGGGCAATATGCGTGACTTTGCTGATTTGTTGCAGCTACACGTAATGAATAACCTTGAAAGCCTCAACTCGGTTCTCATCGAACAGGGTATGGAAAAAGAGCAACGCTTCGAATTGCTGGTCAAAACCGCTATCAGCCAATATCGCCGCCTTGCCGAACAAGATCAATACAAGTATCTGGAAGAATAGAGCATGTAGTAATGTAATTAATGACATTTGTAATTATGTCACTAATTACACGGAATGCCCTTTCTTATCCTGCTAGCGGTAAGAAAGGGCATTGCTTACTCAACGTATCTCAGCCTTACCCAACGTGGCCGTTCGATCCTGAAACGTAACTTTGTTCCCGTTTGTGCCATTCGGCCCGACAACGATCGGAACAAAATTTCGCCCGAGGATGGTGTTTAACGGCGACCGTACCGCATTGCTGGCAAGTGATCTCATAGCCCTGCTTCGATCCTCTCACGGACTCCGTAGGCATAGTACGGGCCCCGTTTTTGACTTTCAGACTTGAGTCGAACTCTCCATTGGCATAAACGGTTACGTTCGGCCGTTGTAGTCGGCTTGTTCGATACAGGTATTCCAGGCCGATAAAGGTCACGCCAGCCAACAGAAACTCGATGATGAAAGAAAACGGATATGCGATGAGAACGAATCCTTTCAAAGTCCGGTTTTTCTCGTTTAGTTCCGTTTGGTAACGGCGTACGTCTTGAGTGTAAGCTCCCATAAGCGATGTCTGAACGGATTCTCGGCGTTGGTCAATGCGATCCAGTTCGTCGCTCTCTTCCGACTCTAAGGCCTCCAGCTTGGCTTTTAGGTCGTTGAGTACTTGGCTACCGAAGCTTGTCAAAGTTCCTTTCCAGTGCGCTCCAATCGTTCCTTGGCCCTGTTTGCGGGTCGGACAGCCTGTCCGAGTGCAACTGTGAGCCTTACCCGTCCAACGGTTAATTCGGTCAATCTCAGTCTGAACTTCGCCTCGACGCGCCTCAAAACGCGCAATTACCGCCCCTCGATCATCCTCAAATGTCGTATCAATCCGTAGGGTAGGGTCGGCCATATGCTCTACAGTCGATTGTAAAACGATTTCTTCCACCCCATGCAGGTTGGCATAAATATCCAATCCCGCAAGGAAGACGACCCCTAACAGAGAAAAGAATACATCACTGGTCGAAATGCCAACCAGGGCCGAGTGACGTTGATTAAGCTTGGCCGACGCTAGATAAGCAAGAAAGGCTAAGAGCACCCATGCCGCAAAGGCGAGAATGAATGTCAAGACCACAGCCCCAGTAAAAGCAGCTGACCCGCTCAGGCCAACAGCTTTGGTCAGGACGTTGAAACGGTAAAAGTTGAAACTCACCGAAGAGTTCACCCATAAGATCACTAGACTCACGACGGAGCCAATGACGAACAGCCAGTATCGGCTTTCTACCGGGTGGTAACCTTGGAAATGGCCACTCATCCCGTGCCAGATTACACGAAGTTTGTTCCACATAACAGATTGATTTACAGAGAATAACGGTTGATAAAATTGGAAAAGAACGGAACCTTTTGTAGGTTCATCACCGTAACGTTCTGGTTTACAGAATTTTACGGTTGATGGTCCGGTGTTCGCACCACCGGGCCTTTATCAAAGGTATTAAAAATACGTAAAAACGCAGAAACGTTTTTTTTACAGCTTATTTGTGTTCAAACGTTTCTGCGTAGTTTTCTACCATGGCAGAGAAGAAGACTGGACGTAAACGTGATTTTCCCGATCAAGATGGGCCGGAGCGCTTACACATTATCCTTCCCAAAGCAACAATAACCCGGCTGGAGATCTTCACGGCTGGTCATGAGCTAACGCGTAATCAAATCATCAATGCGGCCATTCTGAATTATATCGAGGCAGGGGAGGGGAAGGATACCGAACCCTCGCAAGAGATCTAAATGCTGTAATGAAGAATCACTTGATGTTTGCGAGGAAAGTTTGTATCCTTGTGTAATAACTGACATATGTAACATATTACACTATTACATCTGTCAAAACTGACATCTTAAGCAAGTGAATCGTTTATGGCATCTGCAATCGGCGTTGTCTCGCAAAAGGGTGGGGTAGGGAAGTCGACCCTGGCCCGTTTGCTAACTACCGCTTTCACCCAGGCCGGATGGGAGACCCTCCTAGCCGATCTGGACGTTAACCAAGCGACTTCTTATCAGTGGAATTCGCGGCGAATGACGAATCAGATTGAGCCGCACGTGAATGTTCAGCAATTTCCAACGGTGGCTCAAGCCGTAAAGATGAAACGTAAATACGATATGCTCATCTTTGATGGTCACCCAGCCGCTACCCGTGATACCTTGGAGGTTGCACGAAATTCTGATATGTTGATTCTGCCGACTTCGGAAGGGTTAGAGGATCTGGAGCCCCAGGTTAAACTGGCCCACGAGTTGAAAAAGCATGTCGCCCCCTCCCAGATTGTGTTTGTGCTTAATCTTTGCGGTACCTCTAAGCCACAAATTGAGGAGGCAAGGGATTATCTTGCATCAACTCCGTACCGACTTGCAGATGGGTTTATCGAGCAGAAGCCTACCTGGAAGACGGCGTTGCTAGAGGGGAGGGCACTGAATGAAACGGTGATCCAAACCCTCAATGACAAGGCCAACCTTGTCCTCACATCCATCAACAACATTTTTCAAAAACAATTGACGACTCATGCCTGAGAAAAATAGCAACATCATGTCTCCTCCCAAAAAGTCAGGGAAAGGAGGACGCAAAAGCCGGCTACCGCAGCCTCCAGTGGAAGGGAAAACAGAATCCCATAACCTGAGTAAAAAGGCGGGTGATAAACAAGTCCAGCTACACTTCATTTCCACTGCGAGTGAAAAGAAAGAAGTCAAATCTATAGGCGTTGAACTGGGTATGAGCATGACTGAGATATGGCGTGAGGCCTTTAAGGACTTTAAGGCCAAGCATGGATATGCGTCTGATAGGTAAAAATGTAATATTGTAGGATATTACATACTGACATATGTCAGTATGTAAGTTGGCACACGTCTGCAAATTACAGGCAGACAAGAACAACTAAACCTGCTAACCCTAGTTCAAACCCTGGCGAAAACATGTCTGACAAAAAACCGAACGATATACTACGCTCCAACATCATCCCTTTCAAACGGGCTGAAGCTGCGTATGAAATCTTTATGGAGGATGGCACGATTGAGCATAGTGTGTTCCAGCATTCGGCACTATGTCAAACGTATTTTCCTTACCGTTCCTTGAAGAAAGACCAGGATTACTGGAAACGCGAACAGGGAAAAGTCGTTCTTTCCGTACAGGCGATGAAGGTGGAAAATCCTACAACGGGTAAAACAGAAATTTTGGGCATTCCTTATGGGCCTAAGATCCGGCTGATCATGGCATTCATCAATACCGAAATCATTCGTAGCAAGGGTAAGACCACAACCATTGAGGTTGAAGATAGCATGACCCGCTTCATCAAAAACAACCTCGGTCTGAATACTGATGGACGTACTATCCGTGCGGTCAAAGAGCAGCTATCTCGCCTTGCAACCTGCATGATTGCTATCTCCTTTGTTGATAAGGAAACGGCGAAGCTGGATCGGCGCCAGGGAACCATCATCGATGGATTTGATCTATGGTTTCCTAAGGATGAAAAACAACGGGTTTTATGGACCAGTCACTTTGAAGTTTCTGAGCGCTATGCTCAAAGCCTGGTCGAGCATGCCGTACCGTTAGATATGCGAGCTGTGGCCGCGCTTGCCAATAATGCGATGGCGCTTGATATTTATGCTTGGCTGGCTCAACGCGCACACAGGGTTGATCGGCGTAAACCAGCCTTCATCCACTGGCAAGGATTGTATGAGCAATTTGGATTTGGCTATGGCCGTATTCGCGATTTTCGGAAAGTGTTCCTGGAGAATCTCAAAATCGTCCATCATGTCTATCGCGATCTGAAGGTGGAATTAGTGGATCGGAAAAGTGGGCAACCAGCTGGTATTTATCTCTTCAATAGCCCACCTCCCATCCGTCATAAAATGCACCTACCGTCTCATTTTGGGACAAAGCAACAACAAACCGGATCTTCAGGAAAAGACGAGTAAGACTAATGATCCGTAGAAAGCATGTGAATTTTATCGCGGTACGGTTAAAGTGACCAATACAGATCACGTGAATTTTATCGCGGTACCGCTAAGAAAATAATGAGTCACGTGAGTTTTATCGCGGTTATTGGCCCTAATGAAAAGAAGTTGGGCTCATATGTCGCTCAGAATACTCATTATCAATACTTTACAAACAAGCAATTCGACAAATAAATTCACGTGAATTTTATCGCGCTTTAAGGCACTTTCTATTATCCACGTGAGTTTTATCGCGGATGTGCATAGCTGCGGATAAGGCCTGGGAAAAAATGAGTTATCCACGTGAGTTTTATCGCTTAAACCCACGTGAATTTTATCGCTCAATCCTATATTCTCCCCTATAGATATAAACCTATAGATATTACACTCCACCTGTGAATAAAAGGGGTTCGCTGCGCTCACAACTATACTAAGAGCCTACGGCGTTGCTGTTGAAAAGAAAAAAAGGTTAGTGTCGAGAACGATGTTTAAACATCATTGTAGGATTCGTTTTTATGAATAGTCTTCAAGCCAAACAGATTCACCTACCTCAATTAATGCAGCGATTAGGCTATAATCCCGTCGCCATTAAAAAAGGAGGACAGGAATATTGGTATCGCTCTCCCTTTCGCCAAGAGAACGAGCCTAGTTTTCATACCTCGTTTTTAGGAGGGAAGTGGATCTGGAATGATTTTGCAGATCAGGGGGGGACGGTAATTGACTTTGTCATGCGACATGAAAATTTCACTTGCGTGAAGGACGCTCTCAGCTTCCTGGAGGGACTGTATCCCACTAAAAGGCTACGTACCCCTACCAAAGATCCTAAAGGCGCCCAGGAGCCTTTAAAACCGTCCCCACGGCGCTTTTCTTTTCAACAGCAGGGCGACAAAGTGGGTAGGCCTGATTTTAAGGAAAACTCACGTTACCGGGTTAGTGATCTAAAATTGCTTTCATCCGGTGTTATTCGCCATCCACTTATCCACTCCTATCTTCTTCACCAGCGATTTATTCCCCGGGACCTTGCCGATCGTTACTTGCTGGAAGTTCGTTATCGCCATAAGCCAAGCGGCCGTGATTTCTTTGCTATTGGCATTGGCAATGAAAGTGGTGGTCACGAAATTCGAATTGCTGGGGACGATTATGGTTTTACCAAATCTTCGCTTGGCAAGAAGGATGTTACCATCATTTCTGGATCTGAACCTGGGAAAGGTAAAGTCAACATCTTTGAAGGTATGCTCGATTGCCTCAGTTTAATGGCAATGTATGGGGTCGATCAGCTCAAGGGCGATAGTATCATCCTCAATACTGTCAGCCACTATCGACGTGCCGCCGATCTTATCGAAAAGTTTGACTATGAAGGCATCAACTTGTTTCTCGATAATAACGCCTCTGGTAAGGCCTGTGCCCAACAGTTCATCGAAGGCTTTGGGGCTAAGAAGGTTTTTCTTCAGAATCACCTATATGAGGGGCATGTCGATGTCAATGAGGCTTGGGTTCATAAATGTATTTCTCAGCGTCCAGCCAAAGGAAAAGGGTGAAGCTATACTGTTTTTCAAACTAAAATCAGCGTATGCTAAAGGGAATGTAGACAATTTGTGAAACATAAATTATGGACCTCATCCGCTAGTTACCACCTGACTGCCTCGTCCTACTTACACAGCGCGTTTTACAATATGAAGAGTAGGATACGATGAAGACTATTCCCCAAAAATATCAAGGTTAACCGACAGCGATTCTAAGCACTGAAAGATGGGACTACCAAGTCTCTCCCTTGTGGTAAGATTGCAGGATACCTTTACAGCGATGGTAAATGATTCGTTCTTTTTGAAATCGAAGGACAGTAAATCATTGTTGTGCAGCACTTTTTTGGTGCGTTACAATACAGATCATATTCAATTTTCCAGCCGTTAAGATAGTTTGGAAATTTCTTAGGGCTTCGCCCCCAGCGCCCCGTCAAGCCCATGATAGGCCGTCTCCCCATCCTTCCGCATTCGCTGCGCTCACTTGTGCAGGACGGGCGATTCCCCTCGGCCTACTTGCTTGGGCTATGACCGCTTGCACCCCCATTCTCGCCGAAGGGCAGAAGAGGAAAGCGCATCTCACGCTTTCGCCCTTCAATCCCAACGAAAAGGAGACTGGGACCATGACCAACCATTTACTGACGGATCTCGCCCACTATACCGGTAGCGATCGGCTCTTCTATCATCCAATGTTCCGGCATTACGTCTATACTGAAGGCGTACAATATCTGGCGGAGCAGGCCGGGGCTTATTGGCTGCTTGAGCACATCTTTGCGCATCAGCATGAACCTACCATACAGGCCACGTCCATGCAGGTCTGGAAGATCATCGTGCATGACGATAAGTCCGCCACTATCCAGGTCGAAAATGGAGACGATCAGATCATCCATTCTACCAAAATTGAATACACAGATTTTCCGCTAAGGAGCTTCTCGCTCTGGTTCATCGATAATACCTTGCTGTTACCGAGCGAATATTGAACAACGAGGGTAGGGGAGGGGCCTTGGCCTCTTTCCCACCTGATCACTCATTAACCAACCAAGCCAAGAAAGGAATCAACCATGGCAATCAACAACAGCGTAACACTCATCGGTAATATGGGTAGCGAGGCACGAATCCTCACTACCGAGTCGAACAGCTTTGCCGCTTTCTCCCTAGCGACGACGGACAGCTACAAAGATGAGCAGGAGCAATGGCAAGACAAAGAAACCATCTGGCATAATATTCTTCTGTTCAGTCCCCAATTGATAGAGATGGTTAAACAGCTCAAAACCGGTACCCGCCTTACTGCTACAGGTGGATTATCCTATCGCCCGTTCGAGGTGGTCAATGGGGACGGTGAGATCATCACTAAGAAAGAGGCTTCTATTGTTGCCCGTCAAATTGAGCTGGCCCCATTAGTTAAGAAACAGCGAGAAGTAAAGAGCATGTAGAATCGGCTAACCTTCCCTACTAAAGAAAGCCGATGAGATACAGTTCTTAACGGCTTTCTCTTTATCTGTTATTTCTGTTCTACAGAATCAAGATCACCGCCAACCTGAAAGTTCTGCCAGAAACTCATTCGGCAGGTTTGTCCATTAATTGTGTATTCCACAAAATGTTTCATTTGCGAATCGGTTTCCATCTTGATCGAAACACGTGTTCCGTATTTGAAATAGAGGAATTTGAGAAAATTCATAAGTTCTTCGAATTCGGCTTCTGGACTACTGGCTAATGTTGCACTAGTTAGGAGCTCTTCTTCCTGTTTTACTGCATTCTCCGCTATAGCTTTGGCCTCTAGCTTTATTTTCACTGTTTGAGCCTCTGCTTGAAGAGCTCGAGCTTCTTTAAGTTTGGCACTAGCGATAAAGTCGATTGCCTGGGCGTGCTCTTTAGCTACAGCTGCATTTATGTCAGCCTCACCTTGAGCTTTCTTTTCTTCAAGCCATGGCATGAAAATATTGAGAAATCGTCGCCATCTCGAAAGTTTTTTGGGGTGGTTACCACGCGGGACTCCCCGGAATTGGTATTTATTTGGTTCCAGAGAGTTCATGAGGCGCAGGTTTTTTGGTCAGTGAAGATATCTTCCAACGTAAATTCAATTCCCTCACCGCCCATCTTCCGATTTAGCAATGAAAGCCGGGCTAGTAGCTCTCCGATTACTTCTGGAGGTGCAGAGCCAGGAGCCACGGTGATTGAGAGTGAAGGGCTGGAATCTGTTTCTTTTTCAGAGCTTTCTGAAGCGGGATCATCAATCTCACCGACGATCTCAAATAGAGACTGTTTGTAAGTTTCCTTTTTTGGTGAACTTACCCAAAAGGTATTCTGGTTGTCTTTCTTACCTTTTGTACCCTTTAGCAGTCTTGCTAAAAAACTAGACTTTCCTATACTCCCATTTCCATATAGAATAATTTTAGATTCTTTATCTTCATTCATAATAATTAGATTGAAAGTGTTGGCTCATAAAGGGATAGACGTTTGTGTTTTCGTAAAAGTTGTAAAATCATCCTCTCCTCACCTTACTAATAATCACATCATCTGGGTCGTCTGGCTCCTCATCCGGTGATTCGATCACCATTCTTACCCGATGCTCTACCAGTGCATGAAAGAGTGGTTGTAGACGTTGCCCCTCAATGGTAATAAAGTCAGTGCCCCATTCCAGGCGAACTCCTTCGGATAGCTTATACTCTACTTTCACCAGCAAAGCATAGGGTAAGGCTACCAAGTCACCATTCTCGAACTCAAAGGCGAGCATGATAACTTGGGCTCCTTGCTGTTTCTCCAGAAGGTAGTAAGGTGAACTGCGGGTACCGCTACGTTGCCTTTCGGCCCAGCTATTCGAGTTCGCGCTGGGGCGGCCGTGTATGTCTTCGAGCATGGCGAGGAGATAATTGACGGGTTGATTTTGCTTGTTTGAGCTGTTTCTGGCTGCGAAGCGTACGTTGCTGATCGGCGATGTCTGAGGCGGTCATACGTCGTCCGTCTTTCATAACAGCCTTCTGTAGTGCCGCCTTGTCATCGGTGTAAATTTTGACTTGTTCTCGACCCCGAGAGACAGAAACATAGAATTGTTGCTTACTAGCAGCCGGACGAGACATTTCACTTTGGGCAATGAAGACGCGATCAACGGTTTTTCCTTGGCTGCTGTGACTGGTGGTGACATAGCCATGAGCTAAATGGCCAAAATCCTTATTCAGAAAACGGCCGTTATTCAGTTGGATATGCCCCTCTTTTGAAAAGCCCGATACTGTAAAGAGGTCACCGTTATTGATGCGTTTACCATCCATGGTTTTGCCTCCTTTGGTAATGCGAATGCGGTCGCCCTTGGCCAGTCGCAATTCATCCTCGCGGTAGGCGGTGAAACGCTCGGCCACCTCCAGGGGCAGGCGCCCCTCGCGTCCGTCTTTATGGCGGGCCTTCAGGCTGTGTAGCTGGGCCTCCTCGGAGGGGAGCACTTGCCAGCGTTCTCCTTTGCGAAAGCCTGGCGCATTCTGGTGAAATTCGAGGGTCATTCCCGCTTGCGGGGTGCGGTTTAGGCGCTTGCGTTGCTCCAGGGTGAGGTTGAGGTTTTTCTGTACCGTATAGGTGCGTTCTTCCGCAGCCAGTTCCCCGTTTTGCTTAAGCCGCTCACGAATAGACTCAGTTACTCGAGTTGCCTCTTTATGCACTGGAGAGACCACTAAGGCAGTCTTGCCTTCCTTTTGGGTCTTTACGTAGTCCTGAACTAACTGCTGCAAACGCTGGTTCTCGTTGGTCATCTCAACGATACCACCCATACGGTCCAGTTTACTTACTGCGTGCTCAATACGATCCTCACTGATTAACTTGACGACTTCTTTATAGCTCTCATTGTGACGTTGCCTCTGAATCTCGTCGACTCGTGCTACCTTAATACCGCCGCGTTCTTCGAGGATGCGCAACGCATCGCCTGCCATAACCGATGCATGCTGCTTGACGTCACCGGTGAGAAGCAGTCGGGCCTTTTGTTGCTGAGCTATTTCAAATAGGCGGTTCATGTCCTTATTGCCGATAAGTCCGGCTTCATCTATCCAAATTACTTGGCCTTTGACTTGCTCTTGAAGCTTTTTATCTACCAATAGCCGCGCTAACGTATCAGCTTTGTCAAAGCCTTCTTCACGCATCACGCCCCTAGAAGCACCCGCGCTGGGGGCGAAACCGAAAAGTTGCTTTCCACTTTCTGTAATTCCATCCCGAACTTCTTTCATGAGGGTCGTCTTACCAGTTCCTGCTCCCCCCGCAATGATGCTTACCCGGTCGATGGAGGTAAGAGCATGGGTAATGGCGGCCTTTTGTTCCTGGTTGAGATACTCAGCCTTGGGTTGGTAATGTGGATTGATGGGATCGCATTGGCCTCTGCCTTGGCGGACGAAGCGAATCATGGCCTTCTCGTCCTTTACTGCGGCTTCGGTAGTCAGCCACACTTTACCGCGTTGTTCCTGGCGAAAGAATCTGGTTTCCTTCATTACTTGGTGGATATCCTTGGGGAGGATATCACCGTAACCTCGGCGCAAGGCCTCGCCCATCAGCTGGGTCTGCTCTACGGCCGACTTGCGCTCGAAAAGGTGCTCTACAGCACCATTCAAAGCCTCTCGCGCCTTAAGCGAACGATCTTGGGGGATGGGCTCTCCAGGTCGGCGATGGGCGTTCAGCACGCTGTCGCTTTCTTCGGGCTTCAACCAAGAGTTCCAGATCTCACGCAGCTTATCATAGGTCATCCCAGCCAGCTTACCGAGGCGTGTGCGAGCTCCTAGCTTTTCCTTCTGCTTGGCGGTGATAAAGCCGTTGGTCTTACTTTCGGCCTTGGCCGCTGCCTCGATCTGACGGGTACGGCGGGAGAACTTATCGAGGGTTCCCTGCTCAATTCCCTTGAGTTCGAAGGAAAGCCCCCGCGTTTCGATCTCGTATCCCAGCTGTCGCATGTTTATGGCTAGTCTGGCATCGAAGGCGGCTTGGTAGTAGGGAGCTCGTTCCTTGATGGCACGAAATTCCCCTGCCTGAAAACGTTGCTTCTCCTCGCTCCAGGTGGTGTTAAAGGCGTAGGCATGAACATGCAGGTGGCAGTCGGGCACGCCATCCACAGGTCTTGAGGTACGATGGGTGAAACGGGCATAGATCATATTACCCGTTTTGATATGCTGCTTCTCAGCTCCTTGGCCACGTTGGGTCCGCATCTCTTGTTCGATCTCGCTCATGGTAGTGTCTACGGCATGCTCGAAGGCCTCCCGTATGCGCTCGTCGCCAGTGATACCATAAGCCACCGATACTGATTTTGGGGCACTGTAGGTAAAGTCGTAGCCCGCCTTACGTTTGGCACTGTCGCGTGGGTTGAGCTTGTTGCCCTCGGGTGTCCTATTATGGCACAGGGCGGTGAAGTCCTCGCGCTTGACCTTTCCCTCCAGCCCCAGACGCTCCGCAGCTTTCCCACCCCACTGGCCGAGAATCTGTTCGTCTTTGGCGTAGTAGTCAGCCTTAGCCAGTCCTTCGTCAAAATATTTGGTAGCTCCAGCTGCACTCTTGCTGGGGGTAATACGTAGCATAATGTAGTGATAGTTTCCCTGTTTCCTTCAGTATTACTTCAACTATAAGGTGAGATACTTACTACGGGAAGTGGAATAAAATTTATTGCAGGCATCTCGTCTAAACATGCTTTAGACCGTGGCCAAAAAGTACCGCCCTAAAGAGGGCGGTCTGTCAGAAGGGTAGGGTAGGGCGTCGTTGCGACGTGCTGCTATTGAAAAAAGAAGAAAGTCAGTCCAGCTCAGCGAAGTCTTTTCCGCCGTCTTCTTGACGGATCTGAAGCCACTCTAAACAGCTGATCATCTGCTCTAGGTTCCATCGCCTCGGGGGAAGTTCTACCATTTCCCGAATGATAGTAATCATTGGTTCGTCGGTAGCATCCTGTTCCCCTCGCTCCGCTAGAATATTGGCTCTCAAAATCATTGCATTCCAGCGAACTTTCATAGGCCAAACGGATCGACCCTTAGCAATGATATCCTCAAGCAGCATCAACGCTTTTCCGGGATTACTTGGTACTCCGTCTCCTTCTACGAATGACTTGGCTAACTGAAGCATGGCCAACGGACTTCCTTGTCTGGCATATTCCAGTTCGTCCAGTTTGTCGCAGTCAATGAGGATGGTGTCGATCATGATATCTCCTTACCCAAGTGGTTGAATCAGCAGGGTATTAGTGTAGCAAACTCAGAGGTTCAATGCCAGTATTATAGTGATCTTCCTCGCCGCTTTTGCTTATCGTCACCAGGGTTTCTAGGAGGAAGATTTCTGGTATATCCCCCACTGGATTCCTGCTTGGGTTTAGGGCTCTGATGTAATGGTGGTGATTGCGGCAGTTCTTTTACTGACTCTACGCTGTTAATATGTCCTTTAGCCTGCTGGCTTTGTTGACGGATTTTGTTTTCCAGCTTGGCATCAATCGGGGCCTGCGTCACGGCTTGGCGTTTAGGCTCTGGCAGTCGACGAGATCGGTGGCTCAAATCAACTACGGGTTTGTCCTTTTTTGATTCGGCTATCCAGTTTTTGATACGGTCGTAAATACCCATGATAATGGAAGGTTATGGCCTCCTCAATGAGGGGACCGGGTTGTTAAATTAAAAGGTGTGAAAGGTCAGAGGTCGATACCTCCAGGGATCATATCGCTCGAATCATCTGAGCGAACATTGTTCGCGACCTGATCCAGTAGCCACAGGATCAGATTGATTAACCAGTTCATAAGTGATGAATATTAATGAAGGCTTGCTTTAGGCGTTACCTTCGCGTGAAACAATGGATTGCGATGGAATGGAATCCTTAACAGGGTGAGGTGATGGGGCCTGATCTGAATCATGGCGCTGTCGCCAACGCCGATAGGCACGTTCGGAGGATACCAGTGTCGGTGCGATAACCAAGCCACCGCGATGACCATAATCGGCACCGTCCTCATCTCCCTCTTGCATGCTCAAAGAAGAGATCTCCGCGTCCCATTCACGCTGACGTTGCTCGTAAAGCACCTGCTCCTGCTCAAACGCCAGGAGGAAGACACAAATACCGCAGAACATGATGAACGAACCGTAGAAACTATAGCCGAACTTGGCGAAGATCCAGCCAAGTAAAATGACCAGTGTCGGTTCGACCCATTTCTGGAACTTACGAGGATCAAGCTGATACCAGCGTGGGTAGTCGGTGCCATCATGGATCAGACCTAGTGGATTTAGCAGCCGATATGCCAAGGGGTAAAGCAGGCTATAGCCAGTCCCGTCACCATGGCGTTTGACTCGATTTTTCTTCAAATTATTGGTTGCTTCCCAGATGCGATACAGACCAAATAAAAGAAACAGAGTCAGGTGGAAGGAAAATACCAAAGTATCTAGCTGTTCTGGTAGTTCTACCCCAGTGAGCATACTACGATCTACATGAAAGAGTAGTTCTGCGGCACTGATGAGGGAAAAAGCACACCAGCCAAAAATCAAGGTAGCATTGTTGAATCCTCTAGTGCCAAACTTATGGCGAAAGAAGATCGTGACCATACTGGCGTGCACACGCACGATCAGGCGAAAGATGTTACGAAAGATATCGAGGAAGCCCCTAGTAACGTAATCTAGGACGACGTCTCCCATCATCTGTTCAGGAGTGTGATACTTACGTTGTTCTTGCATGGGATAAAATGGTTAGAGGTAAAAAAAAGGGTAGGTTGAAAGTCAGCGAGCGAAGGGTTGCTGAAAGGCGGCATGCAAAAAATTGGCTCCGGAGGAGAAGACCCGGCCGGTTCCGGTAACCACTGCATCCACCAAGTAGTCGTTTTCCGCACCACCGGTGCGAAACATGGTAAAAGTCCTAGGCTCGACCAGAAATTGTCGCTGTTGTGAAGAGGAGACTGATTCAGAGTCCCGACCAACCGTAGTTGATTTCAAAGTGCGAATTCCCATACCAATGGTCTTCGCAGCCCATTCATTGGTGACTGCGTCATTGTTGGCATGGAAGATCTTGGTATTGCAAAGTGCCAGTAGACTGTTTATTTGGGATTCCGCCTTAGGTCCTCCTCCCAATGTGGCGTAGAAATTGGAAATATTCTGGCTAAGAATTACGCTTCCAGCCTTACTGGATCGTGCAGTACTCATAAAGGCAAAATCGCGTGGCATTAAAAAGGCCTGAGCTTCGTCTTGCCAAAAGATCAGTGGATTAGGAAAACAATCTTGATCACGTTGCTCCACGGATTTCTGAAGGCTCCACTTTATAATACATTGGAAAATACGACTGACTGTTTCGTGAATCTGGACCGGCACATCCAGCAGAATAATCTTACCTGAGAAAGCATCCTTTAGCCGAAGATTGGACTTACCACAGCACATGCCGTTGAGTAATTTACTGGAAACAAACGGCTGTAATATTCCAGAGATCAGGGCCCGTATCGAAGAAGCGGTCTCCGGTGATAGATTTGGGATCTCCCAAAGGAAATAATGTTCCACCATCCGAAATTCTTCATGGTCAGCCCCAACTTTTTCGGCTGCTTGGGCAATCATCTGCCAGCAGAAGGAATATTGCTGAAATCGTTCATCGTGAATCTGATCAGGATTAATTGGAGCTGATTGATGGAGCTGATGTAGGGTAGCGATATTCAAGGGTAGTCCAGCTAGCTGGCAGAGCCTGATAAGTCGGTCCAAACCAATTCTTTGCTGAATGAGCCAAAAGGCTTCCGAGCCCTTGCGATCACCACCTCCTAAGACGATATCGGTCAGTGAGGTCAACGCCTCGACAGCGTTGAGCGGTTCCTGGTTTTGGTAGCGTTCCAGTGGGTTGAAAACATCGGTATGGTGCGATTGGATGTGAATGACATCGTCTTGACGTCCTGCGGCAAAGCTCCAGCGCAGCCAGTCTTCGGCGTCCCCTTGCTTGTAGAGGAAGACCACCATTCCCACCTTGTCTTCTTCTGCTATGCCTCGAGCATCCAGCAGGGAGCTGGCCAAGGCAAAACCCGACCCGGAAGTCTTTCCCGATCCCGTAGAGCCAAGGATGGCGATGTTTTCGTACAGGTGGTGCAGACGTAGCTCGTCTTCGGGATTCTGGCCACCGGAGAAATTGAGTAGGACCCGGTCTTGAGGGTGGCGTGGTTTACGAGATGCAATGGTCATAACAATGAGTGGTTGAGTTATCGAGTGATTTTTCGTCAAATGAGAGAAGCCGCTCTACGTCAGCTAAAGGCTGACGTAGGGCATAGGAGTCCCAGGCAGAATGGTGGAATTAATGCCGATCCTTTACGTTATGCCTTAGACGTGAGCGATCAGGTCAGAAAGTGAACCTGCGAGATTTGGCCTTAACAGCGGCAATTGTCGTCACCACCACCTCCTAGAAGAATCCGAAGGATGATTTGGATGAGGACTCGAATCCAGCGCATAGCGTGATGAACTTAAGGTGGATGAAGAGGCTTTAGGCCCCGACACTCGTCGTAAGTGTCTAGGGCAAATGTGTAGTATAAGGCTGTTAATCAGATATTTACCCCTAGGGTAAAATAGAAATACCCCTAGTGGGTATTCTTTTTAGATGAAAAATCCCCCTAGGCATTAGTTTCTCGTTTTTCCAGCACGACCAATCGTCCATAAAGTCTGATAGGGGGTGATATAGAGAAAGTTCTCACGACTTAAGCCCGTACCTACCCCAATATAAGGTATGCATGAAACTCAAAAGTGCCCTCAGAGGCTTAAATGAGTGTATTTTTTACCGCGAAACTAATGCCTAGGGATAACTTGCCTTTGTGGGTTGAATCTTCGTTATTCTAATTTCAAAGAAACAATTTTACAATTATGGCTGAAACTCACGATGTAACTTGCCCGATCTGTAATATGCGCGTAGAGGCAGAATACGTTCGTTCAGATTGGAAGAAACGCTACTACCGCTGTCCAAATATTGGAGACATGGGAGAGTACCATACCTTTGCTAAGATAAAAACTCGCTGGAAAGTCGCGAAAGGAGTGGGCATGGTTTTAGGCCCAATCCTTGGCATTATGGCCGCAGGTGGGGGGAGAAGAGAATGAATGGTACGTCGAAGACTTCAATTATGGCGATTACTCTGGCAAGTAGAGTCCCATTTCCCGCCAGTATTGTGCAACTCCTTTACGAGGTTGAAAGATGACCTCAAATAGTTGGAGGCCTGTTTTGGCTATATCCTTTAGATAGCCGCGTACGCTATCTTGTGTAATGTGCATCTTATTCGCGATCTGCTCAGCAGAAATATCTGGTTCTGCCTGAATGTAGCGAAGAACTTCCCGCTGTTTCGGTGTAAAAGGATGTTTTTGCTTTTGGAAGTAGCGGCAGAAGCTTATTGTTACCTTTTGCCTTAGATGATCTGGCATTTCTGTCGGCTCTATTCTGCTATCTTTTTCTAAGTAAAGGCGTGGAAACATGGGTTGAAGTTTATAATCACCTAATACATGAAAAAAGATCTCCGCCTTTTCCCGATATCTTTTAAGGCGGACGTATTGCCATTCCCCAGCTTCGTTTTTGTAGGGCATATCGAGGGTGTAATAGGAGAGGTTGATTAGGGTTCCGTTTTTGATCTCTTGTTCAATTGCTGCGAATACTGCGCGAAAGACCCCAGCCCTGATTTGATCTATTTTAGCAAATGGGCCATCGAATCGATTGATGTGTGCAATAGAGATCGTGAAGTGTGGATCGGAATCTGAGTCCTCTATACGTTTAGTTGGTTGGTAGATATATCGCTGCAGAACATTTTCTGCTTTCTGCGAAGGCATGGAGCCTTGCTCGTTTTTCTCAGAAATCAGATCGCGAAGAGCTTCAAATTCGGTTTCGCTCAATGAAAAAGGAACTTCCATCGGTTCCTTAGTACCTGGATGATAAAATTCCATGCGGTTTTTTTTGAAAGCCGCCAATATTCCAGCACTAAAAAGCGCCGCCATTAAGGATTGGCCAAATTCGCTATGGAAAAAATCATCCAAAATATCGAAGATGTCATCAATATCGATCTGCATAGCTTTTTTTAGTCTAAAAATGCTTCCTAGGAAGGATGGCAAAAAATACGCGACTTTTTCACATAATTGTAACATTCAAACTCTCTCATTTTGTGTACGGTATATCTATGAGAGAAGATGAATGTAGAGATAAATTACCTCCAGTCCGGAAGAATGTTTTCTTTGAAACTACCCTAGGGGTATTGATGGGAGGGGTTACAGGTATCGGTTTTGACACGCTGAGACATTTGACTGTAAAGCACTTCGAAGAGACATTTTCAGAGCCGACAAGGCTAATTTCAGAAAATGAAAAAGAGCATTTGCCTAAAAAATATCAAGGTAATCCTAAGGTATTTGTGAGACCGCTAGGAACGCCATCGTTGAGTCACACGAGTTCAAAAGCCAGAAAAATTTTCTTTCTAGGCTCGACGATGCTAGGGGCTGTCGTTGGTGGTGTTAGGGCTTTTCGGCGGGCTAAAGCGCATAATGTTTCCGCAGATACTTGGCGGGATAAGCTTTCTAACGAATCTTACAAAGATAATATCCTTTTCCCTTAGTCGAATTGTCCTCTTCCCCTAGGGTGAATCAGGTGAAAAGTAAAGTTATGGGTATCAGAAAACGGTTCTTTTTGAGAGAAAAAGTTGGGACGCGAATGATTTCTACTTTTCAGTGGTAGCGTCAAAGGGGAAGAGGCCAATCCTTACTTAGGGAACAATACCTTCAGATAAAATCATTAATCTTTTTTGATAATTCTTTCCTAGCAGCAGATTTAGTATCTCGTACATATTTTTCAGAAACTTTCAACTCTTCAGCGATTTCACCATTAGTAAACCCATTGAGTACCATACGGAGGATAGTTGCGTGATTTCTTTTGGGTAAGAGATTAATAACTTTTAATACATCTTGTGCATCAAGCGAAGAATCGGAAATAGGAGCTATAGCAAATGGGTGAAAGGCGGGCTCATCTTCTGGGATGGGTTCAGTCCTCGATGAGCTAGGATGGATTAGCCTTTTTCTACACTCATTAGCGATTATCCTATAAAGCCAGCTCTCCAACTTTTCAACATTTGTGTAGCGGAAACGATTGGCGATAAGTCGAAAAAAAACATTTTGTACTACGTCTCTGGCTAAGTCTTCATCACTCAGTATTTTGTATGCTGAAAGAAAGCAGATATGTTTAGTTTCTTCATAAATAATCCGAAAGAGTTGGTGGTTTCCACTCTTTGCGTACTTATTCCAGATATCGGTTAAATTAATAGATTCTTTCAAAAAAATTATATAGTGCTTACGACATTAGAGAGTCTTCTAGACTCTTACAATAGAAGCAGGAATGTGTGCAATCCATTCTCTTATCTCTTCATTATGATGGAAGAGAAAAAATGCCCAAAGATTCCGGTCAGAATGCAATGGGCAAGATCACAAACCCGCTTCAGGACATTGGGAAAGAACGAATGTGGGTAAGCGGGGTATACCCATATTTCAAGTTAGCCTTTTTTGCGACGAAAAAAAAGGTCACCACTTTAATATTTAGGTTAAACCTTACTCTCCAGCTTCCGTAAGTCAAACCAGATCATAAATCTTAATCGGGAATAAGTCAACTCTTATTCACTATCGATGGGTATGTAAGCCATTAAATACAGTTCATGGCTGAGACATGTATTCATTTGGTAATCATCTTAAGATTTATGGGAAATCCCAAAAAGCAGTTTTTGATATCACGAATTATTGCTGTTCTTGCTACTGTAACAGCAAGCTGTTCCCTAGCAGGATTAGTTAAATCAAGTATACATCATGCCAATCTTAAATCATTTATCCTGATTTTTATTGCTTTAGGGTGCGTAGTTACCGTTTTCTTTATTTTAAGAGTCTCACCTGATTAGGTACAGTAAGTCATGCCAATTAACAGTTGGCTTGTTAGGCTTTTTAAGACGATACCAGGTGTCTTCGCGTCTCCGACGCCCGTCTTATTTTTCAAAGAGACGCTTTCGGAAGGCATAAACGCTGATTGGCCATTTTTAACTGTTAATTCGCATAAGTCATGTATTTTCATTTTTGAATTTCATGATTCCCTTCACCCGTTGCACAGTCGAGGGGGAAACATCGCACAATTTGGCCGTTCGGCGAATACTGGTCCCTGCCTTTAGCTCCTTCACCACCTTAGAATATTTGGCGAGTAGCTGTTCGGAAGACATCCCAGCACCACGTTGACGGCCAGTGTACCTTCCTTGGAGCTTAGCGATCTCAATGCCTTGGCGCTGTTTACGTTTGATATTTTTACGCTCCTGCTCAAATAAGGTGGACATGATAGAAAAGATCATGGCTGCTACTGGGTTTTCGTCACCGTTGGGTAGAATGGTGTCTATTCCGTAGCGGGTCACGGTGAGGATGATCTTGTGGGCTGTCAGCTTCTTTATCATGGTCAACACTTCGGCTGCATCACGGCCTAACCGGTCCACATCTTCCACCACCAGGCGTTCTACATCCTCACGTTCCAGTACCTGAAAAAGTTTTCTTTCCTCCAGAGGGGCAACTCCAGATATCTTTTCAGAGATAACCTCAATCTTTTGCGCTCCAGTCTTCTTAGCATACTCGCTTAGGGCTTTTTTTTGCCGGGCGAGGTTCTGATCTGGGTCCGACACCCGCATATAAAGAATGGTCTTCATCACTCGGGTAATTTACCGAATCATTCGAATATCAATCCCAATATCTAACTTACTCCATATCTGATCGGCAGTGAGTACGGGGAGGGATTCTGCCTTTGCTAATGCAAGGCAGGCTCGATCTCCCATAGAAAGCCCCCATTTTCTGGTATAAAGAGAAAGTTCTGCTGCTACTTGAAAATGGTTATGATTAAAAGGCACAATCTGGAGACGAAAACCTGCGAGTGCCGTAGTAGCTTCTTGGAGCGTCATTCCTGCTTTGTTGATGAGTTTGGTAAGGATTTCACAGGCATTGATCGTCGAAATCATGGCACGGCTCAAATGCTCCTCAATGCTATCACTAATAGTTTCGTTCTGCATGATCGCAAGAATGACTGAAGCATCCAATACCACTTGGACCATGGTCATAACCCTTTCTCCTCTTCTTGCGTAGCTTCTTTGCGCCGCTCGGCGATAAACTCGTCTACGAGGGACACGCCTTTTGGCACATGCTCACGAACATATTGTTGGAGATGGAGGATATGTTCCCGAATCTGTTGCCGCTTTGGGGTCAGAATTACTTTTTCCTCATCCCACTGTACTACCAGCTCTCCACCTTCATCCATATTCAATTGCTTGCGGATATCAGCTGGTAAGGACATCCTTCCACGTGCATCCATTGGTATTGTAGTTTCCATCTACTTCTCCTTGGTCTACAGAGATATCATACCTTATATACATCTTTCCCACAATAGCGGCTTTTCCCTAGGAGAGAAAATTAGGGATACTGTATTGTGCTTAGGGTGTACCCTATTGAGGGTACGGTCAAGTTAGAACATTCTCTGCGAATTGGCTATGATTTAGTGTGCTAAAAAGGGGTACTCTATTTTTAGTACAAAAGATTACCTCGTTTGATCGGTTAACACTACACATGGAAAGTGTTAACTTCGAATCTCGATGGTCCTTAGCTGCGACTTTTTTGAACTCTTGATTCCAGACTCTAAAGCCCCATTCAACTCCCCCAACGACCTGGCCCCCCTCCCACATTTAACACTATGAGCAATAGTGTTAAATAGCTTATACTATAAGCTCTACTTTCAATTAGTACGCGATAGGGGAAGAGGACGTGAGCAACAGAATATAA
>CAZFPQ010000030.1:0-40461 GCA_964521065.1 uncultured Bacteroidia bacterium | reverse complement strand
TCCCCAACATCATCCAGCAAATAGCAATACTCATACTGCTTCATGCCTATCCTAGGATAATAGGGTATAGCTGCGGGAGCGGCCAATAAGATGATTTTTGCTTGCGGCGCAGCCAGTTTGGTCTGCCTGATCAATTCCTTGCCGATGCCTCGCCTTTGGTAGGTCTGATCCACTGCTAAGTCAGACAGATAGGTGCAGAAGGCGAAGTCCGTGAGTGATCGACTGACTCCCACTAGCTTTCCTTGATCTCTGGCGCACACGGTGAGATTCCCGAATTTCAGCATGTTGGAGAGCCGTTCTGGCTCCTCGATGGGTCTACGTTCCCCTAGGGTGGAACGGATGAGGATCTCTTTGAATTCTTCTAGGCTGAGGTCGTTTTCGATTTGGTATTCAATCATGTTGAGATGCTTGCTATGAATCGGGCGTAAGCCTGGGGGTTCGTTCTGTTTGGCGGACTTTCCTTCCTCACTCAAATCTATCGTTGTCAGACTATAAAATGAATGGTTTCTTATGTATCGTACTCCCCATTCCAGGGCCAATGAAAGGCCATGTAATTGCCTGGCATTAGGACCACATAGCTAGTGTCGTATTCCCTTGGATCATATGGATAATCGGGAATCAACCCAAAAGTGGTTCCATACTTTTCAATAGAGAAAGGCTTGATAGAAATCGATTTAAACACTTTAGAACCTAGTTGATCTAACCGAACTTGAATCAGTTCTTCAGTAGTTTGATTAGGCTGGATAGGCATAAGAGGCAGAATGTTGGAGGTATCCTTTCCAATGAGTTCAGATCGAGATCCCAACTGATCGATTATGGCTTCCTTTAAACTTCCATCTGGATGGAATAAGTAACAAGCCACAAATTTTTGCTTATCATGAAAGGTAAAAGGTGTCGTAATGAAAAACTTGATTCCATAACGGGTAATTCCAACATATTTACCATGATGGGCATCATGAGGAATCACTAGGTCTTCAGGAGGGAACTGAGGCGTAACTTTCTGGTCTTTGTTTTTAAGCATAGGCTTTCAAATAACAACCCCAATCAATGGTCGATGGCTTTAAAGTACAAATCATAAGCTCGATGATCGGGGCCATTGATGACCAGGCTAGGCTCTAGTCCATTTTGCCCTCGCTTCAATCGGAGTTCATATTCGTTTGTGTGCCAGTTGTTGGTCTTGAAGTGGCCGAATTCAAATACCTTTTTATCATGCCAGAATAATTCGAAGCTACAATGCCCGTAATCGTTCTTAATCCCCTTTCGACTCTTACCTTGCTCAAAAATTACCCTACCACTGTTTTGGTTGACGACTTTAAAGTCCGTTAGCTCAAGGCTAGAATCAACGTGAACGGTGAATTCGTTTAGGTCAAAAAGCACTGACGAAATCTGTGTGCTTAGACAATGGGTGTCTTTTACGGCAATGGCATAGCTTTTAAAGCTTTGGTAGCTCCCAAGCAGGCATAAGCTCATTACCGTTAAAATGAGGAGATTTTTTATCATGTTCTCGGTATAGGTTGATTCAGCAAGACTAAACCTGTTTAGGCATATCATTTCAACGTGTGTGGTGAATGCAGGTTAAAGGAAAAGGGAGCTTTGGTTGCCTTTTGCTTTATCCCAATCTCCCTAGATTCCCCTCAAGACTTGCGACTTTACCGGGCAAGTCTGTAATTTGGATCCCCATCCCAGTCGCGGGCGCCCCTCCCTGACCTTGAAGGATCCACTTTAGCTATGAGCGCTTTTCCCATGCATTCCAACGACCCAAACGTAGAAATGGCCCGACTTCAAAAGGAAGTAAGCCGCAAACTCGGCCTCACCTTGGACAAATTGGTCTTCAATTACCGAGATGAGGAGGGTAAAACTCGCCTAGACCTGATCACCATCAATCCTAAGCACGATCAATCTTTTCTCTTTCACTCCTTGGTGGCTGCGGATCGTTTGGAAGCATTGGGAGCCATGTTTGACTACGTGGATAAGCACTTTCGTAAGGACCAGAGCTACACCGTCCAGTGGGCTCAGCAAAGCGGTGAACTTCACACTTCTTATTTCCGCGCCAAGGACATGTACGAGGTTCTTGATAAGTTTTACCATGGTCGCCCCAAAGAAGAGTACAACATCTTCTCCATTACCATGAACCCGATTGCTTGAGTCGTATAATAGTTAAAGGTTAAAAAGTTAATGGTTAGGGAGTTATGGGAGAGGGGGTGAGATTTGGGGACTTTGGCAAATTGATTTATTTCTTTTCTACAATATTGATCTTCTCCAATGAAACAACCCATCAAAACCGACCAAGCGCCTGCTCCGATTGGACCCTACAATCAAGCGGTGCAAGTTGGGGATACCTATTATCTCTCGGGACAAATCGCGATTGACCCTGCGACAGGGGAACTCAAGCTTGGAGACTTAGATGAAGAGACCCACTTGGTCATGAAAAACATCGGGGCCATCCTAGAAAGCCAAGGCTTGACGTATGATCACATCGTAAAAACCTCCATTTTTCTCAAAAGCATGGGGGACTTTGCCCAAATCAACGGGATCTATGGCTCCTATTTTACTGGCAACTATCCCGCCCGTGAAACGGTAGAGGTTGCCGGACTCCCCAAGGGCGTCAACGTCGAGATCTCCGTGATTGCGGTTAAATTCTAGGACCTGAATAAGGCTTTATTCTCCCCTATTACCATTTATTTTCCTTGATCTATGGCAGAGACAGATCCACTGGCTCACGAGCTCGATTATATCATCAACCACCTGGGTGAAGAACGCGAGAACTACTTCAACGCCGTGGCTCCTCCCCTCATTCAGGCTAGCATGTTTGGTTTCAAGACCTTGAGTGACATGCGGGAGACCTTGGCCCATGAGATGGATCGGCCATTTTATACCCGGGGACATAACCCTACTGTGGCTATTCTCCGGAAAAAAATTGCTGCTCTAGAAGGCTCGGAGGAGTGTTTGCTTTTTGGAAGTGGCAGCGCAGCTATTGCAGCAGGGATTATGTCTAGCGTTTCGGCAGGCGATCACGTGCTATGTGTGCAAAAGCCCTATTCTTGGACCAACAAATTGCTCAACCAACTGCTCAGCCGTTTCGGGATAGAAAATACCATGGTAGACGGGCGAGATCCTGAGAATTTTAGAAAGGCCATTCGGCCCAATACACGGCTGATCATGTTGGAGTCCCCCAACTCCGTGACGTTTGAGCTGCAGGACATTCCCGCGGTAGTCGCCATTGCCAAGGAGCATGGCATCCTCACCGCCATCGACAACAGCTACGCCACCCCTCTGAATCAGCGCCCCATCGACATGGGGGTAGACATGGTCATGCACTCAGCCAGCAAGTACCTCAATGGCCACAGCGACGTCGTCGCTGGGGTACTCTGTTGCAGCCGCGAAAAAGCTGAGCAGGTCTTTGCTTCTGAGTACATGACCCTTGGGGGCATCCTTTCCCCCAACGATGCTTGGCTGATGATGAGGGGCTTACGCACCTTGCCCCTACGCATGGAGCGGGTGGCCCAGACCACCCCACAAGTGGTAGAATTCCTGGCTGAGCATCCCTTGGTATCTAAGGTTCATTACCCCTTTTTGCCTCAGTCTCCTCAATATGAGCTGGCTAAAAAGCAGATGAAGCGCCCGGCAGGGCAGTTTTCAATGGAACTAAAGGTGGATGAACTATCTGCGTTGGAAACTTTTTGTAACCAACTGAAGTACTTCACCCTGGCCTGCTCATGGGGCGGCTACGAATCGCTGATTTTCCCTACCGCAGCCTTGCTCACCTCGGCCAACTATCAGAACAGTCCAGTACCCTGGAACAACATTCGGTTCTACGTAGGACTAGAAGACCCCCAAGTCCTAATCAAGGATTTGGAAGGGGCGTTTGCAGCAATTGGGTAATTTTAAGGGTGGATGTTATCCGCCCCCATATGGAATCAATTCTTGTCCCACTTTTCCCCTTTCCCCTTTCGCTTCCCGCCTCCAACATTATCGCCAGACTTTCTCTAGAAATCGGAGCACATTCCCATGGGCGAGGGCTTGTAATTGGTCTGCATGGTATCCTCTTTGTTGAAGTTCGCGGAATATGTGGGGATACTGGCCAGCGTGGCCATGCTCTGGGTGGAATAGGGGATGACGTTCGGCTTCCTTGATGGCTTTGAGGTAAAAGAAATCTGCTCCTAACACCAATTGATTTTGGCCACCTAGCTCATGCCATCCGTAATCGATGTGGTCATAGAGCCGTTGGGGATCATCGGTATCCACGTAGTCCCTCAGGAAATTGATTCCAATGACCCCGCCACGGGCAAAGATTTCCTTGGCCAAGGGATCGGGTAAATTCCGGACGTGATCTTGGATAGGCCTAAAGTTGGAGTGGCTGGCGATGATGGGAATGTTGAGCCCGTAGCGGGCAGTATAATCAAGGATGTCATAGGCCAACTGATCACTGGCGTGCGCGAGGTCAATGCATATTTGGCGGTCATCGAGCCAATCTAGCAATACCTTGCCGTCTTCTTTGAGTCCTACGTTATCACTAAAGTTTCCCCCACCAAAGCGGTTTTCAAAATGGTGAGTCAAGGATATATAGAGGATTCTCCCTACTCGATTGATCCATTGCTCTAGGCGTTCGAAGCCAAAATCCATGGGCTCATCTTCCTCACAGAACCCTGAGGCATTTTCTACGGCTGCCACAATCCCAATTTTGTGATCGGCCATGGCCTCCTTGAGCTCGCTTACCTTGCGAATGGGGTGAAACGCAGCCTCCAATCCTAAAGCCACAAATCGATCTACCTGCTTCTGTCCCCATTTGCTACAGCCAGACTCTGTAGGATTAAAGATAGCCAGGGTCTGCATTTCTACTTGACCAGCTTCCAAATAGGGCAGGGCAACTCCTATGTCCTGTGTATTTTGTAGGCTCGCCTTTTTGACTCGAACCAAGTAGGAGAGCAAATCGCAATGGAGGTCAGCAACGGGGAGAATAGGCAAAGAGTCATTACTCATGTTAACAAGTAATGACTCTCCCTTATAAATTGCAACCGGCTAGCGTACCCGCTTGCGGCGGTTTTTGATAAAATCTTCAAAGACATACTCACCCAGCCCTTGCAAGCTAGAGTAGAAGGCCCGTCCTTGGTTGACTTGGGTAAACTCTTGAACGAACTCCACCAGCCAGCTATCGCGGGCAATCATGAAGGTGGTGATGGGAATCTTGAGGCGGCGACATTGGGCACCCAGATTCAGGGTTCGGTTCAAAATCTTACGGTCGAGCCCAAAGCTGTTTTTATAATATTTGGCCCCTTCTCGGATACAAGTCGGCTTTCCATCAGTGATCATGAAGATCTGCTTGTTGCTGGTCTTGCGGCGGCGCAAGATGTCCATGGCGAGCTCCAAACCTGCTACCGTATTGGTGTGGTAAGGGCCAACCTGGAGATAGGGAAGGTCCTTCACGTCAATGGCCCAGGCATCATTCCCAAATACAATGATATCCAGGGTGTCTTTGGGATACTTGCGCATGATCAACTCCGAGAGGGCCATGGCTACCTTCTTGGCAGGAGTGATTCGATCCTCTCCATATAGAATCATGGAGTGGGAGATGTCAATCATCAATACCGTTGCCACATTGGTTTTGTGCTCTCGTTCACGTACCTCTAGATCGTCTTGGGTAATGGTGAACCCATCGATCCCATGGTTGATCTGGGCGTTGCGAAAAGACTCGGTGAAAGCAATGTTTTCTACAGGATCACCAAACTCAAAAGCTTTTAGTTCGCTTAGAGGTTCCTCACCGATACCCACATGGGGCACCCGGTGGTTGCCCCGGCCACTGCGCTTAAGTTTGCCAAATATCTCTTCTAGGGCACGCTGCCGGATGGATTGCTCGGACTTTGCGGTGATACTGAAGGAGCCTGAACCAGGCTGATCTTCTTGTAAGTACCCATTGCGTTTGAGGTCTTCGATGAAGTCCCCCATGCCATATTCATCATCAGTGAGACCGTACTCGCGGTCTAGCTGGTTCATCCATGACAAAGCCTCATCGGCATCGCCGTTGGTATAAGTCAACAGCTCCATGAAGATTTTCAGCAGTCGCTCGAATGGGTCTTCATCCTCCCCACGGGGAGTGAACTTAGAAAATCGGTATCCGATCATATGAGATGTTCCAGTTTCTTTCTGGTAGGATTAATTCTCGAAAGGTTGAGCTTAGAGCTTGTTTGGCTGTTGAGTTTAGGGCCTAATCTTATCTGTTTTGAGACTGACTGTAGCGCTTTTCTTTAGAATAACTCGTATTCCTTCCAAAATTTACTGGCCAGAACCAACAAATCCATCGGGTCGGCTTGACACATTAAAACTCAAACAACCTCTTACATAAAACTACTCAAGAACAGGGGAGATAAAAAACCAGTGGTTAATCTGAAATGACAAAACGAGAGCGGAGAGATCTTTGTTTCAAAATCCATTTTGGCTAAATATTTGTGCAATAATAAAATAATGCTAAATATATTAGTAAATAATCTAGCTTTTAATTTAATTGAGCTGACCAATTGAATGAAGATCTACCTAACCCATTTTCTAGACCACTTTATTTCGACCAATTTCACATGAGCAGTAAACAATTTTACCCACCTTCTCACCCTTCCCGCAGGGTATTGGTGCTGAGCTTTCCGGCTTGGTTAAGCTTGCCCAAAAGAGTTTCCCGCTGGGGCTGGGTGGTGATCGCTGTCGTTGCCACCAATCTTTTCACCCTTTGGTATAGCCAGACAGAGCCTCGCGCAGCATCCTCCAGCCCAGCACTTGCTTGGTGGAGTTCGGAAGAACCAGCAGACTTATACCTCTTGGACAAGGCTTCCGCGGTGGTTTCAGAGCCTCACATGTTTGCTCGTAAAGTCCACGAGGTAGCTCAGCAACTAGGAATTCCCGCAGAATGGCTCATGGCAGTAATGTACGCAGAGTCCCGGTTTGACCCAGCGGTGGTCAACCGCAGAGGGAGCCGAGCCACCGGGCTAATCCAATTTATGCCTGCTACTGCCCAAGATCTAGGCGTGAGCACGGCTGCCCTAGGGCAGATGAGTGCCGTAGATCAGATGGACTATGTTTATCGCTATCTCTCTCAAGTGCGAGATCGATATGGCAACTATCAAAGCTTGACAGATCTCTACTTGGGGATTTTATATCCAAAGGCAAGGCAACAAGACTATTGCTTTAGTTTATATGCAAAACCGAGTCTCGCCTATCAGCGCAATCGGGGCCTAGATGAAAATAAGGATGGCCGGGTATCAGTCAGCGACATTGACCAATACTTACGTCGCTTATTTCCCACTGCCTATTTAAAGTCTATTTGATGTGCAAGTACGATCAACAACGGTCCTTGAGGGGAAGTGGCTTGGTATCTTGTTGCTTAAACATCGACCCATTTCGCCTTCAGACTTGTCTCCTATGTTCATTTAACCCTATTGCCATGCCTATTTGTCCAAATAATGGAGGCGGAGCCAAAATCGGCTCCGCCTCGCTTTATTCAGGTGTGGTTTGTTTCTTCTTTACTCCTCCTTACCCATCTCAGGATTAGAAAGCTACACCAAGGGTAAAGGCTGTGGTGTGGTTGATCCCACGGAAAGGTACCAAAGAGGTTTGGTCAACACTTTCCCAGACGGTTTCACGGAAAGCATCATAACTGGCGTCAAATTCTACTCCGAGGCGCAGGATGCGGAACAGCTTGATGTTGGCTCCAAGTAATACGCCCAATCCAGAACGTACTCCACCATTAGAAATGTTGTCATAGTTGGCCTGGATTCGGTCTTCTCCTACCACGACAATGGGAACATAGGCGCCAGGATAAATATCTAAAAAGTCGCCAATCACGAAGTGTTTTTCTATTCCCAGAATACCTTTTAGGTCTTGACGACGGGCGCTGTAATTGGTTGATACTCCATCATTAACCTCATATTGTAGGTTGTCTACTCCAGCCCCTACACGGATTGCCCATTTCTTTTGAGAATACAAGCGTAGGTTAGCACTTAGACTCGTACTTCCTTGATAGTCGATTTCAGTAATGCCATTGCTTACACGATCTACGTCAAAGGAGCTAAAGTTGGCGGTCAGGCTCACGCGCTGAGCATGAAGACTCATCAACATAGCGGAACCAATTAGAAGGAGGGTACTTAGGGCAATTTTTTTCATAGCGTATGTCTTAAGGAGGTTTGTATAGAATTACGCGGAAAGATGAGACCAGTTGGGGCTGGGTGTGGGATTAGCTATCAGCCGTGCCGAAAAAATGGGCCGACGTGTGTGACCCTGCCACCTAAGAGAACGTCTTAATGTGTTAAATGACACGCTGACTAAATCCAAGTTGCATCAGCCAAGGGCGAAATCTTCAATCTGTCACACAGTTTGGGGCTTCGTAGAGTTGCATGGTATGGGCGGGGGCATTACTTTACTCAAAATCAATCACCCCATGTCTGTGATGAAAAAGTGGGCAATAGGATTGGGGATGTCCACCGCTCTGGTTGCACTTTCCTATTTTATGCTAAGTCCGTACGAATCTGGAGGACTAGCGGCGCTAAATCCCCGTCCAGCAATTAAAGACACTACCCTTTGCCGAGTTTGGCGCTGGGAACGAACCTTGGATGCTTATAGAGGGGGGACCTCCCTGACGCCTGAATCAAATCGTCCAGAGTACCTCGTATTTAAAGAGGATGGAACTTGGGAAAAGCAATCTGAGGAATACCAAACTCGTGGAAGTTGGCAGTGGAACGAACCCAGAACCCATCTCGCCATGGTGGACGGAGCACGCGGGCAAAAGGCAAGCTTTCGAGAGGGGGATTTTCGGCATCGAGTAAGCAAGCTTAATTCCGACAGCCTCATTTTAACTTGGAGAGGCCGACATGGGGATGTAAATGAGCTATACCTTGCTGAGGACTTGTCCGCTATGCATGACCCTGCATCTTTGCGTCCTGCCTTTTCTCAATAACTTTTGGTTGAACTTGATCCTTATTGATGCTTTCCTGTTTTCCCCCTTATGAGTTGAAGCGAAGCAAAGATGAAAAGGGACAATCTTTGCTGTGGGATCCCATCCGGAAAAGGTGGTTCCTGGAGCAGCCCGAGGAAGTGGTAAGGCAATTGCTCATTGCACACTTGTTGGAGGCTCATCAGGTCTCCAGAGCCTTAATCGGAGTCGAAAAAGAAATCACTTATCATCGCCAAAAAAAGCGTTTGGATGTGGTTGTATTTGATTCTGAGGCAAATCCTCTGGTCCTGTGTGAGTGCAAAGCACCGCAGGTGCCTCTTTCTCACAAGACACTGCAGCAACTGGCACGCTACAACTACAGCCTGCAAGCGCCTCATTTGCTAATTACCAATGGGCTTCAGCTTCTATTTTTCTCACAAGACTCAAGTGGCAATTATCAACATATGCCTGATGGATGGTATCATTAGTTAGTCTAGACTTAGTTAACTTAGACAGATAAACGGCAACTCAATTACCTGAAAATACTTCCGTTCGCTTCTATGAAAATCAGGACTTACATCGTTGAAGACTCCCCTCGAAGCCAGAAAACCATCACCCACCTACTGGAAACTTACTGTCCTCAAGTAGAAATTCTTGGGGCGGCTAATTCGACCCTCAGCGCCGTAGAGGGAATCAGGAAATTGAGGCCAAAACTCGTCTTACTTGACGTGAAGCTTTCTCCCGGGGATGGCTTTGAGGTACTTCAGCAACTAAAGCCTTTAGATTTTGAAGTGATATTCACCACAGCCTACGACGATCATGCCCTAAAGGCCTTTAAATACAATGCCTTGGACTATCTTCTCAAGCCCATCAATATCCGGGAGCTAATCGAGGCCGTCAACAAAGCTGAAACGAGGCTGCATCAGCAAGCCGATCAGCGCCGCTATGAGCGGCTATTGGAGACCCTGGAGGAGGCAAAGTCAAAGCCGCCTCAGATACCTGTTCCAACCATGGAGGGCCTGGAGTTCATCCAGGTGGATGATATTATTCGCCTTGAGGGAGATGAGGGGTATACCCAGATTTACTTAAACCTGCCAAAACCCCTTACAACCACCCGCAGGCTCAAGGAGTGGGAACATGAGCTCCGAGGATATAATTTTTTTAGGATTCATCGGTCCCATCTCATCAACCTCAACTACCTGAAACGCTACCACCGCGGCCAAGGGGGCTATGTGGAAATGACCGATGGAACGGTCATTGACGTGCCAAGGCGTAGAAAGGAAGAGTTTATGCGCCGTCTAAGCGGTGGCAGTTTGGATCATTGAACAATTGGACAGAAGAAATCGGGGTATGGCGGTACGGGCTATGGGTATAAGGATAAATGAATACAGCCACATACCCCGTACTCCCGTGCCCCGATTACCGTTTTTCTTAGGTCCGCTTACTTAAGTAATAACACGACTTTTCGGTTAGAGGGTTTGTGCTGCCGCGAGAAGAACCAAGTTAGGTGGGCTACTGGCGAAGTCACAGTGCAAAGGACTAAAAGTGAATGCGATTATTCTCTTTAATAAGTTGGAGAATTCAGAAATAGGGAATCAAACCACCTCTACCAGATAGCGTTTCTTTTTCCCCCGCTGAACTTGTAAATACTTACCGTAAAAAGCGGCTTCCAGGTTTAGGCTATAGTCAGAGCTGCCGACTTTTTGACCATTGACACTGACCGAGTTGTCTTTCTCCACCGAGCGGCGGGCTTCGCCTTTGGAAGAGGTAACCCCTAATTCGGTAAGAAGGTCCAAAACTCCCATGCCTTGCTCTATCTTTTCCTTTTCAAGTTTGAGGGTATCTGGGCTATTTCGAACCACCTCTTGCCATTCTGACTCAGAAAGTGTGGCCAAAGATTCAGGTGTGGTATTCCGGCTAAAAAGGAACTGGGTAAGCTTGAGGGCGAGGTCTAATCCTTCCTGTCCATGAACCCTACGGGTAATGTCTTCCGCTAAAGCTTGGTGTAGACGTCGCTGATGGGGTGCTTCCTGATGCTCTGCGACCAAGGCATTGATTTCTTCGCGCTCTTTGAGGGTGAAAATCTTGATGAATTTCTCTGCATCATCGTCACCGACATTCATCCAGTATTGATAAAACTCGTAAGGCGAGGTTTTTTCTGGGTCTAGCCAAACACTCTTTCCTTCGGCGGTTTTGCCAAACTTACTTCCATCTTCACGGGTCAAAAGAGGACATACGACGGCGTAAGCTTTGGCTTCCCCCTCGGACTTGCGTCGGATCAACTCTGTACCAGTAGTGATGTTGCCCCATTGGTCAGAGCCACCGACCTGCATCTTTACCTGATGATGCTGATATAAATGGTAAAAATCATAGCCTTGCAGCAACTGGTAAGCAAACTCAGTATAGGAAATACCGGCCTCTCCATTCATCCGCTTTTTGACCGACTCCTTGTTGGTCATGTAGTTGATGGTGACATGTTTGCCTACGTCTCGAAGGAATTCCAAAAAGCCGATATCCTTAAACCAATCGTAATTGTTGACCATCACGGCGGCATTCTCTCCCTCAAAATCTAGGAAATGACTGAGCTGCTTGCGGATGCCTGCTGCGTTTGCTTGGATGGCATCCATCGAAAGCAATTGGCGCTCTTTATCTTTGCCAGAAGGATCTCCTACCATACCTGTGGCTCCGCCGACCAAGGCGTAGGGCTTATGCCCCGCTCGTTGTAGATTTACCAGCATCATCACCGGCACGAGGTTGCCGATGTGCATAGAGTTACCAGTAGGATCTACCCCCAGATAGACTGAAACTTTGTTTTCTAGCAAGTATTCCTCTGTGCCAGGAATGATCTCCTGAACTAGACCGCGCCATTTGAGCTCTTCAATGATGTTCATCCTGCAAGTTGATTTTGCCCCATTTTATTCGGGAGCTTGGGGCTGACTCTTTGCTTGGTTTAATTTGTGGGCAAAGATGCGTATTTTCTGACAACTCTCAGCGTATAAACTACACGGCACGCACTTCTTTCATTGTTCTTTCGGATTTGCTCACTTACCAACCCCAACCTTTGACCTGAAATAACATCCTTACCATGAAAGAAACGGCTATTATCCTCCTTATCTTTTTCGGATTAGGCCTCCTAGGAGAAGGCAAACTTTTTGCCCAAAAAGAGGCGCAGCGGGCCTACCGTGAGGCTGAAGCCTTAAGAGAGCAAAATCGCTGTACCGAAGCTATCCAGCGTTATAATGTTGCCATCAAGGAGGATCCCAAAAACTATCGTTACTACCTTCAACGTGGACGCTGTGAATACCGCATGAATAAAATGACGGCGGCGCGCTATTCCTTGGAACAGGCCGTCGCCCTAGGAGAAGATGAAATTCCAGCCTCTGTCTATTACCTGCTAGGCAAGATTAACCTCAATGAAAATCCCGACAACCAGACCGAAGCCGTCAAATACTATCGCAAGGCAGCAGACCTAGAAACCGATGGTACCCGCCGCATGCAGTATCAGCTTCTGCTGGTTCAGTCTTTAACCAATCTCCAGCAGTACAATGAGGCCCAAAGCTACCTGAACATGGTAGCCAAGGAGGCCCCAGAGAATGCCTCAGTCCTCTATTATCAAGGTCAACTGTCGGGGGCTCAAGGGCAGTGGGAAGCTGCCAAGTCCTATTATGAGCAGGCCTTGCGTAGCTCCGAATTGAGGGATGCTACAGCAGAGACCCGAGCCAAATACTACTATGGGCTAGGGAGGGCATTTGAGGAGCTAGGGCAAGAAGAAGAAGCAAAAACTGCATTTGTGGAAGCCAACCATGGTGCCTTGCGTTCTCTCGTGGCACCTAAGCTTCAGGAAAACACACCTGCCTATCATTACAAGCTAGCCGTAAGCTACTACCTTGGCGAAGAGTATCAGCTCAGCGAAGAATATCTTGCACGTGTATTTGAGGTAGAAAATAACAACGCCAACGCCTATGTGCTTTGGTCTCGCATTGCCCAAAAGACCAATCGGCAAGCGGATGCCCTGGACTATTTACAGAAGGCCGCCCTATACCACAAGGACGCAACAGAAAAGGCCAAGGTCTTTATGCAGCTGGCTGATCTTCAAGTGGAATACCAAAATTATCCAGAAGCATTAGCTGCGGTGGAGTCGGCGATTCAAGCCGATGTACGAAGTCGAGGGAGTTCTAAGCTTCTTTTGGTCAAAGCGCAGGCAGAGTATGAAACGGGCCGCTATGCCGAGGCAGTAGAGAGCTACGAGAAGTTGTTGAAAACGCCCCGCTTGGATGCCAAAAACAAAGCGCGTATATCCTTTCGCCTGGGCATGGCCGCTAAACAAGCGGGTGACGCTGAGAAGGCTTTTCAGGCGTTTAAGAACGCCAGTTTTGGCCCATATCAGCCAGCTGCAGAGGCCGAGATGACGGCACTTAAGCGTTGATACCGAGGTTTCGCCAGCCTTTGATTAGAATCTCTAAGTCAAGATCCCAGCGATAGTTCTTGGCATAGTATCGGTCTAGACTAGGTAAATGTGCCAACTGTTCAGGGCTGGAAACTCTGTACCGCATGTCAAGTAGACCCGGTGCCAGAGGGGGTAACTCGTCTCCGGCTTTAGCTGCATAGCTGACCAGATGATGGCGCTTCCTGAAAATATGGGCAATCCCTTTTAACGCTCCGAAGGGGCGGCGATAAGTCCACCATAGCAAAGGCCAGGTAAGAAGCAAGGCCGTGGCCGCTACATAATCAAAGGCTCGTTTTCTTGCTTTACTTCCTTTTTCGGCAAGCCGGTAATGGGTTTTTTGTGCCAGGAATGGTTCAATGATTTCCTGAGATCCAACTAAAAAGGAAGCCTCCGGAGGGGCAATCTTAAAGCGAAGCTCCCGTCTTATGGGTTGGGCCATGATGGACAAGATCTCGCGGGTGGGCATGCTCTCCTGGCAAAATATGACTTCCTCTACATCATAGGCGGAAGAGACCAAATCTAGTTGGTCTAATGTGCCCAACACCTCGGTTCCCCTCACAGAACTTTTTCCTTCATTCAGCAGCAAGGCACCAACTACTTCTACTTGGTAGCTAAGCTCTTGCTTGAGTAGCTTGATGAGACGCTCAATACCTTGGGGGCTGCCAATCAACAGCACTCGACGCTTGGTCTCTTCATGGAAAAAGAAATTTCCTTTCTCTCTCAGGTTGATTAAGCCACGGCCAGCAAAAGCAATCAATACGGTAAATACCGAAGTTAAGCCTACAATGGCCCTAGAATAGTTTTCAACCCAAGAAACCATATATGTTACCGTAGCGATGGTAACAAAACCCAGAAAGGGAGCTACCAAGAGAGGGCGTAAGCGAAAAGGCTTGCGATAAGCACCAAGCAAGGCCAAAAGACCAACAAAAATCAGGGCATAAGTGGGAAGGTAGCCATACCTAAACAGGGGCTCGTAAACTCCTGATTTTAGGTACTTGACATAATATTCCCAATAGGCTGTGATCCCTAGGCTGATCAGGTAAATGAGAGCTCCCTCAATCAATAGAAACCCAAAACGCTTAGCTAATCGATACATGACGGCCAAGGCCGCTCGGATGTACACCGCCAAGTGAATCGCCGCGATGAAAAAGCGTTTTTTACTCCCACCAAAGTGCTTGTGTGCAAAGATGATCATTGCCTGATAAAACACCTTTACGTAGTTTAAGCTACCCTTTTTGGTGCTTTCGCCTTTGTAATGGATGATCTGGGAATCTGAAAAATAATAATTCTGGTAGCCCGCCTGTATGAAGCGATAAGACAGGTCTATGTCCTCCCCATACATGAAAAATGTCTCATCCAGCAGTCCTACCTCTTCCAAAGCGCTGCGTCGCATGAACATGAAGGCGCCAGAGAGAATTTCGATTTCATGGTTTTCCTCTCGGTCCAAGTAGCTTAAATGATAACGAGAAAAACGGCGACTGCGCGGAAAAAGGGAGCTGAACCCAAAAATCTTGTAAAAAGAAACCCAGGGAGTAGGAAGGGCGCGCTTGGATTCAGGTAGAAAGCTCCCTTGTCCATCAATCATTTTGATGCCTAAGGCACCCCCTTGAGGATGGGCATCCATGAATTCTACACAGCGTAAAAAGGTATCTTCTGCAACCACGGTATCGGGGTTCAACAGCAAAACATACCTGCCTTGGGCAATCCGCATTCCCTGGTTATTGGCCTTGGAAAAGCCGGGATTGTCTTGGTTTTCAATCAAGGTGATTTGACTCCCAAATTTTTGTTTGAGCATCGCTTGACTGCCATCAGTAGACTGGTTGTCCACCACAATCACTTCACCTTGTAGCCCCTCTAAGGCCGAGAATACCGACCTGAGGCACTGTTCAAGGAAGTGCTTGACATTATAATTGACGATGATGATGCTAAGATCGAGTTCGGCCAAGAGCTGATTTTTGGGCAAAAATAGCAAAGTATTTGGCTTTCGGACGAGAGGAAAAATTGTGGGGCTATCCTTGACTCTTTCTGAGTGCTATTTGAAATTGAGGAGGCCTAGTTTTACTTTTCCCACGTAAACGCTTACTGCCTAGCGAATTTATGCCCAACACCCATCGAATAAACGTTTGGTCAGGACCCCGAAATATCTCTACTGCCCTGATGTACAGCTTCGCCCAGCGCAGTGATACCCGGGTTTTTGACGAGCCACTATACGCCCATTATCTCAAAATCACTGCCCTAGACCACCCCGGTCGAGCCGAGACCTTGGCTAGCATGGAGAACGATGGGCAAAAGGTCATCGATAACGTGATCCTGGGAGCCTACGATGATTCTGTGGTATTTTTTAAACAAATGGCCAAGCACTTGGTCGAGCTCCCTGTCGATTTTTTACGCCAGACCCGCAATGTTTTGCTTATTCGAGACCCCAAAGAGGTATTAGCCTCATTTGGCAAAGTCATAGAAAGGCCTGACCCACGCGAGGTTGGTTATGAGCGGCTGTTTGGAATTTGGACTTATTTAAAAAGCCAAGGGCAAACGCCCATCGTCTTAGATGGCAATGAGGTTCGCAAAGGGCCTGAGGCCGTCCTGAGAAAGCTATGTACAGCCCTAGATCTCGACTTCGATCCAGCTATGTTAAGCTGGGAGGCTGGCGCACGGCCAGAAGACGGAACCTGGGCCAAATATTGGTACCATGCGGTTCACCAATCTACTGGCTTCAAGTCTTATGAAGCCAAAGAGATCGAATTGTCTCCTTACCTTCAGGCGATGGCGAAGGAGCAAGAAGCTTATTTTGCACCCCTCTTTGAAGAGGCCATCAAAGCATAAGGTTGGAGGGAAGAGATCTAAGGAGTCAAGAGGGTTGAAAAGTACAGGAATATCTAATTTTTAGCCCTTAGCCCTTAGCCCTTAGCCCTTAGCCCTTAGCCCTTAGCCCTTAGCCCTTAGCCGCCTTAAAAACAAAACCGGTAAAGCACCTTATGGGCTTCACCGGCTATCCTTACACGCAAATAATAGTAGTAGATAATGCCTTGCTGTGCTTATCGATTAAGCTGTTTCGTGCTCCCGGGACAGTTGCCCAGGATTAACTCTGGACTTGCGGGACGTGTACATTTCTTCGTGTCGGTTCTGGGCCCTGGCGTCCTGGATGATGAACATCACTCCAGCGACTAGTACCAAACCAATAATGACGAAGACGACGAGCTGAATAGTAGTAAATGTCATAGGTGTAGTTTTTAGATGGAATATCCGTCTTCGGAAAGGTTATAATTAATGTAGGAATTTCCGTGAAAAAATCCTAAACAAAATCCCATAAAAGTTAAACCCTATGTCCAATTTTGGACATAGGGTTTAAGCTTCAAGTTTCGTATAAAAGTCGGGTTGGTGGAACTATTCCCAATCCGGACTACAGCAACTTTCGTATGATGTCATCGGTACTGATGCCCTCAGCCTCGGCGGTGAAACTGGCCACTAGGCGGTGACGAAGCACGGAGGTAGCTACTTGGTTAACTTCTTCAATATCAGGAGAGTACTTGCCCTTTAGTAAGGCTTGGGCCTTAGCCGCTAAGATCAAGTATTGAGAAGCACGAGGCCCTGCTCCCCAGGAAATTAGTTCCTTGATTTCTTCAGAAGCGTGTGGAGTGTTGATCCGAGTTTGATTGACCAAATTAACCGCATAACTGACGACGTTATCAGGTACGGGGACTTGGCGGACTAGGTCCTGGAAGTACATAATCTCATCTCGGGTCAAGATCACATCTACCTCGGGCTTATGGTTCGAGGTAGTTCTTTTCACAATTTCAATTTCCTCCTCGATAGAGGGATAATCTACCTGGATGTTGAACATAAAGCGGTCCAACTGTGCTTCTGGCAAAGGATAAGTACCTTCCTGTTCAATGGGATTCTGAGTAGCCAAAACGAAGAAAGGTGGCTCCAAGCGATGGTTTTCACCCGCAATGGTAACCCTCTTTTCTTGCATAGCTTCCAACAAAGCTGCTTGGGTTTTGGGGGGAGTACGGTTGACCTCATCCGCCAAAACGATGTTGGCAAAAATAGGTCCTTTGATGAACTTGAAGTACTTGTGGTTGGTGTCTTCGTCTATTTCTAGAATTTCGGTACCAACTATGTCCGAAGGCATCAAGTCTGGGGTGAACTGAATTCGGCTAAACTTGAGGTCAAGTGCTTGCGCAACGGTACTGATCAGCAAGGTTTTGGCCAGACCTGGTACCCCAACTAGCAAGGTATGCCCTTTACAAAAAAGGGCAATCAGCAGCTTTTCAACTACATCTTCCTGACCGATGATGACTTTGCCAATTTCTTGCTTGAGGGCTTGATATTTCTGAGCCAGCGCGTCCGCGGCTTCTACTTCAGACTTGTATTCCTGCATTCGGGTTGTTTAGAAAAATGAGCAAAAAGCTATTGCTGTAACCAGCCCTGCAGTGCATTGGCACATTCGGTTGGTTTGATGTCAATGTAGATATTTTTCTTGGCCGATTCTAGCCAGTTGTCGAATATCTCTGCCTGTTTGGCTTGTAAGGCAGCGTTGTAGATTTTTTGGTAATCATCCTCCAAGTTTGGCTTATGGGGCGGGATCTTTTTCTTTAGGAAAATGACGTGAAAAGCACGACTTCCATCGGGTTGGAACATTTCCATGGGCTCAGAAATTTCTCCTTCTTCCATTTCATCAATTTTGAAATAAAGATCCGCATCCAGAGCGTCCAAAGGAATACGCAATTCACCCGTCTGGGGGTTACTGATGGCCCCTCCACTGAAACTGGTCAAACGGTCTTGAGAATAGCGGATAGCTGCCTGCTCAAAAGTCAGAGAGTCAGTATTGACCAACCCAATGATCGTGTTGAGTGAATCAATGGCTACTTGGTCAGCCCCGGTACTGTAGCTCAGGCGTTTGAGGATGTGAGCGGCATGCAGCATTTCCCCTCTTCGCTCGTAAAGTTTGATGATGTGAATCCCAAACTCAGTTTCTACCGGTGTAGAGACCTCGCCTTCTCTAAGGTTATAGGCCACTTCTTCAAATTGGGGCACCATTTGGCCCCGTCCAAACCAACCTAGGTCTCCTCGGCGCTGCTTGCCACCTGGTTCTTCGGTGTGATTGCTAGCTAGTAGGGCAAAATCTGTCCCGTTCTGGGCTTGTACTTGGTAGCCTTTGAGCTCGTCCATGACAGCCTGTCTACTCTCCTCAGAAAAAGGAGGCTTGATCACAATCTGATTGACTTCTACTTCCGCAGGAAGCAAACCGACGCTATCCCGGTTGAGGCTACGGAAAAAGCGCTTGACTTCTTTGGGGGTAATGTCAGCACCGCTGAAAATAGCTTGTTGTTGCTGTTGAATCAGCAGTTCCTTGCGCACATCGCTGCGGATATCAGAGCGGAATTGAGGAACAGATTTACCATATATTCGCTCAAATTCTGCTTCATCAATCTGCTGCAGTACCGTACTCATCCGATTATCCAGTTCGGTTTCTACCTGAATTTCCGATACTTCCAAGCTGTCTTGACGGGCTTTGTCCAAAAGTAACTTGGATACGATCAGGCTTTCCAATACGCGGCAAGGGAGGGTTCCATTGTCACGTTCCCCGTTGATCTTGAGGTAGTTGACCTGGTTGTCTACGTCTGATTGCAGGATGATTTCCTCTCCTACGATGGCTACCACTCCGTCTAAGGTCTGGCCTTTCAGACCCTGGAAGGTCAAAAGGCTGCCCAGCATCAGTCCTACTAAAATGCGAATCATGCGTGGATATTTTTACTGAATGACGCGGGTCTTTCCACCCGCCTCGGCCTGCTTAGCTAATTCGTTGAAATGGCGCTCAAGCAAGTTTTGTTTACGTTGGTTACGAATAATCTGTTGGATGCGCTGCCTACACATGGACAAAGGCAAGGTTTCGCCTTCCTCGATGACAGAAATGAGCTTGAAAAAATCATAAACCATTTCTTGGTCTGGTCCTTCACGGTGGGCATAAGCATAGGCTACTCCCTCAGAAGCGCGCTTGATGTTGCCGTAGTAATACCCATCTGAAATTCGCTCGATTTCAGTCTCTGTTACGTATATGCTATCCAACTTATATTCACTGGCATTTTCTTCCGCCCAGGCCTTGAGCTCTTCAAGCTTCTCCTCCTCATTGCTTCTCAACAGGTTAACCACTTTGTACTGGCCTGATAAGGGGGTCTTCAAGTAAAAATACTGGTAATAATTACCCCGACTCTGAAACTTCTCTGGGTGGTTGGATTCGTAGTACTCCCTGATCTCTTCTTCACTCACCACCAGATCTGCCCCGTTACGGTCTAGCAGGTGCTGGGCGTATTCATGCTCAATCAAAGAACGCTCGTAGTCGCGCAATCGATAAAGAATGCGGCTTTCGAGATCGGGTATAGCCTGATAGGCAGCTTCTGCCACCGCTTGGCTTTTGATCCAATCTTGAATGTACAGTTGACTGAGGCGTAGGCTATCGTTGATCTCCAAGCTATCAGGCAAATGGAAGACGACTTCATTGCTTGATAGTTGTTTATCGCGATAGGTAGCTACAGGAGAGCCCTCATCTACTGTGCTTTCTTGGCCACAGGCCCAGGTTAGCATCAGGAAGATGAGGGATATCAGAGGAAGGTTGCTTCTACTTGAAAAGCTGCTCAAAAGCTTGCTCATTGATCTCAACGGGATATTTCTCAGAAAGCTCATCTAGCCACTCGGCTTCGAGGTAGTCCTGATATTTAGTTATAGCTTCAGATTTGGCTTTATCGAAAGGCTTGATTCCTGGGGGGAGTACCTTTTCGCTGACCAAAATCCTAAAAAAACTACCCTCTTCCATGACTGAGGTTACGTATCCAGGAGGCTGCTTGAACAAGGTTTCATCCACGTCAGCTTTGCCTTCTTCATAGGTCTGTCCCGTGATGCGGACTGCCAAGGAGGATTCTTGATTGACCAAAGAATCAATCTCTTCAGCGCTTTTACCTTGCTTGAGGAAAGCCTCCACCTGATCGATGACAGACTTGTCAGAGGCCCTATACTCGCGAACTTCTACCAAAGTGTTGGCTTCAAACTCCTCTGGATGCTCTTCGTAATAGGCCTTGAGTCCTACAGTATCCTCTACTGCCTTTTTCCAGACCTTTTGCTCCATCAGCGTGAAAAGCAGGATCCCATCACGGTACTCTTGTAGCAAGTTCTTGAAATCGGGGTTCTTCTCAGGAAGACGGTCTTCTTCGTATTCTAGCAATTTTCCTTCCGAAAATCTCTTCAAAAGAGCCTGCACCCCTTGGGTGGGGGATTGACCTGGGTAGCGTAGACGCTGACTCTTGTAATAATCCATCATGTCATTCACCGTGGCCTGGTAGTCAGTGCCAATGGTGAAAAGGGTTTGTTCATATAAGCTTTGGTAGTTGGTGTCTGCCTTCCAACGTCCTTGGGCAAAAGAGCCTTCCAAAGTATTGATAAACTGATCTAGCACCGACTGATCTAGCTGATAATTGTTTTCTTGTTTGATGCGGTTGATCAAGGCACTCTGGCTCAACTGAGAGCGGCTGTCACGGCTGATCTTCTGCTTGAGCTCGGCTTTGGCTGATTCAAAATCTTCCACTTTCTCTACTTCTGTGACCGCCATGATATGCCAGCCAAAACCAGTTTGAAAAGGCTTGGAAAACTCTCCTTCGCCCAGCTCTCGCTTGGCGGCTTCCATCTCTGGTAGGAGTCTTCCTGTACCCAGGTCTCCGCCACGACTGGCGGTACTAGGGTCGTCTGAATATTGCTTAGCGAGCTCAGCGAAGTCTGCGCCTTGCTGAAGCTGTTGATAAAGCTCATTAATTTTTTCCTCTGCCTCTGCGTCTGTTTTTGCGCTGTAGCGATCCCCTACGCGCACGATCAGGTGAGAAGATCGTTTGGTCCCTTGGTTTTCAACCCGTTCATTGACTTTGATCAAGTGATATCCAAAGCGGGTGCGAACGGGCATTGAAATACTCCCTACTTCGGTTTGATAGGCCCCGGACTCAAAGGGATATACCATGGTGAACACGGAGAAGAAGCCTAGGTTTCCGTCGTTTTGTTGGGCTGAAGGGTCAGTGGAATATTTCTTGGCAAAAGCTGCGAAGTCTTTGCCATGGTTGAGCAAAGAGTCACGCAGATTCATGACCTTTTGATATGCAGCCAGGGTATCAGCCGGAGCAGCATTTTCTTCTACAGCAATCAAAATGTGGCTAGCGTTGACTTGATATTGCGAACGATCATATGCTTCGCGGATCAAGCGATCTTCCACTTCTTTAGCGGACATATAAGGCTGGGCCAGTTGCTTGCGATAGGTGCCAAACTCTTGCTTAAAGGCGGGAGTCTCAGCTAAGCCCATTTCCTCTGCTTCAAAAACCTTGCGCTTGAAGTTGATATACAGATCTAGGTATTCCTGAAATTGATCTACGCTGTGAACAGCGGCTTCTTCTAGGCCGCCATTGTTCTTGGCATAGACTCTTTCAAACTCGGCCTTGCTAACGGTGCTGCCATTGGCGAAAGTCAATAACGCTGGACTGGGCTTGCTCGGTGCTTGCTCGGCAACGGGCTTGGTGGACTTACAAGCCACCGCTCCCAGGACGAGCATCAATAAACCTAACACACGAAGGGTGCTGATATTCATTGTATTTGGATTTTTTTTAAGACAGGCAAAGTTAGCAAACTGGATTAATTTAAGAAATGCTATTCCAACTGGATGATGGGCAGTTTTTCCAGTCTCATGCCAGCTTATGCGGGGTTCATTCCCATATCGTCCTTCTGGCCACCAAGATTGCCGTATTTACCAAGGTGATTCAAATCTCCCCGGACGATTCTTAGCATTTTTTTCTAAAACAAAGACGTATGAAACTGTTACAATCATTATGGCTGATGTGCTTGACTTTCGGCCTAGTCATGCCCGCTACTGCCATGCCTGACCTGCCAGATTTTTTGCAGGGAACCGTTTTATCCATTGAATTAAGGGAAAAGCTGACTACCCGCAAGACGGAGCAGGGGGAAGAGTTTGAAGCAGTCCTTGCCGAAGATTGGTACCAAGGAAAGCGCCTGGTAGCTAGGGAAGGCTCTCGAATCCGTGGCAAAGTTACCCATTTGCAGGAAGGACAACGCAAACCTCAACCGCTGCGTGCCGAGATGAAGCTGACCCTGACAGAGATCAAAGTGAATGGAACCTGGACGCCGATGGAAACCAAACCGATTTTCTTGCACACAGAGAAGAACTTTACCGCATTGAAAGTCGTCGGACCTGCGGCGGCTGGTACTTTTCTAGCCGGAGCCAAGGGAGCCGCAGCTGGAACTTTGATTGGCTTGGGCTGGGCCATGATTACCAAAGACCGACAGATAGTTTTGCGCAAAAAAACTGAGCTGCAGTTCAAAGTGAGAAGGCCAGGTAAATTGCGTCGGCAAATTCGCCGGACTTGTGACTGTGATTAGTAGCAGGCCAAAAGGATAATGCGTAGCTTTGGCGCTTTCTCGCCGGGAGGGGAAGAAGTTTTGAGGAAAGGGATATAAGTGGATGAGGAAATAAGGTATGAGACATGACCAAATAGCCAAATGTCTTAATGCTTTTATCTCCCCTTGTGTCGCTCGTCGCTCGACTCATTTGTCCTCTCTCATGTCAAGAGCTAAATGCGCCGCTATGCAACTGACTTCGCTTACTGCCCTAGGGCCTTTGGATGGGCGTTATCGCCGCAAGCTTTCCCAACTCGCTCCCTATTTCTCTGAGTATGGACTGATATTCTACCGCGTCAAGGTGGAGATCTTATACCTGATTGCCCTGCATGACACGGGAGTAGCTCCCCTTCATCAGCTGGATGAAGAAGATCGAATGGGCCTGATGGGCATCATTGATCATTTCAATGAGGGCTCCGCTGAAAGGGTAAAAGAGATCGAGCAAACCACGAACCATGACGTGAAAGCGGTAGAGTACTTTTTGAAAGAGGAAATTGAGCAGGGGGACTTCTCTGAAGACCTAAAAAGTAAGTTAGAGTTTATCCACTTTGGGCTTACTTCGCAAGATGTTAATAACACCGCTATCCCGATGTCGCTTAGAGACGGGATAGCGGCTGTTTATTTGCCTCAATTAGAAAAGATGGTAGACCGCCTTTACCAACTTGCGGGCCAGCTGAAAGGAATCGCCATGTTGGCTCGTACCCACGGGCAGGCGGCTTCTCCTACAGGCTTAGGGAAAGAGTTGGCGGTATTTGCTACTCGTCTAGACCGGCAAATGAAGGGGCTGAAAGGGCTGCCCTTTCCCGCCAAGTTTGGCGGGGCCACTGGTAACCTCAACGCCCACTACGTGGCGTATCCCCATTACGACTGGCAGTCCTTTGCCCATGACTTTGTGGACCAAGTCCTGGGACTCACTCGTTCCTACCCCACCACCCAAATTGAGCATTACGATGGCCTGGCCGCCATATTTGACCAAATCAAACGCATCAATACCGTGGTAGTAGACCTCTGCCAAGATCTCTGGCTCTACATCTCTATGGACTACTTCAAACAGCGAACCATCGCTGGAGAGGTAGGCTCCTCTGCTATGCCTCACAAGGTCAATCCCATCGATTTTGAAAATGCGGAGGGCAATTGTGGACTTTCCACTGCGATGCTGGAATTTTTGAGCCGCAAGCTTCCCGTTTCTCGCTTGCAGCGAGACCTGACAGATTCTACCATCCTGAGAAACCTGGGATCTGCCTTGGGCTACGCCTACCTCGCTTTGCTGTCGTTAGAGCGAGGCCTAGGAAAGCTAGAAGTCAATCCTGCCGCCATCCAGGCCGATCTGGATAAGAACTGGGCGGTCTTGGCGGAGGCCATCCAGACCATCCTGCGGAGAGAGGGCTATCCCAAACCCTATGAAGCCTTAAAGGCTTTGACTCGGGGAAAATCGGGCATCACCCAAACCAGCCTGAGAGAATTTGTCTTGGGGCTGGATGTTTCAGAGTCCGTAAGAGTTGAGCTCCTCAATCTTCGTCCCGATAACTATTTAGGGAATGCCCCTTTTTTTGATTGAGCTTCTAAAATAAAACCCGTGCTTTTGCTGTCTTTCTGTCCAAACACCTCTATTTCTCATGCTCAATTTATTCAGCTCTTCTTTTGGCAAAGACCCTGATCTTGAGGTCATCAGTCGTTCACCCCATTTCAAAGACGGCAAATTCATCAATCCCATTCCCACCCATTCTTTGCAGCGTGATCAATTGGGGGATGTGCTCAAGCGGCAGTTTAACCGAGAGGAACCCAGACAGCCTGGCTCAGAGTATCAATTTAATGAGACTGGACGAGAAGAGTTGGAGCGGGCGGACGAAATCCAGATCAATTGGCTGGGCCATGCCGGAATCCTGCTGCATAAGGCCGGCAAGTACTACTTGCTAGACCCCGTTTTGGGTGAGCGGGTTTCGCCTTTCTCCTTCATGGGTCCCAAGCGTTTCTTCCCTTCTCCCATCCCCATAGAACAGATTCCTCCCCTAGAAGCCATCGTCTTGTCCCACGACCATTACGATCATTGTGACAGCGAAACCCTGCCTAAGCTGGCCGCGCGTACCCGACGGTTTTTGGTGCCTTTGGGGTTGAGGAATTCCCTGGAGTACTGGGGCATTCCAGGAGAAAAAATTACCGAGCTGGATTGGGGGGATGAAGTGGAAAAAGATGGTTTTTTGGTAGCGGCCACTCCAGCGAGGCACTTTTCAGGGCGCGGCCTCAAGCGCGACCATACCCTATGGTGCTCTTACGTGCTGAAAATAGACGGTCATTCCATTTACTGGGCCGGAGACAGCGGCATATTTCCAGGCTTTGCCGACATCGGCGAAAAGTTTGGCCCTTTTGAGCTGGCCCTGATGCCCATCGGTGCTTATGACGATGCCTGGCATGATATCCACCTCAACCCCGAAGAAGCCTTAGAGGCTTATGAGATGGTCAAAGGGCAGCGATTTTTCCCTACCCATTGGGGGACCATCGACCTAGGACTGCACACCTGGCCTGAGCCCATGGAGCGCTTGTTGAAGGCTGCACCGGCTGATCTCTCGCTGCTGGCCCCCCTGCCCGGGCAGTGGATTTCACATCAGAGTAGCCAGACCGATTCGGAGTGGTGGCGGAAGTTTGTGAAATAATCTGGCTACATAAGATGAAAATGATGCTGTTCGCCTTCAGACGAACAGCATCATCGGATAGAATGGATTTCGGTAGAATGGATGTCGGTCGTTCTTAAACGGCCGACATCCCAAGACACAATCCTTGTCCCGCCTCTCGCTTCCCCCTTCTCAATAAGTCACCACAATTCCCAGGGTAGGCTGAATCAACCCAATATTATTTTCTAAAAATTGTACCTGATAGCGACTGGGGTCATTGGGGTCAACCAGTGGCTGTTCATTTTCGTCACGGACTACGTCCAAGATGGGCGGACCGGGAATGGCCAGGGCGTAGACGTTTTGTAGATCAAAGAAGAGGTTGAGACTCCATGCTTCAAAGAACCACTTCTTGTCAATGCGCATGTCTAGCTGGTGGAAAGGAGCTATGCGCTGGGTGTTGAGCAGGTCGTAGTTGGGGACGGCCACCCCACGGGCATCCCATACAGGAATCAGGCGAGAGAAGGCCGTGTCTGAAGGGGTAAAGGGAGGGCCGCTGGTGAAGCGCCACTTGAGCCCGATTTCCCAATCCTTGCCAAACTTTTTGCCTCCTGTCAAAGAGATGATGTGGCGCTGGTCCCAGGCGGATGGAACAAACTCGCCGTCAGTATTGGTGAACTCACTCCAACCCAAGGTGTAAGCGATGATGCCGTAGAATCCGCGGAACAAGCGCTGCTGAATTAGCAGTTCCAAGCCATAGGAACGTCCTTCAGATGTAGATTCGGCCGGTTCGTTTCCTATCGCTCCAAAGTCACCGCCGAGGTTGGCCAGAGAGATCGAATCACGCAGCAGGAAAGGATAGTTATAGTAGCGCTTGTAATATCCCTCGATGGAGATCTTGGAGTTTTGATTGGTGGTATAGGCGAATCCCCCTACCACGTGGCGATTCTCGATGTAGGTGATGTCGGTATTGACCAATTCGCGGCTGTCGGTGTCGCGGTAGCCCAGCACAGTATAGGAGGGCAGCTGGTAGAAAATCCCCGTGTTGAGGTTGGCTGTGAGTTGAGGCGTGAGGCCCACGGATGCTGAAAAGCGAGGCGAAATTTGTTCTAAAGGGTTCTGTGTGCTTTCAGAAAAATCTGTTCCATCTACTCGTACTCCAGCGGATAGGATTAGGCGGTTGTCAAAAAACCGCTTACTCAGCTGGCCAAAAGCCCCGTATTTGCTCAGGTTCAGCTGTGACTCAAAGTCCTGCACAAAGAAGGGCAACTGCAGATAGGAATCTACGCTGAATCGCGCGTATTCGTAGTTGGCCCCCACATTGTATTTCCAGGTACCCTGTCTGCCGGTGTATTCTACCCGCAACTTGTTTTCACTTTCCCGTGAGGTGTAGTCTTGCAATAGGTCCCCATTTTCTTCGTCGTTGTCGGTATACTTGAAGGCATTGAAATTGATCATGTTGCGAGAGGCTACCACCTGCAAGAAGCCTGCATCGGCAAAGTATTTATAGCTGGCTCCAATGGTGTAATTCCACTGGGTTTGTACAGGTAGGTTGTTGAGGGTGTAGCGTTGGAAATCAGTAGAGTCGGCTTCAAGGTTGAGCGCGAACTGGTCAATGGCGCCCAAGCTGACGATGTTCAACTCATGTCGCTCGCCAAAGCGAAACTTGTGCTTGTACTGATAGTCATTGTAAGTCGGCAAAAATGGCAAGCCCAGTACTTGAAACAGCAGTTGGAGGTAGGATCGACGCACCGAGAAGAGAAAAGAGCTGTTTTCACCAGTAGGTCCTTCCAAGGTCAAGGCCAAGTCTGAAGAACCCACCGTGGCGGTGAAGCCCAGTCGATCGTCCCTTGCAGGCCGCTGGGTAAACTCAAACACTGAACTCAAAGCATTGCCTCGGTTGGCCGGGAATGCGCCTGAATAAAAATCTACCTCCCCAATGAAGTCTACGTTGATCAAGCCTACTGGTCCCCCAGAGGCGCCTTGGGTGGCAAAGTGATTGATGTTGGGGGTTTCTATGCCGTCGATGTAGAAGCGGTTTTCATTGGGAGCTCCGCCGCGGATCAAGATGTCATTGCGGAAGCTGACGGTGCTGGCCACTCCTGGGAGGGATTGGATTACCCGTGAAATGTCTCGGTTACCGCCTGGATTCCGTTTAATCTCCGAGGTGCCGATGGTTCGAAGAGAGAGAGGGGCTTCTTCTACCTGTTTAAATGGAGAAGCTACAATGTTGACCGAGTCGGTCTGATTGGCCGCTTCATTCAGGGCGATCTCCAAGACATAAGGTTTAGAATTGGTGACTTGAACTTCGTAGATGATTTCGGGTTCATAGCCGGTGTAGCGGGCTTCTACGTTGTACAGCCCTGGGGGAATGTTGCGAATTTCGAAGTTGCCACTGCTATCAGTAAAGCTTCCGTAATTGGTTTCTTGTAGGCGGATGGTACCAAAGGCTAAGCTTTCGTTGCTCAAGGAATTAAATAGGCGGCCTTTGATTACGCCTTGTGCGGATGCCCAAGGACCAGCCGTAAGCAAGATCGCTAGGGAGAAAATAGTGATCCAAATGCGTTGCATGACTTATGTTCAGTTTTGAAAGGCATTCTGTGTGATTGCCTCAAGGCTTAGTTCAAAGGCAAGAACATTAAGGCCACACTTTTGTTTGGTTTTTGTGTTAAAAAAATTAAATTAATACAAAATCGTATTATTTATGTCCAATTCGAATACCAAGTATGAACTGCTGAGTGAGGTAATGGAATTGTTAGGCGAATATGAGAAGCAGGTCGAAGGAGGAGAGGCTACGGTAGTCGGGTTTTCCAGTTGGCTCAATCAGAGACTTGGCTACTTCAGCCTTGATCAAACCCGTTTATCTAGCGAGGGCGCTCCCTATCGCCCTTCTAAGGAGCAAAGTGATCAAACAGCATTGACGATGTTGATCACTTATCTGTACCGATACGCCAAGCATTACAGCAAAAAAGCCCTGGAAGGAAGCCCCCTATCCACGCTTGACGAATTTGGCTTTTTGGTTACTTTACTTGAAAGGAAAAGCCTGACCAAATCGGAATTGATCAATTTGCACTTGATCGAAATGACTTCAGGCATTGAGATCATTAAGCGATTGACCAAGCAGGGCTTGTTGGATAGTTTTCCCGATCCCGATGACCGGAGGTCTCGGCGAGTAAAGCTGACCGACGAGGGCATGCAGGTGTTGATGTCACTCATGCCACGCCTCCAGCAAGTGGCACAGATCGTTTCAGCTGACTTGACCTCAGAAGAGCGGGGGGTATTGCTGCCTTTGCTCAATCGCCTCAATGAGTTTCACGCCGTAATCCATCACCAAGATAGAAAAAGTGATCTCGGTGAGATTCAGGCCAAGTTTTTAGGATGAATGGAATCTGGAGCTAAGCCTATTTTAAGTAAGCGGACTTAAGAAACCGAGTGATGAGATTGGTTTAAATTGTTGGTTATCAGTATCAAGCCGTCTCGCCTCTCGCATCTAACTTCTCGCTTCCTACTTAAATCTATAGTTGGGGAAAAAAGAAATCCCGGCTGCCAGAAGCAGCCGGGATTTTTGCGTGTCTTAGGATCGCGGAGCGGATTAGTTAGAACCGCCCATTCCTTCAAAACCACCCTTGTACATTTTGTACAGGCCTTCGATTTCAGGAAGAATGATGAACTCAGTACGGCGGTTTTTGGCGCGTCCTTCGTCGGTATCATTTGAAGCGATAGGCTGAGTGTCTCCTTTACCAGAAGCGATCAGACGACCAGGAGTTACCCCAGCAGCTTCTAGCTCACGTACTACTTGAAGAGAGCGAGCGGTAGAAAGCTCCCAGTTGTCTTTGTAGGTACGCTTGTGGATGACTACAGGCTCGTTGTCAGTGTGACCCTCTACCTGGATGCCCAGATCAGGGTTAGACTTGAATACGTCAGCCAGCTTGGTGATTACATCCTTAGAGTCGTCGGTGAGCTTAGCTCGGCCAGCATCAAACAGGACGCTGTTAGACAAGGTGATGTAAAGTCTGCCTTCACGCTCCTCAACGCTGATGTCGCTGGGATCGTAGTTTTCGAAAACTTCAGAGATCGCGTCCTGTAGGGACTGGATCTGCTGGTTGTTCTTCTTCACTGTTTCACTCAGTGAAGTAATCTCTTCTTTACTCATCTGAAGGTTTTTCTCCAAATCAGCGAATTCGCCTTGGAGTTTTTCATTCTCAGATTGAGCCTCGGATAGAGCGCTCTCTAATGCACTCTTTTCGGCAGCAGCCCGGTTCATGGCTTCTTCGTATTTCTTTTTGGAAACACAAGAGGTAAAAATACCCATAGCTACTACCAACACGAGAAATTTGGTGACCGTTACTGAAAGTCTCATGATGATTTTGCGTTGTATGCAAGTTTAAAATGTAGAACTGACCTACCTGTGGATACAGGCCTTTCTAGGTGCATAGTTATTGATACTTATGCAAATAAGCAAATTTGACTAAACTGGATAAGTAGGCTCGGATGACCTTTGACTCCCTAGGAATTTCTGATAATTGACAATAAATATTTTGGTAACCATTGGGTCATCTTGAGGTTAATCAAACAAAGCTAAAGCAATGAGAACCTTCCTTATTTTTTCACTTAGCCTTATCGGGCTGATTCCTACATTTGCGCAGAATCGCCCACAATTGGTTTTAAAGAACGTTGTTCAGGGCTTGAGCCGCCCTGTTGCCATTGCCTCTGCCGGAGATGCACGGCTCTTTGTCTGTGAGCAAAGAGGCCGCATCATCGTCATTGACGAACAAGGGCAGCGGCTATCTACCCCATTTTTAGACATTGAGACGCAGGTACAGGATGGAAGTAACGAGCAAGGCCTACTGGGGCTAGCCTTTCACCCTGACTTCAGCAACAATGGCTATTTTTTCGTGAGTTACACCATTTCCAACGGGAGTTCTAGGTTATCTCGCTTTGAGGTAAATCCAAATAATGCCAATCTGGCCCTTACCAATAGCGAAAAGGTTTTACTAGATGTCCCTCAACCCTATGACAACCACAATGCTGGAGATGTTGCTTTTGGGCCTGACGGATTCTTGTACTACACCATGGGAGATGGTGGCTTGGGCAATGATCCTGACCTGAATGGGCAAGACCTCAAGACCCTCCTTGGGAGCATTCTAAGGTTGGACGTTGACAACGGCGATCCCTATGGAATTCCCGCCAACAATCCTTTCATAAATGATACCAGCGCCCGCGATGAAATTTGGAGCTGGGGTTGGCGAAATCCTTGGCGATTCAGTTTTGACCAACAAACTGGGGATATGTGGGTGGCTGATGTCGGACAAAACGCCCGCGAAGAAGTAAGTGTAGAGCTTGCAGGGACGGCCGGGGGGCTCAACTATGGTTGGCGCTGCTTAGAAGGCACGCGCAATACCAATCTTTGCAATTCTCTGCCTCCAGCCGAAGGTCCTGTTTATGAATATACCCACTCTTCGGGCGAAGGCCAGTCCATCACGGGAGGGTACGTTTACCGAGGAGATGACCATCCAAATTTGCAAGGACATTACGTTTTTGGAGATTACGTTAGTGGCCGAGTTTGGACGTTATTCTCCAACAACAATGGAGGCTATGATACCACGGCCCAAGGCGAACTATTTGGTGGGGCTCAGCTTTCGGCCTTTGGGCAAGGTCATGATGGCGAGCTATACGTAGCAGCTCGCCGCGAAGGGGCCATCTATCAACTGGTGGACGCTACTACAGCCAACGTAGATTTGGGGCCAGATTTTCCCTTGCGACTTGGTCCCCTTCCTTGGGTAGATCAATTAGATGTCCGCATGCCTACCCAAATGGGAGTTCCCTTGACCATCCAGCTTTTGGACCTAAGTGGGCGGGTCTTAGAGCAATGGCAATTTGAGCCGATCCGAGATTTTTCTTTGCAGCGAGGAAATCATCCTTCAGGTGTTTATTCCTTGAGTGTGCAAGCCGGAGATGCCATCTGGGTGGAAAAGATCGTGCTCGGCGAGTAGGGGAATTAATGATTTGGGGGAAGCTTTTTCGGATAAACTATTTCAAATGGCAGACACTTTGCCCAACTTTACCGCCCTCAAACTATTCTCCAAATGAATACTGCTTACCGTACGCATACTTGTGGGGCCTTGCGCTTGGAGCATCAAGGTCAAACCGTTTCTCTTTGTGGTTGGGTTCAGCGTAGCCGAGACCTTGGCTATATCTTATTTATTGACCTGAGAGACCGCCACGGCATTACTCAGATCTCGATCAAAAGCGACCAGCAAGCCAACCTATATGAGGAGGCTCGCAAATTGGGTAGAGAGTTTTGTATCCAAGTCAAAGGAAAAGTAGCGGAACGTGAAAGCAAGAACCCCAAGCTCCCTACTGGGGAAATAGAGTTGGTTCCTGAAGAGTTGGTGGTGCTGAGTGCCTCCAAGCTTCCTCCTTTTCTGATTGAGGACGAAACCGATGGCCTGGAAGACCTTCGGATGGAGTATCGCTACTTGGATATCCGCCGTCCTCAGATGACCCGCAACTTGCTCATCCGGACTGCGATCATCAAGGCCACTAGGGACTATTTATCTGATCATGGCTTTGCCGAGATCGAAACTCCTTTCCTCATCAAGTCCACCCCTGAAGGGGCCAGAGACTTCTTGGTGCCCTCCCGTCTGCATCATGGGACTTTTTACGCCTTACCTCAGTCTCCACAGATCATGAAGCAGTTGCTCATGGTGGCAGGCATGGACCGCTATTACCAGGTGGTCAAGTGTTTCCGCGATGAAGACTTCCGCGGAGACCGGCAGCCTGAGTTTACGCAGATTGACTGTGAGATGAGCTTTGTGGAGCAAAAAGACGTGTTGGACACCTTCGAAGGCATGACCAAGCATGTGTTCAAAGAAGTTTTGGACGTGGATCTGCCCAACTTCATGCACCTGCCTTATTCCGAAGCCATACGTAAGTACGGCACGGACAAGCCCGACCTCCGATTTGACTGCCCCATCATCGACCTGAATGAACACTTGGGCGGCACCGAATTCAAGGTATTCAACCAACTTATCGAGAACAAAGGCTTGATCGCTGGCCTCGTCGCCAAAGGCTGTGCCGGATATTCCCGCAAGCAGATTGACGCCCTGACGGCCTTCGTCAAAGAGCCTCATCTAGGAGCCAGTGGCCTGGTTTATGTCAAGTACAATGAAGATGGCAGCGTCAAGTCATCGGTAGATAAATTTTACTCTGCAGAAAAATGGAAGCAGGTGGCCGAAGCCATCGGCGCAGAGCCGGGAGACCTGCTGCTCATTGTAGCGGATCAATTGCACGGCAAGACCCGCAAAGTACTTGGGCAGCTTCGACTCCATTTAGCCAAGCAAGAAGACTGGATCGATGAAAACAGCTGGTCTGTTTTCTGGGTAGTAGACTTTCCCCTCTTCGAAGAAGACGAAGAAACCGGTCAGCTCACCTTTGCCCACCACCCTTTCTGTATGCCAAGGGAGCAAGATCTTCAATACCTAGAGTCTGAGCCCCACCGGGTGGTGGCCCAGAGCTACGACATGGTCATGAACGGCAATGAAATTGTGTCTGGTTCCATCCGGGTGCATCGCCAGGACGTGCAAGGCAAGATCTTCGATATTTTAGGACTGAGTGAAGAGGAAAAAGAAGCCAAGTTTGGCTTCATGCTCAAGGCCTTTGAATACGGGGCTCCGCCACACGGAGGTTGTGCCTTTGGGTTGGACCGCTTTGCCATGTTGCTAGCGGGAGAGAAGAGCATCCGCGACGTGATCGCCTTCCCCAAGACCGCCGGTGGCCGAGACCTGATGATGGATGCTCCTGCTGGGGTGCCTGGTGATTCCTTGGGGGAGTTGGGCTTGAAGTTGAAGGAGTAGAGCAATCTCGCATAGGGTAGGTAAGTTAGTTTTCGCTAATTTTCTTAACTTTAGTTCAGGTTTGGCTAAAGTTAAGTCCTCTTTATTATGCTGGAATTGCCCTCTTTGCTCATGGGTTTAGGATTTGGGCTCCTGATTGGAGGCCTGGGGGTATGGTTGTGGTTAGAGCAAAGACGCAAACGACTAGGAGAAGAGATTGCTCGCTTGGGAAGCGGTCTGCAGGTTGCCCAGACCCAATTGGAAAGCAGTCAATCCCAGGTACAAGATCAGCGACTCAAACAAATCGAGCATCAAGAACAGGTCCTGGACCTGACCCGAGATCTGGCTCGGATGCAACAGTCTTATGCCCACCTCAATCAAGTACTGGGGCAGCGAGAGGAAGACCTCAATCGGCTACAGGACCGTTTCAAGCATGAGTTCGAAAACTTGGCAGGGAAGGTAATGGAGGAAAACGTCCGCAAGATGGGCGAAGATCAGCAAAAGCAGCTCTTCCACCTGTTGCAGCCCCTACAAAGCCGTCTCCAGGCCTTTGAAAAACGGGTAGAAGACACCTACCAGTCCGAAGCCCGAGAAAGGCATAGCTTACAGAAAGAAATTGAACGACTGGCGGAGTTGCACCAGCAGATTTCCGATGACGCCCAGAACTTGACCAAAGCCCTGAAGGGAGACAGCAAAACCCAGGGTAATTGGGGGGAGATGGTACTCACTCGGGTGCTGGAAAGCAGTGGGCTGCGTGAAGGAGAAGAGTTCGTGGTCCAGGCCAAGGACCTAGATCTGCGTAATGCGGAAGGACGCCGCTTACAGCCAGACGTGATCATCAAGCTCCCTGAAGACAAACACTTGGTGGTGGATGCCAAGGTCTCGCTTACCGCCTATGAGCGCTTGGTGGCCGCCGAAGTTGAAGAAGTGCGAGAAAAGGAACTCAAACAGCATCTCCTGTCTATCCATACCCACATCAAGCAGCTGAGCGATAAGCACTATCAGCAGTTGCGCGGGTTACAAAGTCCGGACTTTGTGCTGCTTTTCATGCCCATTGAACCTGCCTTTAGCTTGGCTCTGCAAAGTGATCCCAATTTATTCAACTCTGCCTGGGAAAGGCGCATCGTCTTGGTGAGCCCTACCACCCTTTTGGCGACCCTCAAAACGGTGGCTTCCCTCTGGCGCTTGGAGCAGCAAAACCGCAACGCTGAGGAAATTGCCCGGCAAGGAGGAGCCTTATACGATAAGTTTGTGGGCTTTATCGAGGAGCTGAATAAGGTAGGGAAAAGCCTAGATAAGGCCCAACGACACTACCAGGATGCCTTAGGAAAACTGGACCATGGACAAGGGAGCTTGCGCAGCCGAGCGGAGAAGCTCAAACAGTTGGGCGTGAATAATCACAAAAACCTTCCTTAATCGAGATCTAAAAGGAGGAATACCCATGGAAGTTCGAGCCAAGGATGACTTTAGATATTTTCTTTGCTTGACGATAATGCGTAAGTTTAGCACCGTTGATTATTAGGAACTTTATTAGTTCAACCTTCTCTGAATCAAGTGTTTACCCGGAAAGCTAAGCAGTAAATGAACTGCTACTCAACCACTTAGCTTTCTGGAATAACATTTGGTTTTGGCTTGAACTATGTGAACATCACAATTCTCTTTGAACATGCTAAACCTAGTACTATTTGGCCCCCCGGGTGCGGGCAAAGGAACTCAGTCCCAAAAACTTATCGAAGACTTTAATCTGATTCACTGCTCTACGGGAGATATGTTGAGGGCAGAAAAAAAATCAGGCTCGGAATTGGGACAACGCGTAGCGGCCATCATGGCCTCTGGTCAGTTGGTCAGTGATGAAATAGTGATTGAGTTGATCGCCAACCGCCTAGATCGAAACCCAGATGCCGCTGGGTTCATTTTTGATGGCTTTCCCAGAACGGTGGCACAAGCTGAGGCCCTGGATCGCTTGATGAGTGAAAAGAACACCGCCATTTCTTGCATGATTAGCTTAAAAGTGCCTGAAGAGGAATTGGTTACCCGTCTGGTTAAGCGCGGCAAGGACAGTGGCAGGGCTGACGATACGGAAGAAACCATTCGCAAAAGAATAGTGGTGTACAATGAAAACACCCTTCCTGTGGCCGATTACTACCAGCAGCAAGCTAAACTCAACGAGGTAGCCGGGGTGGGACAGATCGAGGAAATCGCCGAGAGCATCGCTGGCGTGTTAAAGTCACTGGCTTAAGAAGATATTGAGAGCATGGGATGTTGGGAGATGGAGACCGAAAATTTGACTTTCGTCTAAGTCTCTGATCAGAACTCGCTCTAGCACAGTGAATCAAAATTAGAATGTTTACCTTTGTGGATTCTAAGGAGGGAAAGTTGATGGTCCAATCTTCCCACCCCTTAGGGTCCACTTTTTTATCTCAGTACTGAGTATGCGGTAGGGCATCTGTGTTCCATTCAGATCAGAATAGTGCCAGTCACACCTCTCGCTTCTCCCCTCCCGCCTCACTTCACCAGCTATGCAAGATAACTTCGTCGATTACGTTAAAATATACTTTACCAGTGGTAAGGGAGGCAATGGGGTCATTTCATGGCGACGGGAGATGTTTGTCCCCCGTGGAGGTCCTGATGGAGGTGATGGAGGCCGTGGCGGGGACATCATTTTGCGAGGCAATCCTCAGATGTGGACCTTGCTAGACCTCAAGTACCGCAAGTACATCAAAGCCGAGCATGGCCAAAATGGTGCGGGGCAAAAGAAGACGGGTAAAAGTGGCCAAGATCAAGTCTTGGAAGTGCCATTGGGAACGGTAGCCAAGAATGCTGAGACTGGAGAGATCTTAGGAGAGATAGTGGAGGAGGGACAAAGGCTGGTGCTGCTAAAGGGAGGTCACGGAGGCAAAGGCAACTGGCATTTTCGTACCCCGACCAACCAAGCACCTGAGTATGCCACCCAAGGTGGAGATGCCAAAGAACTGACGGCCATTTTGGAGTTGAAGGTGTTGGCCGATGTGGGCCTGGTAGGATTTCCCAACGCCGGAAAATCGACCTTGCTATCGGTGCTCAGCGCCGCAAAACCCAAGATCGCAGACTACGCATTTACTACGCTTTCCCCTAACCTAGGAATTGTAGGCTATCGAGATGGTCGCTCTTTTGTCATGGCCGATATTCCTGGTATCATCGAAGATGCCCACGCCGGAAAAGGGCTCGGTCATCATTTTCTGCGACATATTGAGCGGAACAGCATCCTGCTCTTCATGGTCCCAGTAGATGCCGACGACATTGAAAAGGAATACGAAATTCTTGCCAAGGAACTGGCCCTCTATAATCCTGAATTGGTGCACAAGCCTCGTCTCCTTGCCTTGACGAAGTCTGATTTGATCGACGAAGAGTTAGAAGCAGAGATAAGTGAGGAGGTGAAAAGGCTCAACTTGCCTTTCCTATTCATTTCATCGGTGGCTCAGCAGGGGCTAAATAAACTGAAAGACAGGCTTTGGGAAGCCTTGAATCAAGAAGTCACGCAGGAATAAGGGGCCGCAAACAGACTTTGGGCTGGGGGTTTGGACAGTAGAGCTGACTCATTTTTTACCCGCTATATCGCCTTTTGGGAGTTAAGCACCTGGACAGAAGAAATCGGGGTATGGCGGTAAGGGCTTTGGTTATAAAAATGAATGAATACAGCAATATACCCCTACTCTCGTACCCCGATTACCGTTTTTCTTTTGGCCTCCTGCTTAACTGTCTAGTGCCTCTTTTTGTGACTCCTTCTCTTCTCTTTTTCTCGCTGATTGATTCGCTCTCCCCAGGCTTCTACTTTTTTACCCCAAGCTTCCAAGTCTTTCTCTTTAAAGCTTTTAGGCAAAATTTCTTTTTCGCGCCACAGATGTAGCCTCTGATCAACCAATTGGGCTAGATGGTAGAAGGCAGACCGTAAGGGGTTGCCGTCTCTATAGTCAAGGCCATGTTTGACTGCCTGGCGAGCGGTGAGCTTTAATCGATCGAAGCGGGAAGCATTTCCAGAAAAAATCTCGTCTAATCGATCTTTGAGGTCCTGTTCACCTACGGGGGAATCAGGCTTGGGAGAGGATGACGTCTTCATATTAGGGAAGTTAATGACTGGGCTAAAGACAGCATCAGGAAGGAAAAAGCTGTAATTCTGTCAAAAAAAAAATTTAGGCCATGTAAATCCGTAGGCAGAGTCGTCTACATTTCAGAACGGGGAAGGGAAGCCCCGCTTCACCTACGGTTCAGTGGGAAGACGCTTTTTGTTGGACTTTTAACCCCTGAAGCTTTGTTGACATTGTTTACCCGTCAAACCAAAGCTTTGCAGGCCCATCGTACCCATCGCGAGATGTGGGAGTGGGATGATGCGAAGCTATGTGCCCATTATCGGAAAAAGGAGGACCAGCAAGCGGTGGCCATCCTCTTAGATCGATATGCGGACCTGATCTCAATCATCAGTTTGCGTTACCTTCAAAACGAAGAAGAGGTAAGAGATTTTGCCATGGATTTGTACCTGCATTTGGTGCAAAAGCTCAAGACCTGTGAGGTAGAAAACTTCCGAAATTGGTTGGCCCATATTGTGACCAATCGATTGAAAGACATTCTTCGCAAGAAAAAAGTCAGAGTAGACTACAAAAAGAAGGTGGTCTCAAAAGGAAATTCTCCTCAAGAAAAGATGGATCAGGATCTATCCGTAAAACTAGACCTAGGCTTGCTCAAATCCGCTTTGAAGCGACTTTCTCCTCGTGAACGCGAGTCGGTGGAAGCGCTCTATTTCCAACAGCTCAGCTACGAAGAGGCCTCGGAGTTACTAGGTATTTCGGTGACTCAGCTTAGAGGAACGCGTGACCGTGCGATTACCAAATTGCGTAACTGGCTGGGAGGAACTTTAGGAAAATATTTTCAAGATCTAGCCTAAAAAGGAAATCGGAATAAGCTATAGACCAAGTTTTTAAGCCTTAGATAAACCTGTCCTTTTAGAAGAGACTCGCCCAAGCACAAGAAGAGACTCAATGGTTTGATCGTCATCAAGTCTTACTCTTTTCTCCATGTCTCACCCTCTCTGTATCTCGCTACCTTCCATCAATCAGACCTAAATCCCCTCACTCATATGCAAATACCAGCCTGGAATACCGATTCTGCTCCTTCGAAACGAGATATTTCTCAGTTGGCAGCTTACCTTCGTCGAGAATTACCTCTAGAAAGCGAGCGTGAACTTAGCCTAGAAATGACCCAGGATGACCTGCTGCATGATGCAGTCCTTGAGCTCAGGCAGGCTCGCCAAGAAGATCCTTTGGCGATAGACCGTGCTTACCGTTATCGAGGTGCATTTTGCCAAGAATTACAGGAAATCCAAAAGCGTAGCCCTGGCCCTCCTAACCCTGCCTGGCGACACCGTTTTCAGGTAAGTTTGGCCGCGGCCATATCTCTTTTAGTCCTCCTCATTCCTAGCTGGTGGCTGGCTGAGAAGGGCCCGTCTTCTGGACATCAACTGGCTACCTTATTAGAAGCACCAGTTGCCGACGCTGCTCGGGGGGGCTCAGAACCTGGGGCTTATGAATTTGCTGCAGCCATGCAGCAGTACCAAGAAGCCCATTTTGAAGAAGCTGCACGATGGTTCACTCGAATTATTCAAGAATATCCGCAGTCTCCCCTGCTAGTTCGCAAAGCAAATTATTACCTAGGGATCTCCCATCTAATGGCAGGGCATCCAGAGAGAGCCTTAGGGCCGTTGAACCGAGTGCACGCAGATGATCCTAATCCATGGCAGGCCGGGGCGAGCTACTACCTGGGCTGGGCCAACCTTAGGCTAGGAGAAAAAGAAACAGCCCAGAAATACTTTGAGGCGACAGCTAGTAAAGTAAGTCGCTACCAAGAGAAGGCGAAACGTGTATTAACGCTTTTGCGGGAGTAAATCCGGATCTTCTGCAGGATCGATGCCCAGCAGATGGTTGCGATCTACCAAAAAGGGATCGATCACAAAGTGCTGTACGGTGATCAGCTCCCCTTCTCCTTCTACCCAACCAAATAAGTTGCTGGGATTATCCTCCCGGTCGTGAAGGGTGATGATGCGCTCGCTACCGTCTCGATAAGAAGCAACAATGCGCAGATCTGGATCTAATTGTTCCAGCTTGGCCTTACGCCCAGGGAATTGGGCTTCGGCAAAGGTCTCTCCATATATCCGTCCTTTGAATAGGGATAAATACGCTTCTAGTCGTTGTGGATCAGCTGATTTTTTGGGATCCACCAAGGCAAAGGTTGAGTCATTGATCCGTTCTAGGGTAAAGGACCGCTCGGGCTCACGGTAGAGGACGCTAAATCGGAGCAGCTTTTTCACCTTTGCATCAAACAATCGATTGGCGTGCCAGAAACTGGGATCGAGGCTGTAGGCTGCCTTGACGTATCCGGCTAGCCCTGGAAGCTCGACTACATAAGGGGTTTCTTGGCCATTTAGACGCATCAGGGTTCCCTTGGATTTGGGGGTTTCACTGCCTACGTCATAGCTTTTGATTAAGTCCCCATCGGCGTCGTAGGCCCTCACCTCCGTCCGAATGGTAGAGAAAAATCGCTTGGCGTTTTCTTCTGCAGCGTCATTGAGGACAGTGCGTACTTCTAGGCGCCCCATGACTCCAAGCAAATTCCGTACGCGAGGAATCATGGCAGGATACTGGCCATTGAGTTGCCAATCTCCATCTGGGAGCTGGTTCAGCTCGATTTGATGCTTGATTTCTCCCTCTACTATTTGGGTCAAAACAATTCGGTGTACCTGAGCGGTGTCCTCTATAGCGAAAGCCGCATCACCAGGAGCAAAAGAATCTCCGGTAGGATTGAATAGAAACGCGAAATATATGGTCAGGGAGCCGATCAGTAATAAGGCCAGAAAAAGGGTAGTGCGCATGGACTCAAAGACATATTAAAGTAGGTGGCGGGATGTTGAGAAGCGAGACATTGGGGTAAATTTCTTGATGTTCCTAAGCTGGGCTTTGGCCAAAAAATTGCCATTAACCATTAGCAGTGTCGCCTGCCGCGGGCCTTACTTTTTTCAAAAAAAGTAAGCAAAAAACTTCGGCATTCCAGGCCCGGGCACTCGGCCGCCCCTGTCCACCGAATGCCGCCCAGCACCGCCTCAAGCTTACCTTAGGCTAAACAAATCCCAGCCCTGGATTAATCAACATCAGCCTAAACTTATGAAGTTAAATAATTAAAAATAAGCGTTTC
>CAZFPQ010000029.1:22540-40951 GCA_964521065.1 uncultured Bacteroidia bacterium | reverse complement strand
AATTGTAACGACTATCCAGTTGGAGGGAGTGAAGCAATATGAAGGGATAAAATTTCAATTCATTCCAGCCGTCTCTTACGCCTACACTGTTGGCAAAAGGACTCTTAGAAGGAAGGCTGAGGAATAGAACCTTGCCCCATTCCCACTCCTTTTCAACTTGTGTGGAAAAGAATCACACTCAGCCTCACCACTGCAACTGATACTCCTTTCGACTCACATTCCCCGCGCCATCTTCTACCTCCACCATCAATTGGTGGGGCCCAGGGCTCAATTCTACCCGGCTCAAATCTCCCGTAATTACGTCGCGCTTGAAATCGTAGCGGAAGGGTACCCAGTTGCCATCGATTTCCGTGCGAATGCTGGCATGGCGAATGCCTGAGAATTCATCTTCTACCCGCAGGACCAGAGGAGTCTGGGCATTGATCTTGGCACCACTGCTAAAGCTGAGGTTCCGCAAGGTGGGTGGGATGGTATCTTGAACCAGCGCATAAGTCCCAAAACTGCCGACCCCGGTTTCGATACGCCCGCCAGGGCTTATTCGGCCTCCTACATAATTCCATTCTTTGCCATCCCAACGTGCAATACCTAAGCCACGCTGATCCAGGCTGTCGGCAGGTTTGATGCTGACCACGAAGCCTCCCCAGGTTGGCTGATTGGGATCTCCTACATGGAAGAGGCTTGAGAGCGCGCCTTCTTGGCTCGCCTTCTCCCAATGAGGAACATAGAGAGACTCAAACAGAGAACGATAGCTAAAAAACGCCTGCCAATCGCCTGATTCAATCAGGTGATTGCGATCGGGCATCACGCGGGATACATAAGGCAGGTTAAAATCTACTTTTCCATGGTCATCAAAGATTCTCACGGGATAGTTGTAGGGATCCAGGGCAATGAGATAATGTAGGTCTTGTCCTTCTTGATAAGCGGGACTCAAAAAAGATTGGTAGCCTTGCAGGCTCTGAGCATACAACCCATCCAGCAAGTCAGGAGTAGCCTGCTCGATGGTCAGGTGGATGTAATCTCTTCCCATTTCAACGATGGGATGAGGCATCTGGAGACTATCTAACGTTTCGGTAGACAAGGCGCTCGTGTCTCGTCGAAGCCAAGTTTCAAAGCGACTGAGATTGCCATGGGCGTCTATCAAGTCAAGGGTGAGTCGGTGAGAGCGGTCATCTTTTAACTCAAGCCAACCGGCTTTTTCTCCCCCCTCATAAAAGGGAAGAGGATTTCCCGAAGCTCGATATGCCCGCTGAAGCCGATCGCGGCTGCTTTGATAATACGCATAGTCAACGTGCTGATTGATGCCACGCGTCTCCGCAAAATCGAAATATTCAAGGTCCAGTTGGAACATCAGCTCTGCATCGAGATACAAACGGGCATAGTTGATGCCGCAGGGATTGCTGGCCCCATTGAGTCGATCGATGGCTTCATACTCTACCCCAATTGGACCCCAAACCTTCACCGTATCGGTGTGCAGGTAGCGACCTTGACTGCCTCTGGGTCGCAACATCAATTTTTCAAAGCGGCCCTCGATTCGGCTGTTCAAGGCCAAAGGTTGAAAGGCTATTTGCCTCAATTCTGGAGGGCGGCTATCTGGGACTTTGTCTAGGAAGTAGGGCAAGGGATTCAGAGGTCGCTCCAAAGAATCTCTGATCTCAAAATGCAAATGAGGCCCAAAGGACGAACCCGAGTTTCCGCTATACCCAATGATATCCCCTTGTCGCACGGGTAGTCGCTGGGGGCTGAGGTAGCTATCTGTGGCCGTACTTTGAGCTTCGCGCTGGGTTTGGTAGTGAATCGCTTCTATTTCTGGGGTAAATCGCTGTAAGTGGGCATAAGCTGAATATTTCCCGTCGGGGTGGCGAAGATAAACCGCATTACCAAATCCGTATGGTCCCGTACGTATACGGCAAACGTATCCATCCGCAATGGCTTTGACGGGTATTCCCACCTTTCGATAGGTCTTGATGTCTAGCCCTCCGTGAAAATGATTTCCTCTCAATTCGGCGAAGGTCCCGGATAAATCTTGGTAACCGTCCAAGGGGAAGATATACTTGGCGGGTGGTTGATACCCGCTCAGGCATAAAAAGCAGAGGGCTAATCCCAGGGCATATCTCAGAGAGGAAAATCGCATATATGCTGCTAAAAAATTAGGAGTTCAACTGTTGAATCAAGGTGTTTCTTGTCTCGCGTCCCGCCTCTCGCTTCTCTAGGGTGGATGTTATCCCCCCCTACAGGACTTGGAAATCCATCATCTTTTGACTTTCGAGGTAGGCCTCGATGTGGTCGCCGATTTTCAGCGGTCCTACCCCTGCGGGGGTGCCCGTGAAGATGAGATCTCCCTTTTTGATGGTGATGAACTGGGTGATGTAACTGATTAATTTTGTCACGGAAAAAATCATGTCCGCAGTATGCCCATTCTGCCGGGTGTCTCCATTGATGTCGCATCGAAAATGAAGATCCTGTAGGTTTTCAAATTCATCTGGCGACTTAAATTGGGACACAGGTGCAGCGTCGTTAAAGCCCTTGGCCAAGGTCCAAGGCCAACCTTTTTGCTTGGCTTCACTCTGGATATCTCGAGCGGTTAGATCTATGCCCAAACCTACCCCATCGATGTACTCATGGACAAATTCTTCTTGAATGTATTTCCCTTCCCGGCTGATCCGCAGGACCATTTCACATTCAAAATGTAGGTCCTTGGTAAATTCCGGATAGTAAAAATCCTTGTTATTGCGCAGCACTGAAGTGTCTGGCTTAAAGAATATCAAGGGCTTGCTGGGTACGGGGTTATTCAGCTCTTTGGCATGTTCCCGGTAGTTTCGTCCGACGCAGATGATCTTCATAAAAATTGAAAGGATGGGATTCAAAAAAGTACAGCAACGGCAGCAGAAGCCGTTTTGTCAAGGCAATCTTGTTGCAAGATCACACCTGGATCTAGTGGTGAGGGAAGAGCGATGGTATCCCCCCGGTCATACACATACCCAGATTGTGGTACCCAAATTACCCACTTTGCCGCACAATTTCCCAAGCTTTGTGGCCAAGGATCCCCAGATAACAGGAGGATCCATTGTCCTAAACTGTCTTGCTGAATCGCATATTTCCCTTTGCAGCGCTCATTGACAGTTCCCACTCCCAGTGGTCCCTTCAGCCGATGAATCGCTTGATAAGTGGAATCTGCCAGCAACAACTCATAATCCTCTACACAATAACGCCCCATGAGATGGGTACGGATCCCTTGTGCATCAGGGGGAGGAACCTCACACGCCAGCAAACCCAAGAAAACCGAGAAAAAGAGGAGGTATTTCATGAAGGAAAGTTAGGAATTAGTATCCGATTCCCTCCAAGCTATGTGCCGATTAGGTCTGAGAGGAGAACTTTTATCCAGAATTGCCGTTGATGCAAGCGAATTTAAGTATTCAAGCAGCCTGAGTAGGCTTCCACACTGACTAAGCGAACACCTTGATTCTCATCATTGACAATTATGATTCCTTCACTTTTAACCTGGTAGACCTGATCCGGCAAGAGGAGGAAGTATCCATTTTTCGCAACGACGAGATCTCCCTGGAGGAGGTAAAAGCTTTGGCGCCTCGAGGAATTTTGATTTCTCCTGGCCCTGGCCGGCCGCTTGACAGCGGGGTCTCCTATCCCATTGTAGAGCAACTCAAAGGAAAAATCCCTATTCTAGGTGTATGCCTAGGGCACCAATTAATTGGGGAAGTCTTAGGAGCTGAAGTAACCCACGCCCGGCGTCCCATGCATGGAAAAAGATCACAGATTCAACATGATGGCATACAACTCTTCCGAGGTTTACCGCGTCCTTTGACCGTGATGAGGTATCACTCTTTGGTATTAGATCCAGCAAGTATCCCTGCATCGATATCGGTGAGTGCACACACCCAAGAAGGAGAAATCATGGGTATTCGTGCAGAGGAAAAAGGGCTATGGGGAGTGCAGTTCCACCCTGAGTCCATTGGTTCTGAAGGGGGTAGGCAACTGATTAGAAATTGGCTCCAATGTATTTGCAGCTAAATAGCTAAGGCGGTAACTTGCTCATTCTACTACATTTGGAAAAGGAGGGTGTCATGAATTTCGAAATCAAAGAGGAACACGGCTTTCAATACGTCGAAAGTGGGCAAGGGCCCACCGTTTTGATCTTGCATGGGCTATTTGGTGCTCTCAGCAACTTTAGGGACGTCTTCCAAAGTTTTGGAGGACGTTACCGTGTACTCATCCCCTTGCTACCGATTTATGAAAAGACGAAAGTCGATGCCTCCGTAAGTGGAATGGCTGAATTCGTCGAAGGCTTTGTGGCAGCCAAAGGACTTGATGACATGGTCCTATTGGGCAATTCTCTAGGCGGACACATTGGCTTGGTCTATACCCTGAACAATCCTGAAAAAGTGCGGGCTTTGGTGCTAACTGGAAGCTCGGGTTTGTTTGAATCAGGCATGGGCAGTGGATTCCCCCGCCGGAGTTCTTACGAATATATTCAAGAACGGGTAGCGTACACCTTTTACTCGCCCGAAACCGCCACCAAAGAACTCGTTGATGAGGTTTTCGGCATCGTCAGCGATAACTACAAGACCCTCCGCATCCTCCGGATTGCACGCTCAGCCCAACGTCACAACATGGCACCGGACCTTCATCGCATAAAAGTCCCGACCCTTTTGATCTGGGGCCTCAACGATAACATTACCCCTCCGAGGGTCGCCCATGAATTTGACAAACTAATCGAACATACAGAGCTCTCCTTCATCGATAAGTGTGGCCACGCTGCCATGATGGAAGTGCCTCAACGTTTCAATGAGCTGTTGGCGCCCTTTTTAGCCAAGCACACCCAAGTAACCGTCTAATGATCGCCCGCGAACTGATTTCAGACTCTATCCCCCCCGTCAAGTCCACTGATACAGCAGGATTGGCCCTAGACTGGATGAATGAATTCAAGCTCAGCCAACTGCCCATCGTAGATGAGGGACAATACAAAGGGATGATCACTGAGGCTGATGTAATGGATGGTCCAGATCTTGATCAACCCATTGCTAGCATACGCTTCTCTGGCTGGGAAAGTGCCTATGTCTTTTATGAAAACCATATTTACGCTGCGATTGACTTAATGGGCAACTTCAAGCTGGAGGTACTCCCCGTGCTTGATGAAGATCATCGCTACTTAGGAGTTATAACCCTCCGAGACCTTGGAACCCACCTAGGTGGTCTTTTCGCTGTACATGAGCCCGGTGGCGTGTTGGTATTAGAAATTCCAGCCCACAGCTATGTTCTGAGTGAAATTGGCCGCATTGCCGAATCGGCAGACGCCAAAATTTTGAGCCTTTACCTCGCCAGTCTGCCCAATACCAACGATCTGCTCCTAACCCTGAAATTCAACGTGGAAGATCTATCTCGGGTAAGTGCAGCCTTTGACCGATTTGACTACAAAATCATCCGTAGCTATCAACGGGTACGCCCCATGAATGATTATTCACGAAACCTTGACGCCCTTCTTAAGTATCTGGATATGTAAGCAGATGAGCAAAAGGAACCATCGTAGGGGTCAGGGGCTATGGGCAGACAAATGAATTCAACTTCAATCAGCTAATTTTTTCGTTCACTTCGCCCAATCCTTTGCCTCCTACCCTAGGTATCCGCTATTTCTAACTCTTTTGCCAAAAAGAATATTCATTTGTCCTGGGGACTACACAATCATCGACCATTTCTAAAGAAGGCCACCGCCCTCTACTTTGGACTGATGTGGAGCACTTTCATTGTGCCTTTATCCTTATCCGCTCAAATTAAGGTAGACAGCATTCAGCTACATGGCCTAACCTACACCAAAGAATGGGTGGTTCTGCGAGAACTTACTTTTCAGGTAGGAGATAGCCTCCCAGTTGAAAATATAGCCCTCATCCTAGAAAGAAATCGGCGCAACATTGCCAACCTCAATATTTTCACGGAAGTAGAGTTTGAGTCAGAGGTTCAGGGCAGCAGTCTTTCTTTGCATATCCACTTAGATGAGCGTTTTCGATTGGGGGGGCGAGCAATATTGGCCCTCCAGGAGCGAAACAGCTATGACATTCTGGGGGCACTTACTCAGCAAAATTTTCATCGCCTGGTATATGGGGAACAAAGTGAATGGCGGAACATTACCGGGAGAGGAGAGCACTTCACCTGGGATTTTCTGTGGGGCTTTTCGCGCCGCATTCGCTTTGAGTTTACAAAGCCTGCTATCATTCCCGGCAGTATGACAGATTTAGAACTCGGCTTTCGGTATACTTGGCAGCCAGAAATCATCATCGGTACTGAAAGTGGTCAAGTCAGGTGGGAGAATTTGGCCGAGGGAGCTTTGCAAAGACGCTACGCAGGATTTATTGGCATTCGAAAACGACTAAACGTCTACCAGAGTCTGCTGCTGCGCCTAAGCTATGACCACTACTTTTTGGCTGACAGCATCTACAGCTTTGACCTTGAAGGGGGCGGAAACCATTATCTTAGCAACAGCAGTGGAGAGGAAAGATATTCCCACGTAATGCTCAAGTATGAGTTGGATCGTCGAGATTGGCGCAGTTACCCCCTCAGTGGTTACAAACTCCAACTGATGGGAAGAGTGGCGGGAGGTCCTGGTGCCAGCACACAGTTTGGGAAACTTGGAGTCACGTGGGCCCACCATTTACCCTTGTATCCCCGGTTAAACCTCGCCTATGGCTTTCAATCCATTTACACCATTGGACGCAGGTTGCCATTTTTCGAGAAAAGTCAAGTTGGAATTCGCCGTCCAGAATTCCCAGACATTAGCAACGAACTCCGGGGCTATCAGCCTTACGTTATTGATGGAACTTGGCTCAACCTGGCCAAGCTGGAATTCAAATATGCCATCTTTCCTTACCGCATGATCCCCATGGACTGGTTGGGTATTCGGTGGATAGGGAGCCAGGCATTGGCAATTTACGCCACCCTATTTGCCGATATCGGCTATGTAAGGGATGAAAGCTTTGGCAATTACGACCAGCGTTTCAAAGACAAATTGCTCCGTGGGTATGGAGTAGGTTTGAATCTGATGGTAATTTATGATATGTTGTGGCGCGTTGAATATGCCCGCAACCATCTTGGCCAAGGGGGAATTTATTTTCACGGAACGCTGCCCATCAAATGAAGATTGCCATCTTCGGCCGCATCACTGATAACACTGACCTATCGGTCCTGGCCCAATTTTTTTCGTATCTCCCTACTCGCGACATAGATTTCATGATCTATGAGCCTTATGCCCAGCAGTTAGTTAAGAAGCTACCTGGCATGTCTCCTTTAGGCGAAGGAAAGATCTTTCGCAGAAAAGAGGATCTCAAAGACTGTAGATTCCTTTATTGCTTTGGTGGAGACGGCACCGTGTTGGAGGCGGTGCGCTTCACGGGAAAAATGGGTAAACCCATTTTGGGAGTCAATTTTGGGCGCCTAGGCTACCTAACCAGCGTAACCCAGCGAGAGGTTATCAACGCTACCGAAGAGTTGATGCGGGATATGTACCGGATCGACCGCCGTTCCTTGCTTTCCGTGGTAAGTGATCCTCCAGGACTCTTTGGCGAAAACCATTTTGGGATCAATGACCTCACCATTCACAAGAGCAAAACCAATGAGATGATCACCGTCCATTGTTACATCAATGGGGAGTTTTTGAACTCTTATTGGGGAGATGGCCTCATCGTTGCTACCCCCACTGGGTCTACCGCTTACAGCCTATCCTGTGGAGGCCCCATTATCTTTCCTAGTTCTGCGACCTTTGCCATTACTCCTATTGCCTCTCACTCCCTCACAGTCCGCCCCGTAGTCATTCCAGACGATTGGGTGGTCTCGTTTGAGATCGAATCCCGATCCGGTGAAGCCATGGTCGCGCTAGACACCCGCACCGAGCTGGTAGAAGCGAAGACCGCCATTGCCATTAGAAGGGCCAACTTCAAAGTGAATCTGCTAAGGATGTCGACCACCAAATACGTCGACAACCTAAGAAGGAGTCTTATGTGGGGCAGTGATAACCGAAATTAGAAGTTGCGGGAAGCTTGCAGGTAACAAAGTGCAAGAATGGTAAACCCTTGCTCCTTAATAGGTATGGGATTATTTACTCCTAAATAGGCCTCAAAACAGCCCTGCATGTGTCGCCTAGCTTAAGCCCCCATGAATGAGCTAAAATTATTTTTTAGCTGTAGGGTTTTATCGTAGGAGCTACATCCAAAATATGAGCAGACAAACCACATGAAGATGTCTCATGGATGTTGGGTGTGCAGAGTTTTTCTTTTTGCTTATCACAAAAAAAGCCAGATACTTGCATAAGTCAAAATTTACATCGACTGAAATTCTTGAAACCCTTAACGGCTGAAGACACCTGGGGTTGGTGTTGATCCCAGATCCTTCTCAGATATTTAGGAAAGAGGAAAAGGGCTATGTTAAATTATTGGAATCAGAGATATCTAGTCAGCCTACCAAACACCCGAAAAACATGAACATCGTGAAATATGTAATTTTGCTTCTGGCCTTGATCTTCGGGCTTTCAGCAGAAAGTCAGGCTCAGTTTCGATACAAATATGTGAGCCTTGGCGTATCGGCGGGATCAACCAACTATTTGGGTGATCTGGATGATGACCTCACATTCAGGTTTACCAAATTAGGCTTTGGTGCAGACGCTACCTATCGACTAAATCCGTTCATGAGTGCTCGTCTTGGTTTTTTCCATGGCTGGGCAAGTGCCGCGGATTCCGTTTCAAATAATGTTCCCAGAAATCGGAGAAACCTATCCTTTCGGACCCCCATTACAGATGTAAATGCTACTCTGATATTCGATTTTATTCCCAATGATCGCCGGTTCAACTATCGCCCTCCCTACACGCCTTATGTGTTTGTAGGGCTGAGTCTATTTCGATTCAATCCCCAGACTCAGTTTAATGGTCAGTGGATTGACCTCAAGCCGCTGGGCACCGAAGGCCAGGAAACAGGTCTGGCTAAATATCCAGCCCCCTATGATCTGGTGCAAGTTGCCATCCCATTTGGAGCGGGTATGCGCTTCAAGTTATCTGATCAAGTGGACTTGGAGCTAGAAACAGGTTTCCGTAAAACTTTTACCGACTACATAGATGATGTAAGTGGCCAATATGTAGCGCCCGAAGATCTGGACTTACTTACCCCTTTGGCCCAGCAATTGACCGACCGCATTGACCGGGTACAATACCCAGATGGCGCGGCAATAGTCAATGGGATCAGGGGGGACGCTTCACAGACTGACTGGTACGTTTACACCGCCGTTAGAATCAATTTTATTTTGGACTGGGTACGTTGTCCACAATTCTAGAAACTCTTTCCGACCCCAAACAAATAAACTTGAAGCGGCGACCTAGGATTAGGTTGCCGTTTTTGTATTTAAAAAATATGGGCCTGAATGCTCAGACATATGCCTCCCTTTCTTAATCCTGACTAGGCCCTGACTCTCTCCTCCTCATTTGGGTAAGATTTGCAAGTTTTTTTACCAAGAGCCAATGCAACCTCTAGAGGCTTCACCGCCTCTTATCACTGCGTGTCGAGCTTGAAAGACCTTGCGATGGCTGAAACACTTGCAAGGGAAAGAATGTAAGGCAGCTATCATCTACGTAATTTTCCCTTTTGGGCTGCCGCGCTATTTATTACTTTTGGGCTTTCAAATTCAATGGACAGATGTAGATGAGCTTGAAGGAAAAGGTTGAGGGAGGAAGCTTGCCCGCCCATATCGCAGTAATCATGGACGGCAATGGCCGTTGGGCCCGAACCAAGGGGAATGACCGTATTTTTGGCCACCGTTCTGCCATTAAGGCCGTTAGAGATACTACTGAGGCCTGTGCGGAGTTAGGAGTTCCCTACCTGACCCTTTATGCGTTTTCAACGGAAAACTGGCGACGGCCCAAAGCAGAAGTAAATGCTCTGATGGCTCTCTTAATCGAGACCATTCGAAAGGAGACAAAAACGTTGATGGACAATTCTATTCGCCTAGAGACCATTGGATTTACAGACCAGTTGCCCAAAAGGGCCCAAAAAAATCTGGCTGAGGCCAAGGAATTGACCCGTGAAAATGACCGCATGACCTTAACCCTAGCCTTGAGTTATGGTTCTCGTGCCGACCTCATTCGTGCCACCCAACACTTGGCACAACAGGTCAAAGATGGCATCATTGATGCTTCAGATATTGATGAAGAACGAATCAGTCAGGCCCTGAGCACTTCCTTTGCTCCCGACCCTGAATTGCTGATTCGCACTTCTGGTGAACATCGCATCAGTAACTTTCTCCTTTGGGAGATTGCATATACCGAGATTTATTTTACGCCTAAGTTTTGGCCTGACTTCCGTCGGGATGATTTGTACGAGGCGATACTTGACTTTCAAAAAAGAGAGCGCCGATTCGGCCAAATCAGTGAACAAATCCAGACTCGATGAAAAAGATTCTTTTTCTGTGCTTCGCGGCATTCATGATTATTCCCTGGGCGAACGCGCAGTTTGACGTTGAAAACCCAGAAACGTATACCCTGGCTGGCCTTGAAGTAGAAGGAGCAAAGTTTAGTGACCCCCAAAATATCATTGCGGTCAGTGGCTTGGTAGTGGGTGAACCGATTACCGTTCCTGGCATCCAAGTATCCGATGCCATCAAGCGCTTGTGGGGAGAAGATGTCTACTCAGATATCGCGGTAAAAGCCGATAAGATTCAGGGTAATACCATCTTTTTGGTCATCGAGGTAAAAGAGCGTCCCAGGATTGCTCAATTTACCTTTGAAGGCATCTCTAAAACCCAGGCAGATGACCTCCGTGAAAAAATTAACTTTATCCGGGGAACCATCCTCACCGAATCAAAGCGCATCTCCGCCAAGCGAATCATCCGCAACTTCTACGTTGAAAAGGGATTCTATAACGTTGGGGTGAACATTGAAGAGCAACCTGATAAGGTATTGCGCAACGGGGTGGCCGTCGTTATCAAAATCGAAAAGGGAAAACGAGTTAAGATTGACGAGTTGCGCATTGTTGGCAATGAGGCCTTTACCGACGCAAAGGTGAAGCGCAAACTCAAAAAGTTTCATGAGAAGGCTTGGTGGAGAATATGGGCACGCTCTAAATACGTTCCTAAGACTTTTGCTGAAGCCAAGGATGCCCTGTTGCAGGCTTACGACGACGAGGGGTACCGAGACGCGACCATTGAATCTGATACCGTTTATCGCTTCGACGAAAAGAATGTCATCGTAGAAATGCGCCTAGAGGAAGGGGATCGTTACTTCCATGGTAACATCGTTTGGACGGGTAACTATAAATACGATGCGGAAATTCTACAGTCAGTATTGGGGATTGAGCAAGGAGATGTATACAATCGATCTGCTCTGGATCAGCGCCTATTTGGTGATCCAAATGGCTCTGACGTCAGTTCTCTTTACCTAGATAATGGTTACTTGTTCTTCGACGTGCAGCCTACCGAAGTGGCAGTACGTGGGGACACCATTGATCTGGAGATGAGGATCCGAGAAGGGCCTCAAGCTTCTATTCGTAAGGTCATCGTAGAAGGCAATACCAAAACGAGTGATCAGGTTGTACGTCGTGAAGTTCGAACCACTCCTGGTGAGAAATTTAGCCGTGCGGAAATCATTCGCAGCCAGCGTGAAATCTTAAATCTCGGCTACTTTGACCAAGAGACCCTGGGCGTTCAGCCTATTCCCAACCAAACCACGGGCACCGTAGACATCAAGTATACCGTAGAAGAGCGACCTGCAGACCAGCTACAGTTGCAAGGAGGTTGGGGTGGTCAGATCCGCGACCCAAACACGGGTCAGGTAATTGCAGGAGGATTTGTTGGTACGGTACAGTTGGCTTTCAACAACTTCTCTACCCGCCGTTTATTTGATGCCAATGCCTGGCGCCCCGTACCATCTGGCGATGGCCAGAAAGTGAGCCTCGCTTTCCAGATGAACGGAACGGGTTACAAAAACTTCTCTGCCACGTTCCAAGAGCCTTGGCTAGGTGGCAAGAAACCCATCTCATTGGGAGTGAGTAGCTCTTACCTAGTATTCCAATCTTTTGGAGGGACCAATAATTTCTCTAGTAATAGCATCTTGCAAACCTCCATCGACTTAGGAAGTCGCCTCAAATGGCCTGATGACTTCTTCATTTCGCGTACTTCTTTGGGATACAAGTTCTACAACATCGTAAATCCTGCCTCACGCTTCTCAGGTTTCCAAGGCGAAGACAGTGCCTTCATCAACGTCATCACCTTGAGCCAAACCTTTGCGCGTTCCAGTGTAGATGCTCCCATCTTCCCTCGCAGTGGTTCGTCCATCAGCTTGAGCATTGAGGTTACGCCTCCCTACTCTCTGTTTAGCAACCGCACCAGAGAAGATTACAGTGAAATGCTTGATGCGGAAAAGTTCCGCTTCTTGGAGTACCACAAGTGGCGCTTCAACACCCAATGGTTCTTCCGTATAGTAGACAACCTAGTACTTGCGCCTAAAATTGAATTGGGCTATCTCGGGGCCTATAACAGCGCCCTTGGCGTATCTCCTTTCGAACGCTTCTTCCTAGGTGGATCAGGTCTAGTAGGTGGTGGTTTTGCAGGCCTAGATGGCCGCGAAATTCTCCCTCTGCGTGGCTATGACAACAACAGCCTCTGGGGCTTTGACCAGAACTCAGGAGAAAATGTAGGTTACCCCATCTACAACCGCTTGGTAATGGAGTTACGCTATCCCATCTCTTTGAATCAGTCGGCCCCTATCTGGGTGCTAGGCTTCCTAGAAGGAGGAAATGGTTACCAATCATTGCGTGAGTACAATCCCCTAAAGCTGCGCCGTTCCGCTGGAGCCGGAGTGAGGGTCATGCTCCCGATGGTAGGTCTACTAGGACTTGATTGGGCTTACGGATTTGATTCGGCGACGGACCGACCCGATGCCAGTCCACTGAGCGGAAGCCAGTTCCACTTTATCTTGGGACAAGACTTCTAAAAGACTCTTTTGAAATATTGAACGGGGCAGGTGATACCTTCATCTGCCCCGTTTTTTGTACAAACTCTTTGCCTCACCTGTGGCATAGTACCCCGGTCAACTTACAAGTAAACCTTATCGATTTTCCTAGAGCTTTTACATCGCCTTTTCAAATGATTTTCTGCCGTGTATCTTTCGGCCAAATAATTATTCCATATGAAAGGCATCATCTTGGCCGGTGGTTCCGGTACCCGACTCTACCCTTTGACCATTCCCGTCAGCAAGCAGCTGGTCCCGGTATACGATAAACCCATGATCTATTACCCACTTTCAACCTTGATGGCCAGTGGGATACGAGAAGTGTTGATCATTACTACCCCCCGTGATTTCACCTTATTCAAGCAGCTGCTTGGAGACGGTAGCCGGATAGGCATGAAGTTTAGCTTCCAAGTTCAGGAAAATCCTGAAGGGCTGGCCCAGGCCTTTGTCATCGGTGCAGGTTTCGTAGGCAATGACGATGTGGCCTTGATTTTAGGCGACAACATTTTTTATGGAGAAACCCTGCACGAAACTTTGATCCAAGCCAGTCGCACCGTCGAGCAAGAAAAGGGAGGAATGGTTTTTGCCTATCACGTTTCCAACCCTCAGGCTTATGGAGTAGTGGAATTTAATGGGGAAGGGAAAGCCATCAGCATAGAAGAAAAGCCCAATCAACCCAAGTCTTCCTATGCCGTACCTGGGGTATATTTTTATGACAATTCGGTGATCGAAATGGCCCGCAATCTCAAGCCTAGCGCCCGGGGCGAGTTAGAAATCACCGACATCAACCGCATCTATCTAGAGCAAGAACGCCTTCGAGTATCCATCCTCGGCCGAGGTACTGCTTGGCTTGATACCGGCACCCATGACTCACTGATGCAAGCAGGAAACTTTGTCCAAATCATTGAGAAGCGACAAGGCTTGAAGATTGGATGCATAGAAGAGATTGCCTACCGTATGGGCTACATCGATGAGGCTCAGCTCGAGAAGATTGCCGTTCCATTGATCAAATCAGGCTATGGAAGCTATCTCATGAAGCTGCTCGAAGACCAATAAGTTTGCCCAAAGATTTAAGAGGCAAAACCCTCCTAGCACTACAAGGTATTTCCTCAAGAGAAGCGTTTTGGCAAATCTTTACTTATACTTGTGTGAATAGCTATTAGTTGAACACACAAACAAGACTTGCTATGAAACTTCCCTCCCTATCATTTTTGGCCCTTTTACTCACCGCTCTAATTTGGAGTGGCTGTGGTGAAGGAGGCTCTACAGAAAATGCTGAAACTGATGCTCCCGAGGAGCCTAGTCTCGCGACTTTACCAGCTTCTGGCCGCTCTTTACAATGGAAAGACCTGCCAGTACTTTCGCCTGAATCCATTATCGGTGACGGTGAATTTTATTACGTTTCTAACGTGGGCAAAGAACTCAAACCTTCCGAAAAGGATGGTGATGGTTTCATCATGAAGCTCAATGGTGAAGGCGAAGTCATCGCCGAGAAATTCATTGAAGGGCTAGACGCCCCTAAGGGCTCTGCCATTATTAATGGAATATTTTATGTAGCGGATATCGATAAGGTTAGGGGCTATGACCTAGCTACAGGGGATTCAAGCACCCTCATTGATTTCAGCTCTACGGGATCTCAATTCCTGAATGATCTCGTCCCTATGGGCGATAACTTATTGGTGTCCGCTACCGACATCAACCGCATTTATCAGATCAATTTAGCAGACGGCAGTTTCTCAGAATTAGAAACGAAGCCCACCGTTCAGGGGCCTAATGGCCTGTGGTACAATGCGGCCAAAAAGGAACTGATTGTGGCCACCTATCCTCCCGAGCCCAAAGGCCTACTTTATGGGATTGATATGAGCACAAAAGTTGACGGAGCCTACTCTGCTAAAGCCAAGGCCACCTATGAAGGCACCTTGGATGGATTAGCCGTGATCGGTGATTATGCCTTTGTATCTGATTGGAACCGTCAAACGGTTGTAATTGTCAATACCGCTACGGGCCAGGTCAGTGGATCTGGGCTGTCCGCGCAGGTTCAAGGACCTGCAGATTTTTTCCTAGACACCAAGAGAGGAGAGATTTGGTTACCCGGAATGGTTGAAAATTCTATCAGCATTCAAAGCTTGCCGCAAACCAATTAATCTCCCCCATCTAATCATCATTTTATTCTCGCAATTGAGGCGTCCCTATGGGGCGCCTTTATGTTTTCCAGTCAGATAATTTTAACTTTGGTAAAATACTTCACTTCGCAGATAAGTTGACATTGAGAGGTTGGGAGGTTGAGACATTGTGAACCGAGTAATATTCGCATGCTTTCCCCTTCAACACCCTAACATTTTCATTGCTAAGCAAGTGGACCAAAAGAAAACGTGAGATGAAGGTGATTCAACCATTTGATCATCACAAGTTTCTTCTCAACATCTCGCTTCTCAAGACCTCGACATCCACTTAAATTTATGACTCATTACTACCTGCATTTCTCCAAGCCAAGTCAGCATATCGTTCAGATAAAGGTAGAATTTCATGCGCCAGCAGGCATGGTAGAGTTACGTTTACCCCATTGGCGACCTGGCAGATATGAGCTACAGAATTACGCTCGACTGGTCGCCGACGTCAGCCTGCGTAATCAGCATGAAGGGGAGATACCTATAGAAAAGGTCAAAACCCATAGCTGGCAAGCAGAGTTACCCAGTGAAGGCCATTACCAGCTGAGCTATCAATTCTTCGCCAAGCAAAGTGATGCAGGCGGCACCTACTTTGATGCAGACTTTTTGCTGTTTAATGGGATTACTTGTTTGATGTACTTGGCAGACCAAGAGGAAGAACCCTGCCACCTACAGCTAGAATTACCCCGGGGATTCCAACTCAGTCAAAACCTTCCAGCATCAGGGCAGGGATATCTTTTTGAAAGCTTTCACCAACTTGTAGACTCACCTTTTTTGGCTGGACGTGGGCTTCAGCATCAGACCCTCAAGGTAGGAGACCTTCCCATTCACCTGTGGTGCTTAGGGCAGCATAGCTTAGACTTAGAGCAGTTGGTCTCAGATGTCAAACAATATTCTCAGGCCCAGTTAGATCTATGGGGTCCTTGCCCAGTCGAAGCCTATCACTACCTCTACTTTTTCCTTCCCCACCGCTACCGGCACGGCGTAGAGCACCATCAATCTACCGTCATCGTGATGGGACCAGGCATGAGCATACACGAAAAAGCTCAGTACAAATCCTTGCTGGAGATTTCATCCCATGAGTTTTTCCATACCTGGAACGTAAAAGCACTACGTCCCGCCGACATGTTTCCGTACCAATATGAATCGGAAAATTATTCCCGACTCCACTACATTACAGAAGGTGTGACTACTTACTACGGGGATTTGATGCTCTGGAAAGCTGGAATATGGAACCTAGACCAATGGCTAGAAAGCATCAACGGAGAATTAGCTAGACACTACCAAACCGGGGCCAATCCTTATACCTCTTTGGCTGAAGCCAGCTTTGACAGCTGGGTCAATGGCTACCGAGTAGACGGATTTCCGAACCGGCGCATTTCCTTTTATACCAAGGGATATCTGGTGGCTTTGTTATTGGATACAGAAATCCGACGAATGACCGAGCATCGGTTTTCTCTGGACACGGTGATGCAGCAACTTTACCACGAAATAACTATGGCCAAGCGGGGGTATACCGAATCAGACTATCGCCGCATCATTGCTGCCCAATGTGGACATGATCTTGATAAGTTTTTCCAAAGCTTTGTTCACGGCAAGGCAGACCTAAGACCAGCCTTGGCTAAGCTAGCTGATCATTATGGCCTGCATGTATTTGATATGCAGCCTACCAATCCGAGTCTCGGTTTTTGGGGGCTGCGCACACAAAAGGGAGAATCTGGTAAGCTTACGGTAGAGCAGTGCTTCCCTGGAAGCCCCGCAGAATCTGCAGGCATCCCACTTGGTGCAGAACTTATCGCCTTGGATGGACATCGAATTCAGGGGGACTTAGATTCTTTGTTGGGGCAGCTAGAGCCTGGAGAAGCACATGAGCTACATTATTTCTATTTTAACCAGCTGAAATCGGTTCAAATTAACCCAGCAAACTACCGCTACACCACTCCCCAACTCATGGCAGGACTGAGAAATGAAGATATCACCACCCAGCGCATGGCCCAATGGCATGCCATTCCCTCTCCCCAACCATACCTCTCTTCCTGATCTAGAAACGCAGCATGGCAAAAAAGCGCAAGAAACCTTCCACCAAGCCAGCTTCATCCCATGCCCTTGGGAAAGGGATGGTGGTGCGTTCGGTGGGTTCTAGCCATCGGGTGAAAGAAGACAACTCGGGGAAACTGATTGATTGCGTAGTCAGGGGCAAACTGAGGCTAAAAGGAATCTCTAGTACCAATCCCGTCGCTGTGGGTGATCAGGTCGAGTTCATTGAACCAGAGGATTCAGATCATCCTGGAGTCATCACCCAGATCATGCCCCGTAAAAATTATATCGTGCGCAAGGCCATCGCCCATGCGAGAAAGGTTCATGTACTAGCGGCCAACGTAGATCAAGCCATTTTGGTTTTTACCGTGGCCTACCCACATACCTCGACGGGATTTGCCAACCGCTTTCTAACCGTGGCGGAAGCTTACGATGTCCCTGCCACCATTGTACTCAATAAGATTGATTTGCTGGAAACCGAGGAAGAGAAAGCTAGAGCCAAGGAAATCAAAGACATCTATGAAGCCATCGGTTACCCAGTCCATGAGATCAATGCGCTGGATCCGGCCTACCGAGAAACCTTGCTAGATCTACTCAAAGATAAACTAAGCTTTTTGGGGGGACACTCCGGCTCGGGCAAATCGACCCTGGTTAACATGGTGGATCCAAACCTTGATCTAAAAACTTCTCAGGTCTCGACTTACAACCAAAAGGGGCGCCACACCACGGTCTATGCCGAAATGTTTCCCCTGGCACAAGGGGGATACATCATCGACTCTCCAGGCATCAAGGAGCTAGGATTGGCGAATTTTGAGAAGGAAGAGCTGGGGCATTTTTTCCCAGAAATGAGAGAAAGGCTGCCTGATTGTCGTTTTTCTAACTGCCTTCACCTCAACGAGCCGGGTTGCGCGGTCAAGGCAGCCTTAGAAACTGGCGAAGTCCACCCTTCTCGCTACGATAGCTATTTGCGCATGCTGGAGGAGATTGAAGAGGGGCGGGAATATTGAGCAAAGGGTCGCCATGAGCTAAAGCGCTACCCATTCTTCAGGCAAAATACATATCTTAAGCAGAAGGCTCAAAGAAAAACGGTAAGCGGGGTACGGATGTACGGGGTAGGTTGGGTATTCATTTATTCTCATAGCCATAGTCCGTACCACCATACCCCGATTGCTTCTGTCCAAGTAGTCAAATTCGTGCAAGCCATGAACAGAAAACGC
>CAZFPQ010000029.1:0-22440 GCA_964521065.1 uncultured Bacteroidia bacterium | reverse complement strand
CCCGATTGCTTCTGTCCAAGTAGTCAAATTCGTGCAAGCCATGAACAGAAAACGCTTCTTAATCGCTTCTACCCTCAGTGCCTTAAGTCTGTCTACATTTGGCTCCTTGATCAAGCTAGCTGATGGAAGGTACAAAGGGGCCTGTGACACGACCCATGATATCCTTGGGCCCTTTTACCGCCCAGATGCCCCGCTCCGATCAGACCTGATTATGTCTGGCATGAAAGGCACCCACATTCAAATCCAAGGCAGCGTTTTGGGTTCAGACTGTGTCACTACACTCAAAGACGCTGTGGTCGAGATCTGGCACTGTGACACCAATGGGCGGTATGACAACTCCACCAGTGCTTTTTTTCATCGTGCCCACTGGGTCACTGATGAGACGGGCAAATATTCATTTAAGACCATTTTGCCAGGAAAATACCTCAATGAAGGGCAGCTACGTCCCGCCCATGTCCATTTTCGGGTTTCCGCTCCTAATTACAGAGACTTGATTTCGCAGGTCTACTTTAAAGGGGATCCACACATCGAAAAGGATCCATGGGCTTCCCTGAAAAAAGCTCAGTTGCGAATCTTAGACCTTGTACCTGAGGAAGAGGGCGACGGCTTACTGGTAAACTTTGACATTTTTCTAAAAGAAAAGAGGAGGAAAAGATCCTAACTAAGCCCATTGCGTGGCCTCTCTAGGTTGATATCGCCTTGTAATTCCTGCTTTTCACCCCCCATTTACAACGCCAAACGCTTTACCTGATCCTTCATATGAGGCTCAGATAAACTTAGTGTCTATGAAAATATTGGTGATTGGCGTTCTACTTTTCCTAATTATCCTCTCCCTCCTTAAAGGTTCCCCTAGCGTTCCTTTAAAGCGGGGACCAGAACCAATGGATGTGGTTAATCAGGGAGCGAAGCGCAGGGATCAACATGCCCCACAGGCCAAAGGAAGCTCTCAACTCACCGAAAACCTTCCCTCAACTAAGCCTTCATTTCAAGTTACAGACTTTATCGGAGAGGTCGTTCATGGAGTTTATTATGCCTTGGTGAATTACGGAAAGGAGTTTCCCGCGTTTGAAGCCTTTCACTTATGCGATCAAGCCGTCTTAATCCATTTTGGCCAGGACAAATGGCTGAATTGGGTTTGGGAAGAAGGAGAGAACATGAATACCAGGTTCCGAATCCGAACTGGAGATCAACGCGCCCTGCTGAAAGATATAGTTACCAAAATTGTACCCGCCCACCAAGAGGAAGCTTGGAAAGGAAAAATGGGGCAGACAGTCACCAAACTCTCTCTGCTTCATACCACGCTGCTCAATGGCGAATCAGCCTTGTCAGACCTCATCATCGAATTCGAAGATGGTACCGTAAGAGTTTGCGGCATTCCAGAGCCAGAGCCAGCTGTTCTCCCCTCTCTCCCAAACCTGTCCTTTGCCAATGATTGGACTCTAGTCGCTTTTGACCAAAGTATTTTTGAAGGTAAGCGCCTCTGAAAGTACTCACATTCAGCCTTTTTGTAACCCATTGGTTTTCTCCTGCATCTAACCGCCAAAAATCATCCATGAAAACGGTAAAAAAGATTTTCCGGTGGCTGAGCATCGGCTTAGGAGTTGTCCTACTCATTTTTACCACCTTGGTGCTGATTCCAGAACCAGAAAAGGTATCGCCTATTTCCCCACGGCCAAGTACCCAATACTGGGACATGGCGGCCGACTTCCGCATCGCTTACACCCACCTAGAGGCAACCCAGTCACAGGAAGGGACCCTCATATTCCTGCATGGTGGACCAGGAGGCTATGTCCACTCTAGCATGATCCAAACCCTAGAGGCACTTACTCCTCTTGGCTATGAAGTCTATTTGTATGATCAGCGAGGATCTGGGCTCTCCGATCGCATGCCGCGCTACTCAGATGTCAGCTTTGAAAAGCACCTCCAAGATCTCCACGAAATCATCCACACCCAGATTGGAGCCAAGCAAGTGGTGTTGATGGGGCAATCTTTTGGCAGTGTCATCGCAGCTCATTACTCTGCGCGATACCCAGAAGACGTTGCAAAGCTGATATTCAGTTCACCAGGGAGGCTGTTACCCTATCGTACCATTGATGGTCAATACGCCAACCTAGATTCCCTATATCCCACCCCAGATAGCCTTCGGTTTATCGAGCCATACAACTTTGTCAAGGATGTGAACCGCACTTCCCTCAAACCCAAGGCCATCGTAGCCACCATGGGAGCCTTAATATTGGATCGCAAACTGGTTTCTGATCGGCAAATGGACCGTATGCTGAACACCTTAGCGACCAAATTTACCAAAGGCATGGTATGTGATCCAGCTAAGGTATTGCCAGAGGAAGGCGGCGGAGGTCTATATGCCTATTTGGCCACCAATACGGGGGATCAACCTGAGATTCGAGATCAGCTCGCCCAAATAATGGCTCCTACCCTGGTCTTACAAGGTCAATGCGAATACCATTCCTATTCTATGGCGTACGAGTACGCAGACCTTTACCCGCATGGAAGGTATCAGCTAATCGAAGGCGCGGGCCATGAGATTTGGTGGGAACAAAAAGAGGTGTACATTGAGGCCATAGAAGCATTTTTAGGACAGGATTTACCTATAGATTCCCTTGGTCAAGCCATCGAATAAGGGGTTTCCACCCGTACGAGACTAGACCTAGTTGCTTGCGGGATGAAATAATCGACCAGATAAAACTTTGCCCCGAAAGCACTCGTTTTTTTCACTTATGTCCTCCCTCATTCCCACTACCCACGAGCTGACGAGTGCCCGATTCAGGTTGAAGATTCCTGACCGGGAAAGCATCCCCTTTACCTTCTCTGCCACCCGATTTGCGGGATTCAATGAGGGTATGCCTTGGGAAGCTCCCGCCAATCTTGATGAGATGGAGGCACCCTTTCAGCACACGTTAGAAGCCTGGAAACAAGGAAAGGGCTATAGTTTTATGATCGAGGATCGTTCTACCCAAGAACTACGAGGCCGAATCAGCATCAGAAAAACCGATCGGACCTCAGTGTGGAACATTGGTTTCTGGACCCACCCTGCTCATCAAGGGAAAGGGATCATGACCGAGGCCGTAGCAAGGATTCTGGAGTTTGGATTCCAGGAGCTGAACGCAAGCCGCATCGAGGCGGCCCATGCAACCTGGAATCAGGCCAGCCGTAAAGTACTGACGAACAATGGATTCCAATTTAACCACCACCTTGAGCGGGGATTCCTCAAACGCGGAGAATGGGTAGCAGAAGACATGTTAGCCATTGATTGTGGAGATTGGACATCCATGAAAAAATAGAGAAAAACCAAATTAACTGGCCTGAGTTTTATCTGTAGAATCAACCCTAAAAGGTTGAAGCGGGTCTTTGCTTGAAGGGATGCTTGGCTTTCGCAACATTTATCCCTATCCCAAAAACCGATCAATTCGTATATTCAGTTCTATGCGAAGACTTTTACCCGTGCTAACCCTATTGCTGCTCTCTACTCTAGGCTCTAGCCTAAGGGCACAGTCGGCGGGCTACCCCTACATTCGCAACTACTTGCCCAGGGAGTTTAAGGCCAGCTCAGCCAACTACGTGGCGGTGCAAGATCAGCGAGGGGTGATGTATTTTGGTAATTACTGGGGTATTCTGGAATATGACGGAGCCAACTGGCGCTTGATCCCGACTCCTAATCACGCCACCGTACGCTCTCTAGTAGTGGATAGCGCGGGACGCGTTTATGCCGGAGCAGCCGGCGACTTTGGCTACCTCAAAGCAGACTCTAATGGCAAGCAGATATTTCAGAGTTTGCTGAACAAGGTCCCCGAATCCGAACGCCATTTTTCAGGCCTAGTGCGCGCCATCGGTACCCCACAAGGTGCCTATTTCCAGGTACTGGAAACGCGGAAGCTCTATTATTACACCCCCGATACCCTTATTAGCTTTGACCTTAGCTATTTGTCAGAGAATGTGATGCTGCACCTCATCGAGGGGTATTTGCATGCGGCCCCCCTCAATGAGGGCTTACTCAAGCTCAGTCGAGGTCGGTTTAGGCCCGTGCCTGGCGGTGAGGCCTTGATTGGTAAGATGCCAGTGGCCACCGTAAGTTTGGGCCCCAGTCAAACGCTTCTACGGGCCTACCAAGAAGGTTTTTACCTGCTTCAGTACCATCAAGACTCTGTATCCCTCCACCCTTGGGTAACCGACATAGACCGCGAGCTAGCAGCGGGTGTTTTTAGCGACTTGATCCGTTTGCACAATGGCAACCTACTGGTCAGCACCTTCAAGAGAGGAGCGTTTGAACTCAGTCCCTCGGGAAAGTTGGTCCGTCGCTATCACGAGGAAGCAGGCTTGTTAGACAACATCATTCTGGGTAGTTTTCAAGACCAACAACGCTCGCTTTGGCTGATGGTTTCACGCGGCATTACCCGCATTGAGGTGGCCTCTCCTCTGAGTCACTACGCGGAAGAAGCAGGCTTACCAGGGATTGTTTTCGCTACCGTCCGCCATCAAGGGCAACTCTACGCAGGAACACCGCTCGGGGTATTTCGCTTGCAAAAAAATCGCTTTGTTCCTGTCCGAGGCTTAGAAGAAGAGACCTGGCAATTTTATCAGGTCCCCAGTCGGGGGCGAAATCGCCTCTTGGTACACACGATTCGTGGGATCTACGAGATCATCAATGGGCGTGGTGAAATCCTATTTGATGAAGACCTATATCTCAGTGTCACCACGAGCCCAGCGCTTCAGGAAGGAGCCATAGCCTTATCAGCTAGCGTGGGGCCACAGATGATTCGACGCAAGCGCGATCGTTGGGAAGTCAGCGATGAGATACCTAAGCTAAACTTCCGAGTGGCCAGCATGGTAATGGATGACACGGGGGTCCTATGGCTGACACCCGAGGACCAGCGAAGCCTGCGCATGGTCGCCATGGCCCCCAACTCGGAGGGTACTTATCAGGTGCTCCAACGCTATGACAGCAGCCAGCTTCCGAGGGTTCAAAATCCTTATCTGGTAGAAGGAAAAGTGGCTCTGGTGACCGATCATGGAATTTTCAGCATCACCCCTGAGCAGGACTTTCAGCCCCTGACTCAATTGAATCAAATGCTGGGGGATGGAGAAACTGGGATTGGGTACTTGGTCGAGGACCAACAAGGGCGTCTCTGGGTGGAGCGTTTTCGCAACCAGCGCCGCTGGGTAGAAGTTTTGCTCCCTCAAGATGAGCCCCTTACCTATGCCCGAGACTCTCTGATGCTCTCCGAGTTGGCTGATGTAGAAATCTGGGGCAAGGTCTACATTGAGCCAGAGGGACTCACCTGGATTGGCACCCCAGAAGGCCTATATTGTTACGATACCGAATATCAACGACCTGGCCTAGAATTGCCTCCCCCACTGATTCGAAAAGTTACCTTAGGAAAAGACTCTCTGCTATATGGAGGCACGCGCTCCCTCGTCCGGGGACCTAGGTTATCGCCCCACCTTGATGCAGAAAACAACTCGCTTACCTTTTTCTATGCCGCCCCTTATTATTCCCAAGAAAAAACGGTTCAATACCGCTATCGCTTGGAGGGCTGGGAAGATGAGTGGTCTTCATGGACAGAGGAGCGCAAAAAGGATTACACCCTCCTTCCCCCTGGCGACTACGTATTTGAGGTTCAGGCCAGCGCCCTCAACCAACAGCCCAGTGCAGCGGCCCGTTTTACCTTTGCCATTTCGCCACCTTGGTACCGCCGGGCATGGGCCTTTGTGATGTACGGCGTTTTGGCCGCCTTCTTGATTTACGCCACCGTCAAGCTCAACACCCACCGCCTTCACCTTAAAAATGAGCACCTAGAGCGACTGGTCTACGAACGAACCACCGAGATTTGGGAACAGCACAAAGAAATCATCAAGACCACGGTAGCGCTCAAGCGGCAAAAGGAAGCCGTGGCTCAACAAGCAACCTTGCTAGAAGACCGTAACAAAGCTCTCAATGAGGCCATGGATCAGCTCAAATCCACTCAAGCCCAATTAGTTGAGTCCGAAAAGATGGCTTCCTTGGGACAGCTCACCGCTGGAATTGCCCATGAAATCAACAATCCCATCAACTACGTCAAAAACAACGTAGGACCTCTGAAGCGAGATTTCGGAGATATCAGGGATCTGTTTGTTAAGATTCGCCAATTAGAAGAAGAGGAGGGCAACCTCAAGGTTGCGATTCTGAAAATCCATCAATTCGCGGAGGAGATTGAAGCGGACTTTCTATTCGACGAAATGGAGATGCTACTCAATGGAATCGAAGAAGGAGCCCAAAGAACCAAACACATCGTAGATGGCCTAAAGATTTTCTCCCGTACTGAGAAAGATGACTTCAAATTGGTCGACATCCACGCTGGCCTAGAGAGTACCCTCACCCTCCTCAACAACAAGCTGAAGGACAAGATTGAGGTCAAGCGCGACTACGCAGATATCCCTGTGGTAGAATGCCTACCAGGCAAACTAAATCAGGTATTCATGAACATCCTTTCCAATGCCATCCACGCAGTCGATGAGCAAAAATCTGCGAGTGGAGCCAAGGGGCAGATTTCCATTAAAACATGGATGGCTCAGAATTGCCTGGCCGATCACCGAGATTGTATCCGCATCAGCATTACGGATAGCGGGGTGGGAATCCCCTCACAGAACAAAGGCCGAATATTTGAGCCCTTTTATACCACCAAAGACGTAGGAAAAGGAACAGGCTTGGGACTGGCCATTAGCTTTGGCATCATTGAACAACACCAAGGACGCATAGAGGTAGAAAGCGAAGAAGGCAAAGGCTCAACCTTCACCCTGGTTCTGCCTTTTAGACAGAACCATGAAGAAAGCTTTGCAGGAACCTGAGAAGTATTTGTGGGTTAAGGGGTGGCCATTATTCATTCTGATAAGCATCGCTCCGTAGGCCATACCTCGATTGTTATTTTTCTTCTGTCCACCTACTTACATCTCATTCACTATGAAAAAGACTGTGGTCCACTTCGAAATTGGTTGCCAGGACATCCCAGGAACCAGCCAATTCTATCAGCAGGTTTTTGGTTGGGAAATCAATCCCACGGGAAATTCGGCCTCTATCGATACTGGAGATCCAAGCAGCCTTACAGGGCACCTTAACAAGCTGGGACCCAATGACCCTCAAAACTATGTCACGGTCTACATTGAAACCGACACCTTGGAAGCAGACCTTGCCGCCATCGAATCCCATGGGGGCAAAAGGTTTGTGGGGCCTTTGAACCTAGCAGATGGGCGCCAGTTTGCATGGTTTGAGGACGTTGCTGGCAACAAGTTGGGGTTGATTTCTCCTGGTTCAGAGTGAAAACGAACTTGAAAAGGCCTCATTAAAGATGGGCAGCGCCAAGCTCATTGGGCCATGAGCTAAGACATATGATTGAAAGTATGGTCCTAGCTGATGTTGTCTGCCTGAGCAAGCCTGGGTAGGGCAAAAAAGGTGTAACTTCTTTCAGCGCCTTCAAACTCAATTTCCATTATGCCCTCCCTGCTTCGCCTCCTGCCTTTATGCATTTTGCTTGCCGTGTCCTGGTCTTGTCAGGATAATGAAAAGAGCCCTAGCGAGGATGTACCGCCACCCTCACAGCCCCATATCGTTTTTATCATCGCAGACGATGTCGGCTGGGATGACCTAGGAATCTATGGCAACAAGCAAATCAGCACCCCCAACCTAGATCAGCTAGCGGCAGAGGGGATGCGTTTTGACCAGGCTTTTCTCACCACCAGTTCTTGTAGTCCGAGTAGGACCAGCATCCTTTCGGGTTTGTATCCCCACAACACAGACGCTGAGCAGTTGTCCTGGCCTTTACCGGCGGACAAGCCCTCCTTTGTCCGGGAACTGAAAAAAGCAGGTTACTGGACGGGGTTAGCGGGAAAATACCACATGGGGGACGCCGTACGGCCCGACTTTGACCTGCTCTATGAAATGCAATGGAAAGATGCCCCCATAGGCATCGACCGCAGATTGGTGGGAGATGGAAGCGGATGTGATGACTGGATTCGGCTTTTACGGGAAAGACCCAAAGATCAGCCATTATTTGCCTGGCTGGCATCCTTTGACGCCCACCGTCCATTTTACGAAGAGACCAGCGATGATCCCCACCCCAGCAATCAGGTTCATGTGCCTCCCTACATGCCAGAAACGGATTCTGTAAAAAAAGACTTCGCCCTCTATTATGATGAAATCATGCGATTAGATCGCTACGTAGGTGAAGTCATGGCAGAACTTGAAGCACAGGGAATTGCAGAGCAAACCTTGGTCCTTTTCATTTCTGACAACGGCAGGGCCTTTCCCAGGGATAAAACCACCCTCTACGATGGAGGCATCAAAACTCCTTGGATCCTGAGATGGCCGACCAAAGTAGCCCCAGGAAGTAGCAGCCATTATCTAGTCAGCTCGGTGGACATTGCCCCTTCCTTCATGCAGGTGGCCGGGCTTGCCCCTCTCTCGGAGTTCAATGGCAAAAGTTTTCTTCCTCTCTTAGAAGAGGAGGCTACTCCTATCCGGAGAGAGATCTATGCAGAGGATCATTTTCACGATTTTGAAGATTATACCCGGGCCGTCCGCACGGAGCGATATAAATACATCAAAAACTTCTACCCAGACCTGCCCAATACGCCCTCTGCTGACATCATCCGCGACCTAAGCTGGCAGAGCATGAAGGCAGAATTCGCCAGAGGCAAGCTCAATCCTGCACAAAGCTGGTGTTTTGACGTACCTCGACCAGAGGAGGAACTCTATGACGTACTGGCCGACCCTTATGAACTCAACAACCTAGCAGGTCAGCCTGAGCACGAAGAGACGTTGAACGATTTACGGGCACGGTTAGATAGCATCCGGCTAGCTACTGAAGATTTCTTACCTAAAACCAGAACGCCTGATGATTTTTTCAGGGAAACCGGCTTGCCCACCCGCTACCGAATCCGGCCTAGGCCCTCCAAAGCGGTGTATATGCAAGCACTTGAAGAAGGAGTAGTCCTAAGCAATCCGGATTGGGTGGATTAGTCTTTCGTTTTCATGGCCCGAACATAGGAAGGGAAAGCTGCATATGTGTCAAACCATTGGTCCTGCCTCACCGTAATACCCATCACCTTATTAGCTACTTGAACAAGGCTGATCCCTTCCATTATGCCAAACTACCCTTTCCCTCAGTCCGCACGGCTGCGATTCAGAAATTGGAGCGACGCAGACTCTCTTCCTTTTGCAGACCTGAATGCTGATCCAGAAGTGCGCGCTCATTTCCCCTCGGTGCTCACCAAAGAAGAGTCCGACCGAGGCATTCGGCGCTTTCAAGAAATTTATGAAAACGTAGGCTATACTTTTTACGCTGTAGAAGTGGCCAAAACCCAGGACTTTATCGGCTTTATCGGCCTCATTCCCCTAGATATTGAGGTAGACTTTGCTCCTGGAATTGAAATTGGATGGAGATTCAAGCGCTCTGCTTGGGGACATGGCTACGCCACCGAAGGGGCTATAGCTTGCTTGGAGTTGGCATTTACCGAGTTGGCTGCGCCTGAAGTCTACTCTTTCACAGCCACCAGCAATCGTCGCTCCGAACGGGTCATGCAACGCATAGGCATGAGGCACATCGGGGAGTTTGATCATCCTAAGCTAACCCCTGGTCATCCATTGGAGCGGCATGTACTCTATCGCATAACTTCTGAGGAGTTTGACCTTGCTTGACTTGGCGTCAGGATGCCATTCAACATGTTGTCCGTTGACCAGGATTTAACAACGTGAATTGCCCCCATGTGTCCATCGCCTCACGATCTCAGCATTTAGCCGTATCTTCGAGTGCTAGGGGTTGAGTATTCTGAAAATCCCAAACTTCCTGCATCTCCAACTCTCAATATCTCACTCTCTCCATGTACGGCGAATTCCTAAAAGAGAAGTTTCCCCAAGACGAAAAGAATGGCCTTTATAAGTTTCCTAACTTACCTGCGGTCAAGCTGGGGAAGGTCCTGATCAAAGATAAGCGGATCTCTAGTCCTAATGATGTGCTAGCCATGCACCAGTTTTCGGGCTTTCTCTCTGATGGCGTCGTGATGCTGACCAAAGATCATTGCTATTATGAGCAAGGATCCTTTTTGTTGGAAGACGTCAAAGAAGTCCAGGTAAAAGGCAGCAAGTTGACGGTATTTGCCAACCAACAAGGGCAATTCGTTCCCCACACCTTTTCAGTGAAAAATGAACAAGTGGCTACCACCCTCAAGCGCTTATTTGACCGCATAGGAACCTGGGACCCCAAAGCGAAGAAGCTCGTCGAAAAAGCCTACGAAGGCTATTCCAATACGGAACTAGACTGGCTCAATCTCCGAGATGAAATCATGCGTACCATAGACATGCTCTATGACCGGTATCAAGACGGCAAACTTTCCTTGTTGGAGTATGAGTCTAAAAAAGATGACCTCATGAGTCGGCTTTAGAGGCACAAGAGCAATAAGGATTTGGGCTAAAACTGGGATGAGAGAGATACTCAAAGGATCCATAAACCCAGCATCACGCCCCATTTCCCTATCCCCCTTCCTCTATCCAAGTACGCACTTGACGCAAAAGGTCACCAAAGCACCTTGCAGGCTGAAAGGTCCTTACCTACTTTTACAGACGATGCCTTTTCCATCGGTTCTTTCCCACTACCACTCGCCAAAAAAACTTCTCTTCTCCCACCTGATCCCAACCCATCCCTGAATGGCCCTTCTCATAGATACCCATGCCCACCTATATGCTCCTCAATTCGACCAAGATCAAGCATCTGTCATTACTCGGGCACAGGAGATAAATCAGGCCGTGGTATTGCCCAATATCGACGGTCCTTCGGTGGAGCCCATGCGGAGGCTGGCGGAAATGCATCCCGATTTTTTCTTCCCGGCCATAGGCCTTCACCCTTGCCACGTAGAAGAACATTTTGAAGGTCAGCTCACGGAGCTCAAAGCCCATTTAGATGCCGCTCCTGAGGCCTTTGTCGCAATTGGAGAAACGGGTTTGGACTTGTATTGGGACAAAAGCACGCTAGGGCGTCAAAAAGCCGCATTACAGATTCAGGTTGATTGGGCCAAGCAATATGAGCTTCCAATTATTCTCCATGCCCGAGATGCCATTGATCCTACCGCAGACCTGATTGAGGCCAACCTAGAAGGAAGCAAGCTTCGCGGTATATTTCACTGCTTTGATGGCAATGCAGAGCAAGCTGAACGCATCCTAGGTTTTGAACATTTTTGGTTGGGAATCGGGGGCATCGTGACCTATCGCAAAGACGTACAGGCCGTGGTACAAGCGCTTCCCCTGGAACGCTTAGTACTAGAAACGGATAGCCCATACCTGCCTCCTGTGCCTCACCGTAAAGACAAACCTCGCCGCAATGAGAGCAGCTACCTTCGCTACGTCGCTAGTAAAATTGCAGAGCTGAAGGAAATCAGCTATGAGGAGGTGGCGGAAGTCACCAACGCAAACGCCAAAGAGGTCTTCCCCCGCTTGACGCGAGGATAGCCAGACATTTGAAACTCCAGGTGTAAAAATGGGGGCATTGCTCAGTTTCGCGGGGGTCCTAACTCGCTTTCTGTGGCATGAGAGTTTATATTTACCCTAACACCCCACATTCATCTGCGTTTGAAAGATGATGGTCATGAAAGCGGGCTATTGGGGATATCCCTACATGGTCTGTCTTCTTCCTATCATTTTTTTTTGCCAGAAACTCATTAATCAATATTCATCCATGCTACAAGCATCGACCCTAGAATTCTTGCGAGAACTTCGTGAACACAATGTCAAAGATTGGTTTGACGAAAACCGAAGTCGCTACCAAGCAGCTCGGAACAATGTGATCGCCTTGGTTGACCGCATCCTAGAAGACATGATGGGTTTCGAGCCAGGTGTCCGGGGCTTAGAGGCCAAAAAGACCCTATTTCGCATCAATCGGGACATCCGATTTTCGAAAAACAAAGACCCATACAAGACCAATTTTGGGGCTTGGATCGTGGAAGGAGGCAAAAAGAGTAATCTAGCTGGCTATTACATCAACATCCAGCCTGAGTCTATTTTCATAGGGGGAGGGGTTTATATGCCACCATCTCCTCAACTCAAGCTGATCCGCCAGCAAATCGACCTAAATGCCCCACGCCTGCGGGAGATCATGGCCGATGAGGAGTTCAAAGACTACTTTGGAGAAATGCGTGGGGAGTCGCTAAAGACTGCCCCCAAAGGCTTTGAAAAAGACCATCCAGACATTGATTTGCTCCGCATGAAAAGCTTTACCTTCACCCGCGAATTCAACGAAGCGGAAGCCCTTGAAGCAGACTTTGCAGGGCAAGTAGCCGATGGGTTTGCCACCTTGCAACCTTTCATCGCTTTTTTGAATGAGGGCTTGAAATATGAGGAAAAAGCTGGGGCTTAGGCGTTTCTTAGGTAGAATTTATTTATCCTTGGAGCAGCAGGATGGGTACTTTTCTCGTTTGAGTGTTGAGTTTAAGACCAAAACCCAAGCAGCCTCTCAGAGAACAAAACCCTCTTGCTGCTTTACCCTACTTTGATTCTACCAAATTTCCATTTGATATGTCAGCTCGCCATTTCCTAGGGTTTTTGATGATGTTGGGCTTGGTATGTAGATCCACTTTATTTGGACAAGATATCATCATCCCCTTTGAAGGAGAAAGTCTCAGGGGAGATGTTACCCGCGTGGGGACTTGGCATCTCCGCTATATTCCTGTCGGTGAAACAAAGAGCGAAAGAATGCGCCTGCGGGAAGTAGAGTTGGTGATCTTCGAGTCAGGGATGAAGCAATCTTTTGCGGTAAAGCCAAGTTCCGTGATACTTACTCCAGACAGCAGCCTCCGTCCAGGTATGATTGTGGCTACCGATGCTGTCCCCATGGACTCCATTGAGTATTGGGTAACTCTTGGACGCCAAGATGCTGATCAGTATTTCGATGCCATGGGCGCATTTTGGGGAACAGCGGCAGCCACTTGTTTTTTCCCTTACCTCGGCCTCTTTCTAGGTACTCCTGCCGGCATCATCATCGCCGCTATTCCTCCCAATATCGATTCAGGAGATATTCCCAATGTGGAGGCATACTACAAGAATCAATATTACGCTGAAGGCTACCGCAACCGTGCACATGGCATCAAGGTCCGCCGAGTCTTACAAGGCTTTGGGACTGGTCTATTGGTGCAAGCCGTTACCGTGGTGGTCATTGTGCTTGCCTCTTGGTAGGCCAAGGCCGAAGTAGGTAATAATAATACGCCGGCCACTCTCTCAAGAGTCCCCATACTTGACGAAAACTCCAAGTAAATGCCGGAGCGGCGCTTGCTACTTCTCGAAAACCCACTCGCTTCATCGCCAATTCGCAGCGCAAAAGGTGATAAGGGTGGGAAACAAGCACCAAAGGAGAATCTAAGTCTAAGATCTCTTGGGCATATAGGGCACTGGAATAGGTACTTCTCCCAGTAGAGTCTTGAAAAAGTACAGAATCTGGTATTCCTTGTGTTTGTAGGTATCTGGCCATGGCCCTGGCTTCATTTTCTCCTTCTACGCCAATACCTCCACTTAGCAACAAGGCTTTTACTTGTCCATGCCGATATAACTCCAGGGCACAGTCCAGTCGTTCCTGTAAGTGAGTAGAGACATGACCACCTGGTAGTACTTGGTTACCCATTACCAGTCCCCATCTGGCTTGTCCATCAAATTCTTGAAGGCCCCGATACAGGGTATAGCTCAAGTGGACGCCTAGCCAAATGGCCCAGATGGCTACTAGCCAAGCCAGATGGCGGATAGCTTTCTGATTTGCTGTCATGAATGCTTATTTTCGCCGAAGCTAATTTTGCACTGGAAGAGATTTTGCATGAAAAGATTAAGTAGCCTCCTGATTTTATTATTCGCGTGGTTTCCATTGACCATGTGGGCCCAAGATTATCAATACTGCCTCAAATGGCTATCACCCAATACACACACTTTGTTGGTAGAGGTTTCTGTTGATCCCCAAACCGATACCCATACTGATTTTGCCATACCTGTTTGGCGTCCTGGCCGCTATATTACCCAGGATTATGCAGGTGCAGTTTCGCATTTTGAAGCATTTGACCCCGAAGGCAATCCTTTGGCCGTCCAAAAAATTGACAAAGCCACTTGGCGAGTTTCCTATCTAGCAGAACCCAGCAAAATAAAAGCGACTTATCGCTATTTGGCCAATAACCAAGACGCTGGCTCCAGCTATTATTCTGCAGAAGAGATCTATTTCAACCCCGTCAACCTCTTTGCCTACGTACCAGGCAATTACGATGGAGCTGTCCATTTAGAAGTACCTGACTTGCCTGAAGACTGGGCCATTGCTACCGCCCTACAATCCAGTGAAGAAAAAGGACACTTTACGGCCTCTAGCTATCATGAGTTCGTGGATTGCCCCACAGTGTTTGCTCCACAGATTAAGCAACTTCATTTTAAAGAAGGGGGGACAGATTTCCACCTACATTTTCAGGGGGAATATGGAGGAGATGAGGAACTAGATGCATATATCATCGACATGGTAAGGGCGATTGTAAAGGAGCAAGGAGCCATATTCAGAGGATTTCCTTTTTCCTCTTACCACTTCATTTACCGTCTCTTGCCTTTCAACATGCGCCATGCCGTGGAGCACAGCAACTCAGCAAGCTTCGCTTTACCCGCCACCGTTTCCCAATCAAAACGACAAGCTCTGTCAGGGTTGGCAGGTATTACGGCACATGAATTTATGCATGCCTGGAACGTAAAACGTATTCGTCCGGCTGCCCTTTGGCCTTATGATTACTCCCAGCCCCAATATACCCGCTTGCATTGGTTCACAGAGGGAGTTACAGACTACTACGCGGACTTGACGTTGGTCCGCTCTGGTTTGATTGAAGAAGACCGCTTTTGGCAAAGCATGGCTGGTACCATCCAAAGTTTGGAGAATGACTATGCAGCCCAAATTGTATCGCCCGAAGCCGCCAGCTTCAACAGTTGGCTTGCTCGTACTCCTTATGAACATCCCAACCACCGGATTTCCTACTACACCCTCGGGGTGAGGGGAGGCATGATGATAGATGCCGAGCTCATTAGACGGAGCAAAGGAGAACAAAACATGGATGACCTTTTCCGGCTTTTGTACAAAACCTATTATGCTCAAGATCAGGGGGTACCAGAAAATGGTATCCAAAAAGGATTGGAAGAACTGACTGGAGATTCTTGGCAGGATTTTTTCAGTCGTTATGTGGCGGGGACAGAGTCCGTCCCATATGATGAATTACTTGAGCCTTTTGGCTTGACCCTGAGCTTGGACCCATCTTCTCAAAAAGGCCTCCGTCAATGGGGCATTACCTCTAGCGACAAGCTGAACCAAGGTATTCTCATACGCCGGGTTCACCCAGGCAGTGATGCCTTTGCCGCAGGACTTGACGTAAATGACTTGCTCCTAGAAGTAGATGGCAATTCTGCTTTGAAGGTGGATTTTGAGGAATACCTGAAAGACTTAAAGCCAGGCACCCAGGTTCCCTTGACCATATTCAGAGCAGGTGGCCTGATGAAACTGGACCTCAGTTACCAACAACTTTACCATCCCGTGCGAGCCAACCTCACTCGCGAAGAGCGGATTAGCAAGAAAAAAGAAAACCTCTACCTCCGTTGGCTCAGCCCCGCGACGGAAACTCAAAATTAATTATCCCACTTATCCTCATTTAGGTGCTTCGTTACCTCGTACAAACTCCTCCCTCTCTCCACCTTTTGCTTTTGGGCCTCATCCTAGTCCTTAGGCTCCCTATTCTATGGGGTGATTTGACTATCGACAGTGAGGCTCAGTATTTACTTACGGCGATACAAGCTTGGGAAGGAGGGACCCTTTATGAGGATGCCTGGTTCGCAGGACCTCCGGTAACAATCTGGATTTACGAAGGCTTTTATGCCCTCTTTGGGCGAGGGGCTATCTGGGGGCTTCGGGTCTTTACCATCTTGTGGATCTACCTGATTGCCGTGTATTTCAATGGCATGCTGTCCAAGGCCAAAATTACCAAGAGGTTTGAAGGACTACCTGCCGCTTTGGCGGTGGGTTTGATGTGCTTGCCAGGATATGAACAAGAGCTAAGTGCCGAGCTGCTTGCTTTGCTCCCCATTCTGTGGGCCTTTGATGGCCTACTCCAAAGTACCGAAGGCCGAGGCGCAGCAATAGAAAGGCTGTATCGCTCAGGTCTAAGTATGGGACTTGCCCTACTCATCTCATACAAGGTACTCTTTCTCTTGGGTGCGCTACTCTTGGCCTATCTCATTCTACGCACCTTTCGGGTAGACGAATTCAGCTCTATGATCGGAGGAGTTATAGTTGCGGTGATTCTCACCCTTGGCATCCTCTATGCCCGAGGCAACCTCCAAGAATTTTACGAGACCGGCTTCTTGTACTATTGGCAAAGGATTGGCCTAGCGGGGACTAAGTTCTATGGTCTGCAAAGTTCCCAAACCCTTATGAGGATCTCTTTTTCATGGGGGGCCATCTTGTTGCTAACAGGAATCGGCTTTTTCCATTATCGAGCGAGGTTTTTCTCTTATGTGGCCCGAATTCGATCTCTGGAAACTGTGATGGCAAATTGGTTAATCTTTGGTCTGATCATGCTCATCTCCAAGTATCGACGCATTGACTATGCAGACTTAATGCTGCTGGTTCCTCCCATCGCCTTTTATGCAGCTCGCCCACTTTCCTTGAAGTGGCCACGTATCCTGCGCTGGGCCTGGCTGATAACCGCGGTTGCCGGGGTCATCTTTAGCTATTCTAGGGTTTGGTTACCCTCTCTCCCCATAGATGCTTCTGCCCAAGGAAATCAATCTATGCCGTGGGAACCTCAAAATTCCCCTCCTCCCCATTCTTTGGTCCAACTGGCAGGGGAAGGACCCTTTTGGATCATGGATCACCAACCGAAATGGTATCAAGATTTAGATACCTATTGTCCCTACCCCTTTGTCGATTATCGAATGGCTTATCATCGGTTTACCAGCCTCCCTGGGCACCATACCGAAGATAAGGTCTCGGCTTTTCACGATCGAGAGGTTTTCAGCGCCTTCGGTGAGAATCCCCCTCAAGTCGTAATCGATCCACACGGCGACTTCCCAAAATTAGTTCAGCGGTTCCCAACTTTGTTTGGAGGATACAAGCTAAGTCAGGGCCACAAAATTCATGTATATTTGCATCCAAGCAAGCTGACGTCAAATCCTTGACAGCAAAGCGTTTCGGATCTAAGAAACAAAACCCTTGCCCTAGTTTTTTGGTACATAGATTCAAGCTCTAATGCTACTTATTGATGTGTAGAGCAGGATTAAGTTAGCAGCAGGGATATACAAGACTTGAAGAGTGAGGATTGCAGTGTATTTTTAGCTTCCCTACTCGCTCCTTGTTAAGCTCCACCCAATGGTAATCTCAGCGGTTATGCAGATTCAACGACCTCGTTCCCTAGCGTATATTCTTTTGATTTTGATGGCAGGCTGGTCTCAGCTAGTCATGGGACAATTTGACTTTATGCAGCAAGGTCCCAGTGGAGGGGCAAACTTTTCCCATCGTTTAGACGGAGAACCCGCCAGTGTCGGGGATGTCATAACGGTCAGAATGGAAGCCCTGATCGACCCTGGCTATCACCTCTATGCAGCTGGGCAAGTACCCGAAGCAGAGGCCAATGCTGCGGTATTTGACCTTGATAAAGAATCTCAAGACGTCGAATTGGTAGCGAGCCTAAGCGATGGCCTAAAACCTAAGGTGAAATTCGACGATGTATTTGGCTATGACTTAGCCGAGTTTTATGGAACTGCCGTTTTTCTCCAGAAAATAAAGATCACCGGCCCTAACCCACGTTTAGTAGGATTCATACGCTACCAAGTCTGCAATGCCTCTCAATGTATCCCCAAGACTTATGACTTAGATGAGGAAATCGAAGTCAAAGTAGCCCCTCCCCAACCAGCAGAAGTCACAACACCAGAAGAAGGAGTTTCGGCAAATGAGCCAGAACAAGCCCAAGCAGTAGAAGCCCCGAAAGCCCCCCTTCGAGTGGAGCCCCAAGCGGAAGAGCAAGGGAAAAACGAGGAAAAAGGAGCTCCTAAGCAGCAATTAAGCCAGGAGGAGCGAAGTCAGCTCTTGGAGTCGGTGAAGTGGGAAGTCAAAAAAGTAAATACAGCCCAGCTCCAAGTTGGGGAGACGTTTGATATTGTGCTTTCAGCAAATATCGAAGAAGGCTACAAAGTATACTCTTCTACCCCCCCAGCCGAGCCTGCTGGCCTCCCGGCTACCTTCAACCTAAATGGAAAGTCTAAAGATGTTGCTCTGGTAGGAGGCTTAAAAGAAGAAGGAGAAGCCCTATTGCAATTTGATCCTATTTTCCAGACCCAAGTCAGGGTATTTGAAAAAGAGGTAAGGTTTGTTCAATCGGTAAAAATCACAGGCAATCAGCCTGTCTTAGACGGATACCTATCTTATCAGGTCTGTAATGATCAGGCCTGTGTCAATGAGACCCTAGACGTTTTTGAGGAACTTTCCCCTACTAACAGCGCCTCCATCAGCGAAGCCAAGGAAGATTCTTTTGCAGAGTCTAGCCTTGCGGTCTTGATGTTAAAAGGCTTTTTGCTAGGCTTAGTCTCCATTTTTACTCCCTGCATCTTCCCCATGATCCCTCTAACGGTATCTATATTCACCAAGCAGGGCAGTGCCAGGGCTGAGGGACTTAGAAAGGCCCTGCTGTATGGCCTGTCTATCGTTGGAATTTTCACGGGATTGGCTGTAGTCATCTCAGCAGTATTCGGAGCTACCGCTTTGCAAGAAACGTCGAACAGCCCTGCCTTTAATCTCTTTTTCTTTGCGATGCTCTTCATCTTTGCCCTCTCCTTCATGGGCATGTTTGAAATCACCCTGCCTTCCTCTTGGAGTACCGCGGTGAGCAAGCAAAGCGATAGAGGCGGATTCTTGGGGATTTTCTTCATGGCCTTGGCCTTGGCCATTGTGTCATTCAGTTGTACCGGGCCGATCGTGAGTTATGCGCTTGGTGACGCCATGGGGCGCTCTTTCTTTAGTCCCATCCTCATCATGCTCAGCTTTTCTACGGCTTTGGCCTTGCCATTTGTATTGCTGGCGGCCTTCCCCGCCCTACTCAAGTCCATGCCTCGTAGCGGGGGTTGGCTCAATGCGGTCAAAGTTTCTTTAGGGCTGATCGAGCTTGCCTTGGCCTTCATCTATCTGAGTAGAGCTGACTTAGTGATGCACTGGGGGCTGCTAGATCGCGAAATATTTATCGGCGCTTGGATCGTGATTTTCGCAATGTTGGGTATGTATCTATTGGGCAAAATTCGCCTTCCTCATGACGATCCACCGGTCGAAAAGCTCTCCGTACCGCGTTTCTTGTTGGCGATGGGAGCCTTTTGGTTTGTCCTTTACCTGGTACCAGGACTTTGGGGAGCACCACTCAAGATGCTAGGAGGATTCATCCCAAGCAGTACCAAAGACATGGGCGTTCTTATTCAGGCGGATCAACTTTCCTCTCTAGGATCCGCTACTCCTAACACTTCCGATATTTGTACCTACCCCAATAAAATTTCGGGTCACCTATCCGAAGATACCCCAACTGGATTTTGTGCTTTTTATGACCTAGAGCAAGGATTGGCTTATGCCAAAGAAGTCAACAAGCCGGTCTTCCTAGATTTTACTGGTCATACCTGTGCCAACTGTCGCTATTTAGAAAAAAATGCCTGGGTCGACCCTGGCCTAAAGGAATACATTAGTCAGCACTACGTTCTTATCTCCCTCTACACCGATGATCGAGAATCACTCCCTCAAGTCGAGAAAGGTAAGGATGGAAAAAAGCTGCGCACGGTAGGCGACAAATGGCTCAACTACCAGGTGGAAACCTATGGATCAAATGCACAACCTTTTTACGTGCTATTGGATACAAATGGCAAGGAGTTGATTCCGCCTACTGGCTATAACCCTCCTTTGGATATCCAGGCTTATCAGGACTTTTTTCAGCGAGGTTTGGATGAGTTTCAGCGCCGCTAAGCGCCTTTAGCCCTTCATTCCCCTAAGCTCTGCTCGCTCTTTTAATTTTCGCATTCGGCTTTTTCAATCCCAATATCGTGAGCCAATCTTCCCGCGAGAAACTCGCTCATCTCAAAGAAGTCCTTGAAATAGAACGCCAAGCCGACCTAGAGCAGTACCGCAAAATGGTGCTTAGGCAGTCGCTACATGATCGGGTTAAACAAGGCTTGACTTGGTATCCCGTTCAGTTGAGACACGTTGGCGTAGGTTTAGGCGAGCGGATCGTGCTTCACTTGGATTGGCCAGAGGGGGGCAAAAAGAAAGGAGGAACCTTCCAAGTCGGTTCGGTGGTGTCGGTGTTTGGTAAACACGCTGATCGAGAGTCTGGCCGAATCAGCGGGGTGATCAGTCGCCTGCGAGAAGACCACATGCACATCATGCTCAGCGCAGAATACCTGCCCGACTGGGCTACGGATAGCAAGCTCGGGATAGACCTCGATTTTGACGACCGGACCTACCAAGAGATGCAACAGGCCCTGAGTCAGGTCATCGATCCTGGTAAGAGCCAAGCTCGCATCGTAGAATTGCGTGAGACCTTGCTTGGGGATCGGGAACCTGATTTTCACCAATGGAACATCGAACTCACCTCAGATCGCCTCAACAAATCGCAAAATCAGGCCATCCAACGTATTCTTACGGCTCAAGATGTAGCCATCATCCATGGGCCTCCGGGTACAGGTAAGACCACGACCTTGGTCGAAGCCATCAAGGAAACCTGTCTACACGAACACCAAGTCTTGGTCTGTGCCGCCAGTAATACGGCCGTAGACTTATTGACATTGCGCTGTCTTGAGGCAGGCCTAGAGGTACTACGCCTGGGCAATCCAGCCCGCGTAGAGGAAGAATTGCAGCTGCATACCCTAGATGGAAGCATCACGCAGCATCCTGATTATCAGGCCTTACGCAAGATGAGAAAAGATGCTGAAGAGGCTCGCAAACAGGCCGCTAAGCACAAGCGTAAATATGGAACCCGGGAGCAGCAACGACGGCGAGACCTCTATCGGGATGCGCGTGAGCTGAAGGCCATGGCTCATAAGCTGGAAGACTACATCGTCCACCAACTGGTCAACCATACCCAGGTAATTGCGTGCACCCTCACTGGTGCGGCGGCCAAGGTACTAGGCAATAAACGGTTCCATACTGTTTTCATCGATGAGGCGGCCCAAGCCCTGGAACCTGCTTGTTGGATTCCCATTCTGCGATCCAATCGGGTGATCATGGCGGGTGACCACTGCCAGTTGCCACCTACGGTAAAGTCTCCAGAAGCAGGGCGTCAGGGTCTGAGCAATACCTTGTTTGAGCAGGTAATCGAGCAGAAACAGGTAGACGTGATGTTGGAGCAGCAATACCGGATGCATGAGCAAATTATGCGTTTTTCGGGACGGCAGTTTTACCACGACAGACTCATCGCCGATGCCTCGGTAAAGGGTCACTTGATTGGGCCCAAGTTTCCCCCGTTGACCTTCATTGATACAGCAGGCTGTGGATTTTCTGAAGTAAAGAATCCTCAGAGCCTGAGTACAGGAAACCCAGAGGAGGCCAATCTGGTCCTGCTCCACCTAGCAATGCTCTTCAACCAGATCAGCAATGAGGCCCCGGATACCCTAGAGCAAGACTTCAAAGTCGGCCTTGTCACTCCTTACAAGGAACAAGTCCGTCTGCTAAGACGTCAGTTATTACAGAGCCCCATGCTCAGTGCCTACGCCAATTACGTGGACATCAACACCGTGGACGGTTTCCAGGGGCAAGAGCGAGAGGTGATCTACATCAGCCTAGTCCGGACCAATGACAAGGGGAAAATCGGTTTCCTTTCCGACATACGTCGGATGAATGTGGCCTTGACCCGGGCACGCAAGAAGTTGGTGGTGGTAGGGGATAGTTCTACCCTTGGGGCTCACCCCTTCTATCAAGCTTTCCTCGACTACGTGGACGAAGTAGGGGCTTATCGCAGCGCCTTCGAATATTTGGCGCAGGGGTAAGCTAGCCTGAAACCAATTTTTAGAAAAGGCAAGCTACACTCCTCTGTTCTCGTCAACCCCTGCCTTAGAGGCTGTTTGGGTTTTGGTGTTTCGAGCCCAAACGCTGGATTTTTTGGTTCTGACAAGCAGATTTTTTGAGGAATAGCGAGCTATTTCGAGAAAAATCGGCGCGGTCAGGTTCAAAAAAGACAAGTTTTGGCCGTAAAGGAAAAATCCAAACAGCCTCTTAGCAGGTCTAAAGTCCTAGAAAGTACAGCCCTGGCACCACAATATCCCCTAGAGGATGTATTGGCTTAGGTCTTTGCGTTGGACCATATTACCGAGTTTTTGTTCCACGAACTCCTTGGTCACCACAAAATTTTCCTCAGAATTCAGGTCAGGTACCTGGAAGAGGATGTCAT